>CAMLYR010000084.1 GCA_946491915.1 uncultured Clostridium sp.
TAGCTTCTTGCGGAGTTCTTACTCCCCACATTTCACTAAAAGTATTCATATTAAAAGGCAAGTTGTACATATGTCCTTTATAGTTTGCAACAGGACTATTAGTATAACGATTAAATTCAGCAAATTGTTGTACATAATTCCATACTTCTTTGTTTGAAGTGTGAAAAATATGTGCACCATATTGATGAACTTGGATACCATCTACCTCTTTAGTATAAATATTACCTGCAATATGATCTCTTTTTTCAATTACTGTAACTTTGTTTCCATGTTTTGCTGCTTCATGAGCAAATACTGCTCCAAAAAGACCAGAACCAATTATTAGATAATTATTTTCCATCACTATTCAAAAAAATCTCTTTCAATAAAATTTCTAAAATGTCCAGACCAAGCTTTCCAACTGATAAGACTAAAATAAACATTTCTACTTTCATCAGAAAGTCTTTCGAATTCTTTATTTCTATATGCTTTTTCAATACACTTACCAAAATCTCTCCCCTCCGCGACAATGGTAGTGTATAGCCATTTTTAAACAAAATATTTTGACTTCCGTATGGAATCCATTTTACATCTACACCAGCATTTTTAATTGCATGATAAGCATGTAATACATTTTTGACCAAGCCATACGATCCATTTTGAATTTACAGGGGCAATATAACCTACTTTCCTATTTTTTTAGAGTAACATATATTTTTGCAGCAAAGTTAGCTGTTTTTCTATTCATAAAGAATTTAAAAAAAGTTTTTTTTATCATGCTATTTTCAAAATAAGGGACTGTATTTATCCCTATATTTTGTAATTCGTAAACTGCTGACATTATATTATCCCAATACTTATTATTAAAACCATTAATAGACACCCTCTTATATTCTGCTAATATAAGTCGTAGTTGCATATAAAGTCTATACATTAAAAAATCGACATTATTATCGACATTATTATTGTTGATTATTTCAAAAGTTTTTTTCCACACGGTTAAATAATCATTAATTATAGACTTTCTTATATCAGTTGCTGTATTTCCTGGTCTATCTTGTAAATAAAAAGCGAGGGCTTTATCATAATATGATACTTTCTTCGCTCTAGACAACGCAACCAAATATAACAAAAAATCCGTATAACTCACGTGTTTAGGGAAACTAACATTTTTTAGCAATTGGGTTTTATAAAGTTTTGCATGCGGTGAAACTTGAAAAAAAGAAAACAGCTGTATATCCTGTGTTTCTGAATATACTTTTTTAGGTTCAATACTTTCTAAATATCCTGGTTTCACAGAACATTTATGAGCACTTCCATCATCAGCATACACATCAAATCGATCCCCTACTACAATATCAGTGTCATTATTTTTGGCAAATGTATAAAGTACTTCTAAACAATCTTCTTCCAACCAATCATCAGGATCACAAACCAAAAAATAATCAGAATCAATACTATTTATAGCTAACTCTAACGCTGAACCATAGCCACCATTTTCTTTATCAATTACTTTAATTCTATTATCTTTTGCAGCACATTCTTTCGCATACTTACTAGAATTATCTGGCGATCCATCATTAATAGCCAAAACTTCAAAATTACTGTATGTCTGATTTTCTAATGACTCAAAACACTTTTTTACATATTTTTCAACATTATACATTGGAACAATTACGGTTATGTCTGATTTCATTATTTTATTACCCCAAATAAATTTTCTTCAACTTTTCAGCAGTATTTCTAATATCGTATCCCTGTTTTTCTAAAAAAAATGTATTTTCTGCTCGATCATACTTCCTGGATAGTAACTTTAAACTTTGCTTATACCACTCTTTAAGCGATGAATTTAAGTCAAGAAACATCACATTATCAGTAACCTTAATATCCAGAGGAACATTAGTGGAAGCTAATACCGGAAGCCCAGCATCCTGAGCTTCAATACTTGCAATTCCTAGTCCTTCATATTCAGAAGGAAAAATAAATAAATCCATTGCTTGTAGATAATCTTCAACATTATCTACATTTCCTATTAATTGGACATATTTCTCTAATCGATTTTGCTTAATACTCATTCGTATTGATTTTTCCTGTGGACCAGCTCCTATAAGTAATAGCTTGGCCTTAGTATTATTTTTAATAAAATAACTTAATAGCTTTATTAAAAATATTTGATTTTTCTCAGGTGATAGCCTTCCAACATGACCAACTAGTATTTCATTATCTGAAATATTCAATTTGTTACGATAATGTTCTCTAGTCCCAATATTATATGCATACTGCTGTATGTTAATTCCATTTTTTAAAATTCTTCCTTTTTTGTTAAAAATTTTTTTTGAAAATTGCCAATATGCAGCTTTTTTTGTTGGAGCAACCAAAACGTCAGCATATTTACTAAAGATTGGTGCATAAATCTTTTTAATTACTTCATGCTTTACATTCTTATTTTTTCCTGACATGTGCGAATGCACAATAACTTTTTTCACACCTGCTTTTTTAGCATACAAGGTAAATAATGCAAGTATAGATATACTTCCACTATTTATATGCACAACATCATATTGATTATCTTGCAGTATTTTTTTATATGTATTTACAACATTAAATCTATTCTTTCCAACATTAAAAGGTAAATTAAAAGAGTATAGCGTAGAATTTAGTGATTTAATAAAGCTAATATAGTCGGGATTATCAGCATAATATGGTGTTAAAAAATCGAATTTTAGACCTTTTTTGTTCATATTTTCAATTGTTCTAAATACAAAAGCCTCTTGCCCACCATACAAAATTGGCTCACCAAACGCCTCTAAAATCTTTTTCATACTATCCAACTTTCTACATTTTTATTTTATATACTCTATAGACGGATTAAAACGTAATCCCTCAATTGTTCCTTTAAATATCATCTTTAACCTTTTACGTTTATTATTTTTAGCTTTGAACAAAACCCTTATCATGTGATCATTTAAACGTAAAAATTCATATCCATATCCTTTTAACCCTTCCCTTCTATAAAAGAAAAAATCATTCCTATACAGATATCTATATCTTTCTATTCTTTCTGGGACATCTGTTGCAATGTTTGCACCAACATTAGTTTTTGTTTTATGCACAACAATACTATTAGTTACAACATAACATTCATATTTTGAGGAAATTCGTCTTGTATATTCCCAATCATCAGTCCAAATAAAGAATTCCTTAATTGGTAACCCTACTTTTTTGATAACTGAAACTGGAACAAATAAGGAAACAAAAGAAGCTAAAGTAACAGGTATCAATTCAGATGAAAAATCAGACACATTTTTTGTTAATGTCCTTCTCTGAATATTCATCGTACACAAGGTATTATCGGTCCACAAAGTTTTACTAGACAAAAAGCCGTAATCATGATTTAGATTTATATCTGCCTTAAGAAACTCATTCAAAGCATTTTTAGTTGGTATGCAATCATCATCCATAATCCAAACAAAATCATAATCCTTTTGAGCTACCATCTTTATACCATACTGAAATCCACCAGCACCACCTAGGTTTTTCCCCGTATTAACATAGTTTATACTGTTATCATCAATATATTTTGCAATATAATTAACTGTACCATCTGTACTATTATTATCAATAATATATATATCTGGCTTTGCGGTTTGTTCCAATAAGCTTTCAATACATTCTTTTAGTAACTTTTTTCTATTATATGTTACTACAATAGCGGCAACTTGCTGTTTCCTCATAAACTTTAATTCTCCTTTTTATTCATAAAGCTAACTACAGAAATAAAACTTAATAAAAATGGTACTATTAGAAATCTAAATGGATCATACATATTTTGTGACATTATACTAGTTAATACAGTAGTACAAATTAGTAAAAATAAAAATTTATTTTGAACAAATTTGATTTTTTTTAAGCTTACATATAATCCCATTACAAATGGTGATATAAAAATAACAAAACCTATTATTCCATATTGAAATAACATAGATAATATACCTAGGTCTGATTGGTTTACCATATGTGTATCCAATATATTAAAATAATTCCCATCGTTTGATATACCATATCCCCACCATACACCTCTTTCTATCCAAAGAGTTTGATATGTATTTAATGTCATCATTCTTATTTGAGTACTAGATCCATAGTCTGCATTTGAAGTCGAAAAGGTATTAACCAATTTATTTAAGTAATTTCCTCTAAAAATAATTGGACTAATGGCTATAGCTCCTACCACATCTAGAGCTTTACTTTTAAAAGTATCACTAACGATAAGTATGAATACCACTAAACTTAATAAATAGGCTATTTGTTGTGAACGTGAATCATACACAATATATGCATATAAAAAGCACAATACTATAACTGAAATACTACGTATTTTAATTACAGTACTTTTTTCTTTGATAATTTTAAAAAGAGCCATAACCCATACGTAATTATCTAAAAAAGTACCTGATAATCTACTTACTCCATTTCTCGCCCAATCAAATCCCATTACTTCAAAATAACCTGGAGCTACATTCATATGTAATTTATTGTACAAAAACCACGCGCTAAATCTAAATATTAATATAGCAACTCCCATATAATATATATTATTAATAAATCTCATTCTTCGTTCAGTAATTGCTAGCACCTCCGTCATCGGAAACGTTAACAACATATACGCATAATATCTATTATGAATCAAAGCATCTTTAATTGTGTACCCAGATAAGGAAAAACTATTTAGTCTATATAACTGTATCCCAAACATTAAAATAAAAACGCCTATATAAATAGATACATATCTTGAAACTTTTATTTCTCTATTTTTTTGATTTACATAAATAAAATATAGTAAAACAGATATAACAACACCTATACTAATACTTAAAGAATTTAAGTCTTTAAAAAGGTTGATAAAACCTAAATATAAAAAAACTATAAAGTAAATTGAATATTCATACAGTTTTACTATTTTCCATCTCATATTTTTTCTCATACCAAATTAAAAATGTGTTTTCGTTTTTATACCTATTTTTCGTTTAATTAAAGAAAAGCCTTTCTTTAAAGTATTCTTTCCACCAATTTGTCCCCAAGGAACTTCTACATAAGTAAATGAATTGGTATCAAGCCAAACATCCATCAATAACTCAGAAATATATCCAAATACTCTCGCTTCTTGCACAGAATATTCAGATATATCAATTTGATTCTCAACTCTACTTAATATGCTGAACATGAAACAACAATACGAATTAAAGGCATCCTTTCTCATAACAAACATATTAAACATATGTGCTTCACGTTTTCTCATCACTTTGTCAAATGAACTTAAGTATTGCGGATATTCTTTTGCAATAACTTCTCTTGTCCTATCAAGCGGTTCTTTATGATGTGCATGAATGTAATGTGAATAATTAGTTTCAATATAGTAATTTCTCTTTTTAGGTAAAATCACATCATATTTTTGTAACAACTGATTTACTTTTTTGATACTAGTTACATTTTCTAAAGAATATGGCTTTGAGTCAAAAAAGAAACGACGATAATGGACTAATCCAATAGCGTCAACATCTTTCAAATTTTTCCAAGCCCAATAAACAGCAGTAAGTTCGTTGTAATTTGGATTTTTTGCCGAAATATTTTCGCCTTCGTCATCTCTTTGATATTCTATTCCAGACTTATAATTCTTTACTGCACCTACTAATACTGGTAAATAGCCTTTTTTATCTGGCATAGGAAATTTTTTATGTGCAGCAACCAAAATCTCTATTTTCAAAGATTCTTCTCCTAATTAATACGCACCATTAGGATGAATAACCACCCCAATAGTCTTAATAATCAACTTCAAATCTTCCAATATTCCGGAATGGTTGATATACACGATATCAAGCCAGACCATTTCATCAAAATCAGCTTCATTACGCTTAGTAACTTGCCATAACCCTGTGCAACCCGGCATGACAAGCAATCTTTGCTTGTCATAATCGGTATACTCTTCCACTTCTGATGGTAGAGGCGGACGAGGACCAACTAACGACATATCACCAATTAGGACATTCCAGAGTTGTGGCAATTCATCAAGACTGTACTTTCTAATAGTATGCCCAATCTTAGTAATTCTTGGATCGTCCTTAATCTTGAACA
>CAMLYR010000085.1 GCA_946491915.1 uncultured Clostridium sp.
TGCTAATAGCAACAGCGGAAGAAATCGTTTTTTATTCTCCTTGATTTCTTTAATTCTCATATCAACACACTCTCATAATTTCAACTTGACAAATTAGGATTTTTTTCGTTTTCCAAAATATTCTACCAAATTGCTTATTCCAGAAATTATCCAAGATATTGCAATTATAATTAAAACTATTCTCCATCCATTAGAAACATCTGCAACAAAAATAAAAGTATATAAAGCAAACACACTCAATATCAAGCATATTATAGTTGTAATTGCTTTAACTTTTGTTCTTTTATCCATTTACTAATACCCTCCGTAAATTCATATCTTCTGTTGCATTCAAACTCTCTGTAGAACTGAAAGTTTTATTTTCGGCTCCATACCATTAGATATTCCTTTTCACATGTATCTTCATCTTTATTTTCACACCTGATTTCAAAATTTTCTCTTTTATAAAATTTTACGGCTCTTATATTTTTCTGATACACACTTAAAGATAATTCCTCTTTTCTATCTTTAACAAAATCCAGCAGTTGTTTGCCAATTCCTTTCGTTTGGAATTGACTTTGCACAAAAATGCCAGCAATATAATTTTCATACAATCCAATAAACCCCTGCACTTCATTTTCTTTTTCAAAAACATATATTTCTGCTTGTAAAAACATTTCCTTTACCGTTTCAAACTTACTCAACCAGTATTGCGAAGGAATGAAATTGTGTGCGTTCAAATTGGTATCCAACCATATATCTGCGAGTCTTTCTATATCCGATTTCTGAAATTCTCTAATCATAATATAATCTCCACAACTTCCAATTTATCGTACTCATACAAGCTGGAAGTTATCGCCTTTTCCCATTCTTATCAAAATTCTTTTTTAGGGCTACTTCTGTTGGAAAAATGGACCCGATTAAAGGAATAAGTTGAACACCGCAGATAATTCCTCCTATACGCCCCACGCACTCTTCATTTTTACCGATTACTAAA
The DNA here is from genome assembly GCA_946491915.1 of uncultured Clostridium sp. The sequence goes on from CAMLYR010000085.1 coordinate 977, forward strand.
AACATGAATATTACTGTTATCGATAACATAGCTATTCCAGAGGCGCACCAAACTTTACCACAATATTTATGAGCAAATTCCCATGTGTCTTTATTCTTCATAGACATCGAAGTTCGATATCCAAATACTGCATTTATTTCCTTTGGAGCATTTTTCATAAAATAGCTTCCAAAACCAATCATCGTAACCGGAATGAGCAGATCCATAATCAACATAAAAATCCAAAAGCCCATTGTAACCCCCCGTTCACTTCGTAAACTTCAAATTTCTCTTCTTTTTATTTTACTACACTATTTATTTGAACTCGGCGTGCCCTTTAATGTTATTAAATTTATTTGTTTAAGTTTTGTGCAGATACACACCGTTATTTACTTCAATTACATCACTTACTCTGCCTTACAGATTTTCTGTTGCCACCATTACTTGCTTAATACTATTTCTTAACGTTTAAAACTTCTTTTATATCATTTACAAAAAAGGCCAATAAGTTACCTTTCTTAACTTTCTTTAATCCTAAATCCTTTCGCATTTCGTTCATTATTTCTTCCATTAGAAACAAATTATTCGTACCTGCATCTGGTTTCGCCCCATTTTCCCTAAATTTCACCCATTTCTGCACAACTTTAGATGACCCCCAAAGTGTGATTTGTCTTGAAAATCTAGAGAGATCTTCCAGCATCATTTCTTCCGTATAGCTTCCACTATTTTTTACATTTTGTTGAATTTTATAAATCATCTCAACAAATTCCCCATATGGTATTTCCCTTTTTCTTGCTAAATAATCCTGTCTGCTTTTTCTATAATCAATTATCTTAGCAACGATGGAACTAATAATTACGCCTACTATAGATACCGTCCCTGTTATAAATGCAACAATTACAACTGCGTCCATCTTAGACGCCATATTGGATACCCAATCAACTAATGCGTTAATTTTACGTCCTAAATATAAAAAAGTATAATGTGCTACTACAAAACAAATAGTTCCTATAATTACTACTAATGCTAGACCAACAATCATGTTTAATCGTGGATGCCTATTTGAAAAAGAGCCTCCGACATTCATTATCTTTTTATCTCTGTATTTTCCAACAATCCAACATACTAATATACTCAACAATGAGCCAATGCAAATTATGATTGCATTCAACAAAACTTTCCCTAGACTTAGATTAACTTCGAAATAATATCTAGAAATTACTATAGCTATTATCTTTCGATATTTAAACAGAAAGCAAATTAAAATTAGTGTAAATAATATAAAACAAATTTTTTTAATCTTTTGTTTTCTTAACACTTCTCTCCCCCTTAAAACAACTCTCGATGCCACAGAATTCTTTATCTTTAAATAATCAAATCATATTTTTATGGCAGCGATATTATAATATAAATAAAAATCACAAAATAAAATATACATAGCAGGCAATCTTATAGACCACCTGCTATACAATATAAATACTATATTCTTGCATTATTCGAACTCGCAAAGCGAAATTTTATTCTATACAATTTTGTATAGGCGTTCTGGTTACATTTGACTTATTTTTTGTTCAACTGTCCAACTCGTCCGATCTGTCCAAATTGATGTTATCATTTTGTTATCATTGTTTTGTTATCATTTCTATTCTCATTGCTTCCCAGTGCCGTAATCATTTCTTTTAAACTATCATACCCCCTTACTTTAATCAACTGTTTCATATTCTCCGAATAACAATCTTCAATTCCCTTTTTTTCTATCGAAAGAACAAAAGAAAACACGCCTTTCAAATGCCCTATTTTTGTATAGTCCTTAACTTTCTCATCATACATATTAATAGCATCCCAAAAAATCTGATTCTTCAATTTCTTTCCTACACTAATGTGCCTATAATTTTTCACATCTTTTGTAATACTAATTCCTGTAATTCTTACATGATTTGTCTCATTCAATGTATAACATTTTGTTTTTTTCTCATTTAGAGTCAAGTATACTTTTTTTAAAAGATCCCGAACTACTCTTTTTATATCGTCTACTTTTGCAAAATCATCTCCATTTGTTTGGAAGGAAATAACTATATCATCTGCATATCTAGTATAAATAGGGTTATTTAATCCCATCGTTTTAAGTCTGCCGTATAATAACCCATCAAATTCTTTCATATAAAGATTCGCTAATGCAGGAGAAGAAACAAGCCCCAAAGGAAGCCCTTTCTCACCAATACTACATCTCCTTACAATATCATAACATTCCTTGCGACTTATCTTCGTAGCTTTATTAATTTCAAAAAACAAACATTCTGCCATGTATTTATGATTTATGCTTGGAAAAAAATTTTTAATATCCATTTTTACAAAAACATCGTTATACATATGTGCCTTTGCATTTTTGTAAATAGATGATTTGGGCACATACGCTTTTGCAAAAATAGAATTCTTTGTATATCTTTCAAGATATTTTACAACTTCTTGATGATATCGTCGTAATTCTCCATTTTCCGCATATGTTACAATTTTTCGAACCTTATTCTTTGTTTTAATATACTTTACTACTAGCTGTTCATCCATCTTATTCCTCATACTATCTGTGTATCAACTGCAATTTCTATACAATTTGAATATTTATCATAAAAAAAATGTTTTGTTCCATCTTGATAAGTGACCATTTTTCTAGTAATTTCAACTCTATTACTATCCATATAATCTTCTGCTTTAATAATATCAATAAATCCTGCAGCCTGAAATAGATATAAACTCATACCTATTATTCCTGAAATATACACACTGTTAACATTCATTTTTGCATGTATAGAACACTGTTCAAAATTTTCTCCTGTTTTTTCTTCTATAGTATGAATAAATACTTTGAATAAATAATTTTTAATATCCGCTATATATTCTTTTAGTTCTCTTTTCCCTGCATTAAAAATTGTCTTTGACACTTCATTAATATTAAACACAGCCGCAATACAATTCAAAAGAATTCTTGGCAATAAAGTAATTTCCAAATTTGTTTCATTTTTCTTATAGTGAATATATCCTTCATCCACCTTTTTTTTATTCTTTGTAAACTTAATCCTATAACCTAAGTTTTGTGTCTCTAAAAATTTTTGAATTTGATCACCCAAATTCTGTCCAATTTTATCATTCCAAAAATAAGTATGCCAATTCTTTACATCATTCGAAACGATATTCTTTTCCACCCTCGGATAAAACTTTATAACTTTTACTGCATTTGGCTCTTGTAAAAAAGCCAAGCGTATAAACTGTCCAAGTTTATTTTCTTCAATCGCTGTTTCATCCGGAAGTAAAAGGCAAGTCTTATTTAATGCATGCTCTTCGCTCAAAAACAAGCCAGTCTCAGCACCTGTGGAAATACTTTCATGAATAATTATGTTATTATCAGATAAATAATTCATTACCATTTCCACCTGATATAGGTCTTTCATATAAATATCATCATATTGTAAAAAACGAGATTTATTCTTTTTAAAAATAAAATTATCTTCTAAAATAATTGGACGATAAAATGCGTTTTTCTTTTTCAAGAAATTACGTAACACATTTCTTTTATCTTTTTGATCACTGTTTGTATAGTGGGAACCACACAAAAAGATATATTGATATTCATTTGTAAGTTCCTGTTCTTTAAAAATATATCGCTCCATTTTTTCTCCACATAAAAAAGGATCCTACTTAAATTTGGTACTAATTCTTTGTAAACAAGTTGATTTATTCTGGGGTTCTACAAATGGCGGCAAGCTTGCCGACATTCGTAGGTTCTCAGAATAAATTGACTTGCTCCAAAACATCGACGTAGTCGAACAAATTTAACCAAATTTTAACTACCTTATCCTCAAACGCTGAGGAGGCAAAAAGCCGTACTAGGATCCAATACAATCTTATCACAATACTCCTGATTTTTCAAACACTTCAAAATCAGAAAAGAATCCTCTTTTTTCGTCTCGTTTGGCAGTTGTATCATAATTATGATAAATATCCATATCAATATTATACCCCATACTTAACAAATAATCGCGTGCTTTGCTATCCGCATAATAATAATACCGAATTAAAGAAATATATTTAGAAAGCGTATGTTTTAAAAAATCTGGTCTACCAGGCCATAATGGATTGGACGCCTGATCCTTTGATAAAATTAAATTTATCAAAACAAGTAAATCATCAAATGGAATGTCCACATCTTGGGGAGTAGTAAAAATCTGGTTATCTTCTATTTTGGGGATGCCATTTAATTCATATTTTGTTTTGCCAATATATATATTATAATCTTCAACACGGTTTCGATATGCACTTTTCAAATTCTCAATCAATAAATCCATCGTATGCTTTTCTTGTATTTGAAGTAACATTGTGAGAATATCCGCATCTGTAAAATGTACTCTGCAATTATTTCTTATGTATAGAAACCTTGTAAGTGCCCCTTTTCTAATCATATAGTTATTATTTACACTACCATATATTTTTACTTTTAATGGAATATTCCAAGCGAAAGTTTTATTTCCTTTCTTTATTTTATTTCTCTGACGTTCTCTTTGGTACCTATCATCTAAATCTTCTATAAAATTACTCATTCTTTTTCCTTCAATACTAATCTAAATTTTGTTATCACAAATTTGTTATAACATTATAGAATCAAGTTTATCTACTTCAGTTATTCACTTTTTATAAATGACCACGCATATTCTCTAGAATCCACGTTTTGTGCCGAAAACGCCGCATCACCATGCATTGTAATGTCGTAAATAATATAAGTATCTTGCAATTCTGTTTCTGATATTTCCGACATGAGTTGATAGTTTCCTTTCCCATTTCCTTCATACTTTTTGGATAATACAATAGAATAGCCATTAACTGTACCTATATATCCTGTATAAATGGAACCAGATGTATTATATGTCCAATACACTTTCCCATCTTCAAAAATCTCTACTTTTCTTCCTGATTTAGCTTCCCAAGTTCCAATTAATTCGCTTGGCACATTATCGAAAGACTCTATTACATCTGGATTACTTTTATTGTTTATGCCATTAAGTTTTACTAACTAAGACTTCCCATACCTTAAATGGGCTTCGCACCTTGAAAATTCAAT
>CAMLYR010000086.1 GCA_946491915.1 uncultured Clostridium sp.
AAATGGTATGGAAAGGGAAAATCGCAATCAGATCGCAGATATTTGAGCGTACAAAACTGAACTTGTCAGGCGCGATGTAAAGGCGCACGACATAATCCAGCGTAAAAATACCTAAAATAGTCTGGTCCATAGCCTGCTGCCATTCGTTCAATCCCTGTGACAGATCAATCAGCACCAGAACAACTGCAATAATTGCCAATGTGCTGATAACCACATCGTAAACTTTATGCTGTGTCTGGTTGAGCTTCATTATAACTCCTTCTTTCAAGCTAATAAAATTGCTTTTATTATATTAAAAGATGAAAAATAATGCAAGGTAGCATGAGTAAAAGTACAAATTCGGCCAGCAAACGCTTGCTCTGGTTAAATCATTATTATCTTGCCTTTATATTATCAATTATTTTAAAATGATAAACTCATTTAGCATTGCAGAAGTTGCTTCCTGCGAATTAAACATCATAACATCTAAAATTGAGAGTCCCGGGACAAATGCATTGTCAAATTGTTTGTATTCAATCTCGTTTGTTTTAATAAACCCGAGTTCTAAACCATTTTGATTGAATTTATCTTGTGTATATAAAGCCCGACCTCCAATAGCGTTAATGTACGTATCTGCTTTTAGGCGCTTGCATATATCGATAACGCGATCGTCTTTTGTTAAATTTGGAGTTTTCTCTATATTTGATGAAACAAAAATTTCCGTAGAGATTCCTAAGTATGTACAAACTTGCCGGATGGAGTTTTCTATGAATTTTGCCATGTTGTTTTCTTCGAACATGACGATGGATTCTACTAGTGGATAAACAGATCTGAATTGTGGGGCTTTTTTATACGCCATTGAAATTGTCGATAACAGCTTTTTCCTTGAGCGTCCACCATCTTGCGTTAAATTTATCTCATTAATCTTTTTATAGGAACTGGCTCCATCCATAATAATATTGAAGTATTTTGCTTCACCTTGATATAAATACCTATTTCTATTAATCCATCCTCCTTTGATAAAGGTCACATCATCATAAATAACAAATTTATCCACGCAAGCAATAAGCTGCCAGTATCCAATATAAGGAAGAAAATACGGCTGCATAATACCAAGTTTCATTTCCTTCTCTCCTTAAAGCTCAATTCCATATTTTTTCAATAGATCGATTCCACAAGTATAGGAAGTAAAGTTGATGATATCATCTGTGTCAAACATGATGTCAAAGGCCTCCTCCAATTCAGAAATAAGACCCATATGTGCTACAGAATCCCACTTTTCTATATTTAAAATAGAAAAGTCCTCATTTAATACAGCATCTTCTACTGTAAAAATATGTTTAAAAGCCTGATTATATTTTTCTCTATTTGGCATTGATACGTTCCTCCTTATATTTTTTATACGCGTTGTCGAAATCACTTTTGATAATTGAGTTTGGAATTAGATTATGGTATTTTCCATTTTTGAATATACGCTCTCTTAAAACTCCTTCTTCTTTTAATCCGCACTTTCTAGCTAGTTTGCGCGATAAGTGATTATACTCTAATACAGTGCCATAAATGCAGTTGAGATTCAGTTCATAAAATGCATAATGTAAAAATCCCATCATGGCGTCCATAATATCGTTTGGCACGCGTTCAGAAGCTTCCGCTTTGATTTTTTGCGAGAGCTCTGCCGTCCGATTTTTCCAATCAATATTGGTCAGCATAATGCAGCCTATCGTTGCCCCACCCTTTATCTGTATCATGCAGCGCAGTTCTTCCTGCTGATTATAAGATTCAAACCATCGCTTCTGCCGGTCCAGGGAAACTGGGAAGCAGCTTCCACCAGTCATGATTTCGATCCCAGGATCATTCATCATTTCCTGCAGAAATGGCAAATCATCATATTCGATTGCCCTTAAAAGTATAATTCCTTGATTAATAACCATAATATTTAATTCCTTTTTATAGTTTTTTTAATGTATCGATTATCGTTGAAGAAATATAATCCATGTCATTGAAATCATAACGTTGATCGATTGGAATGGGAACTAAATTAGATGCCAGATAGTATTCTATGGTGTTTGCCGAACAACTTTTCAACACGTTTGGCCATAAAGTTGGTATATATATTTTTTTCGAAATTAATATATTTTTCAATTTATCTCCGTTTCGAATTAAAAATGGATACATGTAATATCCATGGATAGGACAAATGGAAATTTCGTTGTAATTTTTTAACTTGTTATGAATATAATTAATGTTCTCTCTACGCTTATTCAGTATGTTGACATAGTCAAGCGATGAAAGAATATTTTGCGTGAGTTGAGACATTTGTTTTATGTTTTCTTTTGACAAATCATTTTCAACTTGTTGATATTTCCGGTAAAATAATGAGGCATCTTGTTCAAACCGTCCCAAGATATGTATCATGCGAGTCGATGAAACATCGCGGGGCAAATTGTGATACTTACTGGATACAGTGTTTAGTTGAAGGTATGCTCCGTCACTAACTCCAAAAAATTTTCTACAGCAGTAAACAGTATCAATACCGGGAGAAGGTTGCTGAAAAAATGATTGTGTATTATCAACAATAACAGACTTAAAATGAGATTTGTAATTTAATAAATCTGCATTTGAGAGAATCCCAAAGTAATTCACTAGTACCAATACTTCTCCTGGCTGCAGAGCGGTATTAAAAACGGGCAAAAAATTGTCAGATACATTATATGTTTTGTACTTGATATCATATTTCACTAGCGTATCGCCTATACAGTCGCACAAATATTGCGGTATCCAAACTGCTTTGTATTTATTCTCCAAAACAGCAAAAACGAGTGCATTGCGTGCGGTGTTAAAACGAAGCATATGGGTGTAGTACTCTTCGCCATGATATCTTTCATATTCTAAATATCCACCGATTTCCTTCATGCATATCCTCCAGTACCTAAATCGTATTCAATATGAGTGAAAAAATCGCCCCAAAATTGGATCTCTTTTCCTGGTGTGAATTTATCTAATATATATATATGAATATTACTTATATTTTCCTGACGTGTAAATTCATCAAATGACATATGGGGTATATCATCTGTAGCATATATCGGCAAACCGATTCGTTTAAAAAATTGATAATGTACAGAAGAACTGGGAAGATATACCTTTTTTCCCATATATAACATATAATAGATATTGGCTAAAGCAATAGGTCTTTCGCAATCGAAAATGGCGATATCTATATTCCGCAGGTATTGCAAATAATTCTGTAAAGGCATTTTTTTGGATATGATAGTAACCTTATCCTTAAATAAGCTTTTAGCACATAATATCACAGAATTTCTATACTGTGTTCCTCCATATTGTTTCCCTATTCCGAAAACTCCGTAATTCAATGGCAAAACTAATTGTATATTTTCATGAGCAAATGTTTCTAATCTGGATAAAATAGGAATATGATTATTCACTTGCAATGAATTATGAGCAATTTGTATCCTTATGAATTTTTTATCGTCCTGATGCTTATAAGTTTTCTCGAGCATTTCTTTACGATCAGCTCCAAACGGCAATGGCGTAAAATAACATTTGACATTTGCACCGAACTGCTTATGCACTTCGATATCATCAGCTTCAAACGTCACACCAACGACCTTAATTTCCTTTCTTATATGATAATTGATATAATTTAACAATTTACTCTTAAAATCAGTCCCTTTTCTTCTCCAATTATAAAGATCGGCCCCCCATTCCATCCAAGCAGCCTTTTGTAAAAATCGTTTACAGCATAAATAAATAAAAATGAGATATTTATCCGAGTTAAACAACAAGGAATTAAATATAATATATTTTGCTTGTTTCATTAAACGATAAATTAATATAGCTTTTTGAAAACGATTGTTAGGCAAATAAACAAAATTATCAAATTCTTGATAACTGGGAAAAAGCTTGAGAGAAGATTTTGAATTACATACTAAAAAAGTATGTTCTGTCAAGTCATAAGTTTCGTGTAACTGTTTGAACAATTGATAACCATTTTGTTCGTTCAAATGAATAATATGTAAAAATTTCATTGATTTTTCCTTAGTATATTTCTTTAAACAAATTTTTCCATATATTAACAATGTTTTTATACTCTAGTTCTTTGGCTAGCAAGGCCTTTATTTGCTCGCTCACCATTTTATGTTTTTGAATGATATCATTTATATTATATATATCTTGTATTGAGTAGAGAGGAAACTTTATCTGCCGCAATTTTAAGAAAAGCAAACTGTCTTCTATTACAAAAACTGGTGTATTAGTAAAAACAGAATATAGCAACAATTGATAACAATTCGCATAATACTTGAACAAAAAAACAGCATTAATTTGATGCAAATAGTTCAAATATTCCTCTTGATCAATTTGCTTTGATAAAAAAGAAATTTTTTGCTCTGGGTATAGTTTTCGCTTGCTAGATAAATGCTTAAAATACCACTTGCTATTTTGCTTTTCGGATGGATTATCAACGAAATTCAGCGGAACTAGATAATAATACTTTTGATTTATTTCGTTTATAATTTGAAACAGCTTCTCGTGCTGATTTATAGCCAAACCACTGTATCCAAGCTGTATCATCAGTTCGGGTTTGTCATTTTTTGAGGTTTTAGGAGCGAAATTTAATAATTGATGAAGATTATTAAATCTCCATGGATACGGTACTATATATGGGATTTTTAACTCCAATACATATTGGGCTGACACTTGGGAAAAAATATTCTGAACAGCTACGCGAATATGTCGACTAATTTGATATGCCATTTTATAAAAATCCTTATTGTAAACCTGGGTATCACAATAATATTCTAGCTGCCGAAGCTCTATGTCACTAATTATCCAAAGAGACTTTTTCCAAAACCTTTTTTCGTGGAGTAACCATTTGAGTCCAAGTCCATTAGATCCAGAGAAGGAATGCCAAAAGATCAATTCTACGTCTTCCATTATTTTAATAAGTTCCTTGTCATCAAAGGATCCATTTGATAAATAAAGTGCACTTGTAGAGACTAAAAGCAATGGGGATTTTTTTATAACATTTTCCTTAGAAACTGAAATTAATACAAAATTTTCAATATTATCAAATTGTTCATATTCTAGCATGCGTAAAAATGGGTAAGCCGTGTTGTCATTTCCGGCAATAACATGCAATACTTTCATTGTATCCTCCTATACATAATATGATATCTTAGTAACAGAAATATGTAATAAGGACTTTTTATTATTTCAACAATAGGATTGTGCATGCGCTGCAAAATGGTGATTAACTCAATTGCACTCATTTTACCAGGGAAGCGGATACAGTTTGTTATTGCCTTTGCGAATAATAAATGCTTTGTTCGCTGACAATTAATTTTTTGATTAAACATTTCTTCCGCAATCTGTTCTAAAGCAAGAGTCATTTGATAATCATCTAGTGCACTATGTTTTGTAACATATTCCATTGATGTAATATTACAGTTCCCTTTTCGTATGACTTTACGGTAACATCCCATAACGCGATCAATATGGTAAAAATTTCCTTGTGCTAAAAAGAATAACATTAGAGTTCTATCCAATATCATTCTATTTATCTTATAACAAATAGAATAATCCACATTTGAATCTAAAAATATATTTCTTCTCACGAAGGTTGATGGCTGCCCAGGCATAGCAAGACCATCATAGTCACTTAACGTAAATATTTTTTTCTCCTTAACCCAAGAAATGCACTGATTTGTTAGAGGGCAACTATTCTCGTCTACTACTATAAACTTATGGGCACATCCTATATACTCGGAATGGCTTTCTAGAAAGTCTATTTGAATTTTGAGCTTATATGGATCAGACCAATAGTCATCGCCTTCTAAGGTGGCTAAATATTTTCCCTTTGCATTTATCAATAAATTATAGCAATTCTTAGATGCACCCAGGTTATAAGCATTTTCAAACACGCGAATAATTTGAGGATATTTCTTTGCATATTCTCTTACGATTTCGATAGTATTATCGGTTGAGCAGTCATCCCCAATCAGAACCTCGATATTCCAAGGAATTTCCTGAAGAAAAATGCTATCCAGCGCCT
>CAMLYR010000087.1 GCA_946491915.1 uncultured Clostridium sp.
AATATGTATTAGAATGTTCAGGAGTATTCACAACAATGGAAAAAGCACAAGCACACTTAGATGCTGGAGCAAAACAAGTTGTTATCAGTGCTCCATCAAAAGATGCACCAATGTTTGTTATGGGAGTTAACAACACAGAATATAAACCAGAAATGAACATCGTATCAAATGCATCATGTACAACAAACTGTTTAGCACCACTTGCTAAAGTTATCAATGATAAATTTGGTATTACAGAAGGATTAATGACAACAGTACATGCAACAACAGCAACACAAAAAACAGTTGACGGAGCTTCTAAAAAAGATTGGAGAGGTGGTAGAGCAGCAGCTGCTAATATTATCCCATCTTCAACAGGAGCTGCAAAAGCAGTTGGAAAAGTTATCCCTTCATTAAATGGAAAATTAACAGGTATGTCATTCAGAGTACCAACAGTTGATGTTTCAGTTGTTGACTTAACATGTAATTTAGCAAAACCAACAACATATGAAGAAATTTGTAAAGCTATGAAAGAAGCTTCTGAAAATGAATTCAAAGGAATCATCGAATACACAGATGAACCAGTTGTATCTTCAGACTTCATTTCAGATCCACATACATCAATTTTTGATGCTTCAGCTGGAATCATGTTAACAGATACATTTGTAAAATTAGTAGCTTGGTATGACAATGAATGGGGATATTCAAACAAATTAGTAGACTTAGCTTGCTATATTGCATCTGTAAAATAATAAAAATGCAAATTGGTCAATATTGATATATTGGTTAGTATTCATGTAATACAAAGGAAATATAAAAAGACTAGGAACGGCAATTCCTAGTCTTTTACGATTTTATTTATCAATATAAAAATTCAAATAAAATATAATTTTTTACTTGAAAACTGGAAAAAAATGCTATACAATAGAACTGTTGAGAAAGAGAACTGCATATCATTTGTTGCAGTAAAGAAAGGGAGGATTCAGTATGAATAAAAAAACAGTAAAAGATATCGATTTGAAAGGAAAAAAAGTATTTGTAAGATGTGACTTTAATGTACCAATGGACGAAAATCAAAATATAACAGATAATGCAAGAATTGTAGGAGCATTACCAACCATTAAATATTTATTAGAACAAAATTGTAAAATTATATTAGCATCACATTTAGGAAGACCAAAGGGAGAATTTAAACCTGAATTTTCATTAGCACCTGTAGCGAAAGAATTATCAAAATTATTAGGACAAGAAGTTATCATGGCAAAAGATGTTATTGGTGAAGACGCTATGACAAAAGCTGCTAACCTAAAAGAAGGAGAAATCTTATTACTTGAAAACGTAAGATTCCATAAGGAAGAAACCGATAATGACCCAGAATTTTCTAAAAAATTAGCATCAATGGCAGAAGTATATGTAAATGATGCATTTGGAACAGCACATAGAGCACATGCTTCAACAACAGGAATTGCAAGTTATTTACCAGCAGTATCAGGATTCTTAATTGAAAAAGAATTGAAATTCTTAGGAAATGCAGTAAACAATCCAGAAAGACCATTTGTAGCTATTCTAGGTGGTGCAAAAGTTTCTGATAAAATTGGTGTTATTGATAGTTTATTAGAAAAAGTAGATACATTAATGATTGGTGGAGGAATGGCATATACATTCTTCAAGGCACAAGGATATGAAGTAGGAAATTCCATTTGTGAAATGGACAAACTAGACTTAGCGAAAGAAGCTATGGAAAAAGCAAAACAAAAAGGTGTTAAATTCATGCTTCCAGTAGATACAAAAGTGGGTAAAGAATTTAAACCAGATACAGAAAGTAAAATCGTAAGTTATAAAGAGATTCCAGCAGATTGGGAAGGATTTGATATAGGACCAGAAACGATAAAAATGTTTGAAGAAGAATTAAGAAAAGCAAAAACAGTTGTATGGAATGGACCTTTAGGATTGTTCGAATTTGATCAATTTGCTATAGGAACAAATTCTATTGCAAAAGTATTATCAGAAATTGATGCCACAACAATCATTGGTGGTGGAGATTCAGCAGCAGCTGTTAAGAAAGCTGGATTAGAAGATAAAATGACACATATTTCAACAGGTGGAGGAGCCTCTCTAGAATTCTTAGAAGGAAAGAAATTACCAGGAATTGAAGCTTTAATGGATAAATAAAAAAGAATGTCGCATAGAGTTCGTTTGTCTATGCGACATTTTGGACGGTTACAATCGAAAAAACAAGGAAAAACTAGGAGAATACTTGAAAAGTATTCTTTTTTGTTATACAATGATACTGTCCGTGGTGACATGTAATAATGTTGAGTTACGAAAAAATGAATTTAACATTATTATATATAAAATAATTAGAGCGTATAACGCGCGAATGGAGGAATTTTTTATGAGAAGAAAAGTAATCGCAGGAAACTGGAAAATGAATATGCTTCCAGATGAGACAATTAGATATATTGACGAATTATCAAAATTAGTAGGTGAAACACAAAATGAGGTTATTTTATGTGTTCCATTTACTGATTTATTTTATGCCTTATTAACTGCGCAAAATACCAATATCAAAATTGGAGCACAAAATATGCATTTTGAAGAAAAAGGTGCTTACACAGGAGAAGTATCAGCAAAAATGTTAAAATCAATTAATGTTGAGTATGTCATTATTGGACATTCAGAAAGAAGACAATATTTTAATGAAACAGATGAAAGTGTTAATAAGAAAATAAAAGCAGCATTTGCAAATGGATTAAAACCAATTGTATGTGTTGGAGAAACATTAGAACAAAGAGAAGCTGGAAAGACAGCAGAAGTGATTACAAAACAAACAGAACTAGCATTAGAAGGCTTAACAAATGAACAAGTAGAAAATACGATTATTGCTTATGAACCAATTTGGGCAATTGGAACAGGAAAAACAGCAACAAGTGAAGATGCAAATAACTCAATCAAAGATATCCGTAAGAAAATTGAGGAAATATATGGACAAAATGTAGCTGAAAGCGTTATAATACAATACGGTGGAAGTGTAAAATCTAAAAATGCAAAAGAACTATTCACCATGTCTGATATAGATGGAGGATTAGTTGGTGGAGCAAGTTTAGATCCAGAAGAATTTTCAAAGATTGTTAACTTTGACAAAGAGGCTTAATGGATTGTATATGAAATCTTATATAAGTGTAAGATAACAATCGACAGGTTACACAATCACACTTAAAATCTTAGAGAGAAGGATGGTAGATTATGAAAGATAAATTAACAATGCTAATGATATTAGATGGATTTGGAGATAATCCAAATAAAGATGGAAATGCTATTAAATTAGCAAAAACACCTAATATTGATAAACTAATGAAAAAATATCCAAATACAGATATCTATACAAGTGGATTACATGTTGGATTACCAGAAGGACAAATGGGAAATTCAGAAGTAGGACACACCAATATTGGAGCAGGAAGAATTGTATATCAAGAATTAACAAGAATTACAAAATCAATAGAAGATGGAGATTTTTTCTCAAATCCAGAATTTATTGCAGCAATTGAGAATTGTAAGAAACACAATTCTAAATTGCATATTTTAGGATTAGTATCAGATGGAGGTGTTCATAGCCATAATCGTCATCTATATGGATTATTAGAAATGGCTAAGAGAAGAGATTTTGAAAATGTATATGTACATTGCTTCTTAGATGGAAGAGATACACCACCAGCATCTGCAGAAAGCTATATTGTGAAATTAGAAGAAAAAATGAAAGAAAAAAATGTAGGAAAAATTGCAAGTTTATCAGGTAGATTTTATGCAATGGATAGGGATAAAAGATGGGAAAGAGTTCAAAAATGCTATAATGCACTTGTTAATGGTGAAGGCATAAAAGCAGGAAGTCCAGTAAAAGCAATAGAGGATTCTTATCAAAAAGAAGTATTTGATGAATTTGTTGAACCAACTGTTATTTGTAATGGAGAAGAACCAATTGCAAAAATCGAGAAAAACGACTCTGTTATTTTCTTCAATTTTAGACCAGATAGAGCAAGAGAAATTACAAGAGCATTGGTAGATCCAGAATTTGATGGATTTGAAACAAAGAAAGATTTAAATCTATATTATGTATGTTTCACAAGTTATGATGAAACTATGCCAAATGTCCATATTGCATTTAAGAAAGAAGCTTTACACAATACATTTGGAGAATATATTAGTAAATTAGGATATACACAATTAAGAATTGCAGAAACAGAAAAATATGCACATGTTACATTCTTCTTTAATGGAGGAGAAGAAAAACAATATCCAGGAGAAGATAGAATATTAGTACCATCTCCAAAAGTAGAAACTTATGATATGAAACCAGAAATGAGTGCATATGAAGTAACAGACAAAGTGTTAGAAGCTATTCAAAGTGATAAATATGATAGTATCATATTAAATTATGCCAATACAGATATGGTTGGACATACAGGAAGTTTAGAAGCAGCTATAAAAGCAGTTGAAGCTGTAGATGAATGTGTCGGAAAAGTGGTAAGTTTAGTAGAAGAAAAACAAGGTAATTTAATTATTACAGCAGACCATGGAAACGCAGAGCAAATGATAGATTACAAGACAGGAGAACCACATACTGCACATACAACAAACCCTGTACCAATTATATTAGTAACACCAGATAAAACATTAAAACTAAAATCAGGTGGAAAATTAGCAGATTTAGCACCAACTATGCTTGATCTAATGCATCTAGACAAACCAGAGGAAATGACAGGAGAAAGTTTATTAGATAAGGAATAAAAGGATATGTTAAATCACACGAAACAGATAAAAGAAATGTATGAAGAAATACAAAGAAAATTACTATATTTGATACCAGAAAAATGGGAATCGATATATTTGTATAGTTCTGTCATAGAAGATGGTAAAAAAGAACCAACAGGAGAATTATTTTTCTATTATATTCCGAAAGGAATATTTAGAAAAAATCCTGTTAATGTCTATGAAGTTCCAAGTAAATTTAATATTGATGAAAAACAGTATGTAGATCTAGTTCAAAAATTATATGATGATATAAAACAATTAAGAGAAGAATTTAAAAGAACGACTCCAGGAGAAATGTGGAGTAATCTTACAATTTCGATAACCAATATGAAGTTTCGAGCAGAATATAGTTATGAAGATTTAGTAAATAATGCTTTTAATAGTTATGAACGTCATGTGATTTGGAGATATAAATACTTAGGAATTGGACCAGAACAAGTTTCTAAAAAAGATAAAGACATATTATATCGATATTTTAATGGTGCGAGAAATTTAGAAGAAGTAGAAGAATATAGTGCTGGTATCTATATAGAACAAGATACAAAGAATATTTTTGAATATAATACCCAAGAAGACGAAATAGAAAATGATGGTTATATTAGAGAAGATGAAACACCTAATATAGGAATTCAAAAGCAATATAACCAAATTCAAAGTCATAAAATAGAAAATAATTGGGATGCCAATGTTCGAAAAAAAGAAAAAACTATGTGGAGCCATGATAATCAAGAAGATACCCTTGAAAAAATGAGGAAACTACAAGAAGAACTTCAAGCAAGGAAAGCAAATAACATACAAAAAACAGTAACAAAATCAAAAACACAAAAGGTTGCAGAACCAATCAGTAAACAGAAAAAAAGAAAAAGTAAAGAAGGCGTAACAAATGAAGAAATCAATAGACCAATTAGAAATCAAATATTATTTTCAGAAGATAAAATAGATGAAGAGTAGAAATGTTTTTAAATTTAGGCAATTTGCCTAAAAAGATATATACAAATCAAGTATTGAAAGGAGCAATGAAAATGATTTATTCAAAAGAATTAGAAGAAATGTGTGTTGTAAAAAAAGGAGTAGACCATGGACCAGCACCAATCCCAGAAGAAGGAAAATGGGTAAAAGCAAAAGAAATAAAAGATATATCAGGTTTAACACATGGTATTGGATGGTGTGCACCAC
>CAMLYR010000088.1 GCA_946491915.1 uncultured Clostridium sp.
CGCTAATAAAATAAAGCTATTTTTTAGTGAAATATTCAAAAATTATTGACAGTTTGGCGAGATGTCGCATTAGGTTCGTTTGTCTACGCGACATTTCAGTGTCGCATTAGGTTCGTTTGTCTACGCGACATTTCAGGATTCCCAGTTTGACAGGACAGGACTACAAGCTGAACTGCAATATTTTATACATAATAAGAACCTTGTTGTCTAAGACAATAAAATGAATTTTATTCAAAATTTATGAAACACTTGAAAAATCTATAAAAATATTGTAAAATAATACCAATATTCTGATAGATTTTTTGTTTGTCTATTAAGAGTAGAAATTTTAATTTATATATTTAGTTATTTATATTCATGTTATTTTATTTTTTATGAATTACTTTAATCTCTGAATTTTTATCTTTTTTATAGAAATTAGTTTTTTATTTATCAACATTTTTTAAACATTTAATCTATTGTTTAACATATTATTGTCATACATTAAACGTTCCATATGATAAAAGAAAATTGACGTATTTATTGAATAAACCAAAAAAATTTGTTAAAATGTGAGGAGGTAAAATGGAAAATAGAAAATCACATATAGATTTACTACCTTTATCGTCAGATTATGTGTTTAAACGTATATTTGGAAAAGGTGGTAACGAAAGAATCTTAAAAAGTTTATTAGAAGCAATATTAGAAATTAAAATACAGAAAATAGAACTTAAAAATTCTGAAATACCTAAAGAAACAATAAAAGAAAAACTAAGTATCTTAGATATAAGAGCAGAAATAAATGAAAATACAATAATAGATATCGAAATGCAAGTAGGAAATACAGCATCCATTGATCGAAGATTGGTTGTCTATAATGCTAAACTCATAGCGGGAGATGTAAAAATTTCAGAAAAATATCAAAATGTAAAAGATACAATAGTAATCTGCATTGTAAATGACTATATTTTAAAAAGAAA
The DNA here is from genome assembly GCA_946491915.1 of uncultured Clostridium sp. Next base: position 960 of record CAMLYR010000088.1, read on the forward strand.
TGCATATCTAAGTTTAGCAAAAATAAAATTTGAAAAAACAAATGCTAGAAGGTATGTAAATATAGGATATAAAGAAGAACAAGAATACTTAACAGATATGGTTAGATTTTACATAATTGAATTGCCGAAGTTTAAAGAAAGCAAACCTAAGACGGCTGATATATTAGAAAAATGGTTATATATAATAGGGGGGCGATGAAAAGATGATGGAAGAATGTAAAAAGGAAAAAGGCGAAATGAAAGATGCAATCGAACAACTAGAAGAAATGAGTGCTGATGAAAAGGAAAGAGAATTATATGAAATCAGAGAAAGAAGTAGATTAACCTATAATACAGAAATATATGAAGCAAGAAGAAAAGGCTTAGAAGATGGGAAAAAAATCGGAGAAAAACGTGGAGAAAAACGTGAAAAAGAAAACATTGCTAAGAAATTACTAATAAAGGGAATGAGCATTGAAGAAATTTCAGAAATAACCCAATTGACAGAACAAGAAATTAAAACACTAAAATAGAGAATACTATAAAAAGTATTCTCCATTTTTTTGCTTATCCGTTCATTCTAGAAAAATAGAAATATTTATGTCATATTGTGCAGAAAAACCTAGAAATATATAATAATTCGATGATGAGTTTTTATGAAAACAAATATATTTTTAAAATTCTTTATGGTATAATCTAAAAAACAAAAGAGGAGGATTTTATGTCAAGAAAATTCTTTAATAAAGAAAAAGGAGCAATTACTTTATTCGTTCTATTAGCTATGCTCTTTTTTTTAATTGTTATTTTTAGTATTTTTATAGCTAGTAGTAATAGACAACAATCTCAAACATCAGAGATCGACAAAATACAAGAAGAATATGAACAGTCTGTTGATAATATTGACCAAATATATACAGAAACAGTTATTAATAATTTACCTAATTTACTAAAAATAGGTGATTATGTGAATTATTCTTATGATACTGTATCAGATGGATATTCTTTACTTTCTGATTATAGCGGTTATACAAGTGATCAAACAATTGCACAAACCACTGAATTGAAATGGAGAATTTTAAACATTCATGAAGAAAATGAGACTATAGATTTAATTAGTGAAACAGTAACAAACCAGCCAATTTATTTGGATGGTGCCTTAGGATATAATAATGGTGTTTATTTATTAAATGATATTTGTAAAACTTTATATAGTAATCATAATTCCAATATATTTGCAAGAAGTTTGAATATAGAAGATATAGAAAGCCAAATGAATGATGCGGGTAAAAATGCTAAAAATACTTACGTAAATTCTACAATTAATCTTCCATATGGTAAAACAAAAACATATGGGCAAATTGATACAGAAACAGAAAATAATACATATTATCCAAATCTTTATGCTAAAGAAAATAGTTCTGGAATTAATACAACTATCACTAAGGAAGACGGAATTGGTCACTCTGAAAATGGCTATACAACTCCCACATCAGAAACTTATACCCTAGCTGATATTTTAACAGTAACACAAACTTTCTATTATTTCAAAAATATTGATGTTACTTCTTGTTTTGATAATTCTATCTTATACGATATAATTTTCAATACGAATACACCATATTTTATAGCTTCTAGATTTTCTAGTTGTTTTAATTTATCTGCAAGCTTTGGAATTTTTCGTGTAAATAATGGAAATTATAGTGCCGCTTATATATTTTCTTCTGGTAGTGGTAATAGTAGTAATATTTCTAATTATTTTGGTCGTCTTCGCCCTATTGTTACTGTGAATTTTAATCAAATTTTGCCTTTTACAGGAATAACAGCAGATGGGACAGATACCAGTATTGAACATATGCATCAAATTAAAGGAATATAAGAGCAATTGTGGACAATTTGGACCAGGTCTGTTAGACCTGGTCCAGATTGTCCTATTCCATATTTTCTGTATCTGCTACTTGTTCTAATTCTTTTTCTGTATTAATATGAATATTTTGATATTTTTGCATTCCTGTACCTGCTGGAATTAATTTACCAATGATAACATTTTCTTTTAATCCCATCAAGTCATCTGTTTTACCTTTAACAGCTGCATCTGTAAGAACTCTTGTTGTTTCTTGGAATGATGCTGCTGATAAGAAACTATCTGTTGCAAGAGCAGCTTTTGTAATACCAAGTAATACTCTTTTTCCAATTGCAGGTCTCTTTCCTTCTGCAATAGCTTCATTGTTTTTATCTTCAAATTCATACATATCCATTAATGAACCTGGGAACATATCTGTATCTGCATTATCTTCAACTCTTACTTTTTTAAGCATTTGTCTACCAATAACCTCAATATGTTTATCATTAATATCAACACCTTGGTTTCTATATACTTTTTGTACTTCAGAAATCAAGTATTCATATACACCTTCTGGTCCTTTTAATGTTAAGATTTCAGCTGGGTTAATTGAACCTTCGATTAATGGTTCTCCTACTTCTACCATGTCTCCTTCTTTTACTTTCATTTTTGAACCAAATGGAATTGTATAAGATTTTGAATTATCTTTTCCTGTAACAATAACTTCTTTTTTCTTTTTGGTTTCTTTGATTTTTACTTTACCTTCAATTTCTGAGATAATAGCAAGTCCTTTTGGTTTTCTAGCTTCAAATAACTCTTCAACCCTTGGAAGACCTTGTGTAATATCTGCTACACCAGCAACACCACCAGAGTGAATGGTTCTCATTGTAAGCTGTGTACCTGGTTCACCAATTGATTGTGCTGCAATAATACCAATTGCTTCACCTATTGATACTAAGTCTCTTCTTGCTAATCCCATACCATAACATTTTTGACATACACCATGTTTTGAACGACATCCAAGTACAGAACGTACTTTTAGTTTTTCAATTCCAGCTGCTACAATTTCGTCTGCAATTTTTTCTGTAATCATGGTATTTGTATCAACGATTAGTTCTTTTGTTTCTGGGTTATATACATCTTCAACAGGGAATCTTCCTAATAATCTTTCTTGCATTTTTTCAATAACTTGTTGTCCATCTTTAATATCATAAACAATAATTCCATCATCTGTACCACAATCATGTTCTCTTACGATAATATCTTGTGATACGTCAACCAATCTTCTTGTTAAGTATCCAGAATCAGCTGTTCTTAAAGCTGTATCTGAAAGTCCTTTTCTTGCACCATGGGCAGAAATGAAGTACTCTAAGGCATCTAGTCCTTCTGCAAATGATGATTTAATTGGTATTTCAACTGCTTTACCTGTTGTACTTGCCATCAATCCACGCATACCAGCAATTTGTCTTAACTGGCTCATGTTACCTCTGGCTCCAGATTTAACCATCATATAGATTGGGTTTAATTCATCAAAGTTTTCTTCCATGGCATCACTAACTTTGTTTGTTGTGTCTTCCCATACTTTGATAACTTCTGAATAACGCTCATCGTTTGTGATTAAACCTCTTGCATATTGCTTTCTAATATTTTCGATTTTGCTATCTGCTTCTTGTAATAATCCTTTTTTCGCTTCTGGTACTTGTACATCACTCATTGAGAATGTAATACCTGCCAGAGTTGAATATTTAAATCCTAAAGCTTTGATATAGTCAATAACTTCTGCTGATTCTGTTAATCCATGTGTTCTGATTACTCTTTCAATGATATTTCCCATTGATTTTTTCATAACTGGGAAACTAATTTCATATTGGAATGGATCTTCTTTTCTATCAATAAATCCTAAGTCTTGTGGAATTCCTTGATTGAAGATAATTCTTCCAACACTAGTTTCTACTTTCTTTGTTTTGATTTCTCCATCTATTTCTTTAGAAATTCTAACAAAGATTTTTGCATGAATACCAACATCATGATTTTCAAAGGCCATTAAAGCTTCATCTGGATCTTTATAATATGTTCCTTCACCTTTTTCTCCATCCAATACCATTGTTAAATAGTAACTTCCTAAAATCATGTCTAGTCTTGGCGTTGCAACTGGTTTACCATCTTGTGGTTTTAAAAGATTGTTTGTTGATAGCATTAAATATCTTGATTCTGCTTGTGCTTCTGGTGATAATGGTAAATGTACAGCCATTTGGTCACCATCGAAGTCAGCGTTAAATGCTTCACAAACTAATGGGTGAAGTTTGATTGCTCTACCTTCTACTAATACTGGTTCAAAACTTTGAATACCTAATCTATGTAGTGTAGGCGCACGGTTTAGCATAACTGGGTGGTCTTTAATAACCTCTTCTAGAATTCCCCATACTTCTGGTCTTAATCTTTCTACCATTCTTTTTGCATTTTTTATATTTTGTGCAATGCCTCTTCCAACTAATTCTCTCATAACAAATGGTTTAAATAATTCTACAGCCATTTCTTTTGGAAGACCACATTGATAGATTTTTAGTTCTGGTCCTACTACGATAACAGAACGTCCTGAATAGTCAACACGTTTTCCAAGTAAGTTTTGACGGAAACGACCTTGTTTTCCTTTTAATAAATCAGATAAAGATTTTAATGGTCTATTTCCAGCACCTGTTACTGGTCTACCTCTTCTTCCATTATCAATTAAGGCATCTACAGATTCTTGTAACATTCTCTTTTCATTTCTAACAATGATTTCAGGTGCCCCTAATTCTAATAATCTTTTTAATCTGTTATTTCTATTGATAACTCTTCTATATAAATCATTTAAGTCTGATGTTGCAAATCTACCACCATCCAATTGTACCATTGGTCTTAAATCTGGTGGAATAACTGGAATAACATTCATAACCATCCATTCAGGTCTATTTCCTGAAAGTCTGAATGCTTCTACAGTATCTAATCTTTTAATTAATTTGCTTTTCTTTTGCTCACTCGCATTTTCTAATTCTTTTCTAATTTGTGCAGCTAATTTTTCTACATCAATTTGTTCTAGTAATTCTCTTAAAGCTTCAGCTCCCATTTTTGCTTTAAAAGAACCTCTACCATATTTTTCTTCTGCTTCATGGTATTCTTTTTCATTTAAAACTTGACATTTTTC
>CAMLYR010000089.1 GCA_946491915.1 uncultured Clostridium sp.
AATTTGATTCGTAATTGCAGAATAACTTCCGCTGCCGACATTTATTCCTTTAATAAGTCTAATATAGAATATATTTTTTTCATATTTACTCCGTCTGTTCTTCACCCGTCTTGATTGCCGGGGTTTATGTAAAAAATTTTGAATTTTTACTGCATTTCTGTCTTGACCTGCACCGAAAACCAAACAAAAACCATTGCCCATAACGTCGCTTTATAAGAAGATGTCATTTATCATAATTCTTAATTAATCATGAACTGAATTTTATTCACATTAGAAATCGTAATTTCATAAAATTCATTTTTTATAGAACCTTTTATTAAAAGGGTATCGTTAAAGTGAGAATAATAATTTATTTCAACCTCAAAATAAAAGTCATTAATCATATTAATTAAATCGTTTAACGCAACTTCCAAACATTTATTTTTCATGATTTTTCTGGTTATAACATAATTACAAACATTATTAAGGCCCTGAGAGTCTATCTCTATTATCAATTTACAAGCAGATGTTAAAGATATTTCTTTCCCGGATAGATCTAAATTATATACGCCTGAATTAAAGGCAAATGTCACTTGATTTTTTTCACAAGAAATGTTATTAATAATGCAGTCGTGTAATCCATACTTATATAAATATTCGTTTATACCTTGCATTTATTTTACCTCATAGCCATGGGTTTAATGATCTAATAATCTCTTTAATTAGTTTCCAAAAAGCTTTTCTTTCGCCATGCGTCATTGGACGTTGTCCTTGTATAGGATTTCCATTAATGTCTACTTTTGTTTTACCATCATCGCCACTAATATGAATGCGTCATAATCATATTTTATCACAAAAAGTTATTTTGTCAATAGCCAAAATATAGAGGAGGAGTAGAAGCGGCAAAGAAAAATGAGGAACGCTCAGGCGCAAAAAAAGCTTTGTTGCATTTTTATCCGCCACGAAATTTATGTATCTTGCAATAATTCGCCGCAGTAAGTGGAGTCCGAAAGATAAGTGCCCAGTGGGTAATACAAGTTTGTATCGACGGAGATATCGCCTAAGGTATACGGCACAGTCGCCTTTAAGAGAATAAAAAAAACCGGGCTGCCCATAAAAAGGCACGCCCGATACCATACAAACAAATGATAAACCTATTTTGAAGTGTTTAACTTAAAAGCTATAAAACTTTAATCCCGAAAAACGAACCGTACTTTTCTATTTGAGTTTTTATGACATCTGCTAACGCCTTTAAAATTTGCTTATCTGTACCCCAGGAAAATGGGATTTTTAAAAAACCGGTTTTCCTGTGCTTCGCCCATATTTCCGGCTCGAAATCAAATATTGATAACTCATGCTTTAAAATATTTTGCGAATGTTCCCGGAACTTCTTTTCATTTTTTGGTGTTATAACTCCAAGATTCAAATCATGTCGCAATATAATATCCGTTATTTGATCAATACTATCTAATCGATAATACGTTACCTCCCCACGAACAGGCACATGAGCTATGGTAAAGCAACCAAACTCGTTATAGTAGCTATAAGTTAGTAAAACTGCATTTGTCCCCAAGTAATTTTCATACTCACCCAAAGAATAATTCATTTTATATTTTAAGCAGAGAAATCCCAAAATATTTTTAACTTGTTCTTCAGTCGTTTTACACACCTCACATCTCTTAGTTAATATAACTTCAGCAATTCTGAGAGATATTAAATAAACTGTATTAATGGCATATAAACAGATCGCCGTTATTATTAATGGCATATCGCCTAAGAATAAAGCTATTAAAACCGCCGTAATAATTGAAAATAAACACAAAATAAATGTAAAAACTTGTAAGATAAACATAGATAACGCAATTTTATTCGAATAAACTTTATTATACTTAGATCTTCGAGTAAAACGTTTCATTTTTATCAATTTCGACGTTTCATACGGAATTAATGAATCAAGTATATCAATAAACGCATACTCACAAAAACTAAAGCAACAAATCATTAGAATTGTGCCAATTAAGCTACCAACCAATAAAATCCCCTCCCGGATTTAACCAACTGCTAAGTTTACCATACAAGCCCCCACTTAAACCACTTGTTGCAGGACTTTGGAAATGACAAACATGATAAGAAGTTCCACGACGGGCAACTTGCCTACCCAAAAGCGGGAAACCCATTTTACTACATTTTATAGTACTTTTTAAATAAGTCAATCAGTTTTACCATAATCTTAAAATGTTCTTTAGCATATTCATCAAATATCGAGATATCAGTTTGACTTAAATATCTTTCGTACTCGTTCAAAATATAACTATATTGTTCACTATCTATTTGTCTTTGCCCCAAAAGATATGGACAAACATCAAATTCCACAAGTTCAACAAATAAAATACGATCAGTTTTGTCTGTTTTGTATATAGGAGGATATTTCATCTTTATAAAAGTAGTAACCAATTCTCTTTCTTCATCGGTTAATTTATTTTTATTCTTCATAACCATTCTCCTAACATTTACAAAAGAACATACCAAAACGATCTTATTAAACCATTTGTATTGAATATACCACCTGGTGCGCCAGCGATTTTTATTACTCCTTCACGTAGCAAATATCCAGAAGCATTGTTGTTTGCAAAGAACATTTTTGCCTGTTTAGTATAATTTACTATATTTTTTGCAACAGATTTTTGTCCTTCATTAATGACATGTTTTGTATAATGCTGAGTCATCTGTTTAAATCCGCTTTTTCCACCGGTTGTAGCCCATGACTTTGCCGCATTAGCCACTTGTACAGAACTGCTAATGGCGCCGGTTATACCACCAACAATAGCCCCTGACATAAATCCGTCTGCTGCGCCATCTGCAAAGCCACTCCAGAAACCATTTCCGGCAACAGTTGATGTAATGCCACCTATTGTTCCCGACACCAATGCTCCGGAAATCGCACCGATTACAGCTCCCTTAAAAGCACCCGCAACAATAAATCCTGCGACTCCTGCGGCGGCTCCACCCGTGGCAATGGTTGCTATTCCCAGTCCAAGAATTACAACTCCGCCAATAACCCATTTTAGCCAATTTGGCATAGTACCTGTTACATCAGTATTCATTACAGGATTATCGCCACAGTAGGTATATAAATTTAACCCGCTAACACTTTCCGGTTCTAAATATTCTACACTATCTGCAGAAATAAATCTGCCAACAACAGGATCATAATACCTACTTTGTAAATTATAATGTTTTTATCGTTTAATTAGTTAAATATCATTCTTTTTTCTCATAATTTTAGCTGAAAACAACTCTTCAAATTCTTCTATTGTACCTTTTATAATCAAATCTTTCTGACATACAAATAAATTTGATTTATGTGGAAAGTAGAAATATATTTTATAGAAATCCCCCATATCAACCACTTTCTTTATATCATCTAAATTTTTAGTTTCAGATCGTTGTATTCCTTCCGCTGAAATCAAATTTTGATCAATAATAATATTCCATTGTAACTCTCCTTCAAAAATCTTTCCATTTTTTCCAAAAAACATTTCATAAGATTTTGTTGATGGTTTCAACGAACCAAAAAACATACATAATGCTATAGGAATAAATATCAACGAATATATCCAATCAAATTTAAAAGTCAATACAATAGTTAATACAATAAATGGAATACATATTATAAGTATTGTAAAAAATGTTATTCGCCAGGAATCATCGATTAAATATTCTTTACATTTAGAAGATAATTTTCCTTTAAATTCTATCATCTGCTGTACCTCCTTACGTTTTTATGACCTTTATTATAAGGATGAGGAGGAGTTGGGATATTAGTTGGTGGTTGATAAGGCGATTGAGGCGTTTCATATTCTATTCCTTGCATTTCAATTCCAAATAATGGTGCGACCACAAATGCAGTAAAATCAAATGCTAACGCCCCAATTGCAAATAATTGCGAAGCTTTCACACCTAAAATCATGTATGAAGCACCTGCAACCGCTCCAACCGCAACACCTGTAACAGCGAGAACAGCTCCTCCTACTGCCAACCCCATTGAAGCGCCAAGGATTACATCTTTAGCAAAGTCCCAACCCTTTTTCCCTTCGTCAGAGGCTTTCTTTGCTCCAATTACACCTCCGACAATAGTTGTGGCATCTAAAATTAGAAAGATAGCTAATAATGAATGTCCATTTGGATCATAATACATTATAGGATTATTAAGGCAATAAGCATAGAGGTTAAGGCCGTTTATGCTTTCGTAGTCAAGGTAGTTGGGGTGGTCGGGCGAAATGAAGCGGCAAACAGTCGGGTCGTAGTAACGCGTCTGAAGGTAGTAAAGCTCCAAGGCTTCGGAGATGACGCGAATTTCCACAGAAAAACAGTCATTGCTTTTTTGAGAAGAAGAGGGAAGCGGGAAACCCGATTGTTTTAATACAAAAATCAGTTTTATGCATTTTCCTATTTTGCCACAAAATTCACTGTTTTTTCAGCATTCCTTGCGGCAGGGATTTAAGATCAGCTTGCGGAATCAGGAGATTGCCACTACGGGCAATCTCGCCTACCCGAAAGTGTGGAACCCATTTATTAACTTCAACTTATCTACAAAAATTACATTATTATTTGATAATCTTCTCAATCTTATTTTCTATTAATATATTTTCAAAATCTTCTTTATATCGTGTAATTACTACCACTTTATTACCTTTTACGGTTAAATAAAATTGATAGAACTTAGATTTTTTATATCTTTTATAAAAATAATTCTCTATATTGCAAATATCAATCGTTTCTTTTTTAAATAATGTCTTTAATAATATTCGCTTATCATCTATACATACTTGGTATTTTATACTATACAACCAACAATATAGCCCTATTATCGCAAACGCAAAATATCCCAAAAGTATAGGTAACTCTTCTTTTACTTGTAGTCCTTTCTTATCTACATACATATAGACTAACTTTAATAAAAGTAAGACAACCGATACAATCGTTATTGCTATACATGGTTTCCCTTCTTTTTTCAGTCCATCAACGATTTTATATTCCATAAAATCCTCCCTTCGTATTTAGACAAATAAATCTAAGATAAATATCATACAGGCAGTTCCGGCAGCTGCAATTCTTGCTCCAGGAAAAGGAGTAGCTGCCAAAACAGCACATAAAGCATATCCTGATAATACGCCATTTCCAACTGAAACAGTAATTTCATGTGTCGTATCGCCTATAATAATACCGCCACTAATTGAAATACCGTTTTCAGGGCTCCAACCAGAACTTCCTGTAAGCCATGGAGTCAATTGCCAACCAGAACCAAATCCTCCATCACTACTAACGTATACTTCCGCTCCATACCAATTACCTAAATTCATACCAACACCAATACTATATCCATCATTTCCAAAATTACCAAATGAGTAAAATGTTTCGGATGAGTTCAATTGTCTGGTAATTGTATAAGAGAAATTACCAAACATCCAAGACAGAATCGGATTTTCAATTAAAGAAACAGTATAGTGATTCATTATTACCGAATTAGATTTTTGCCAATTCGATTGTCTTCTGCAATCTCCAATTTCAATTGAATGTATACTAGTATACTTATAATTTAATGTAATATGATGTTTTGAAGCACCAAAAGAAACGGATTCTTTATTATACATCACAGGATTGTTCAAACAATACGAATATAAGTTCAATCCGTCTATTGTTTCAGGATCAAGATATTCAATTGAATCAGGTGAAATAAAGCGTCCGGTTTCCGGATCGTAATAGCGAGAGTATACTAGAAATAGCCCCGTTTCCTTATCATAGTAGTAGTCCTTATAGATAAGCGAATTAAGTTGACCGATAGAGT
>CAMLYR010000090.1 GCA_946491915.1 uncultured Clostridium sp.
CCCAGGGAAGGTCTGTCCCTTTTGGCACATTTTGGAACGATTTGACACGTCCCTAAAGTTTCATCGAAAGTCCTACTTTTTGTCTTTCTTTATCAATCTTGATAACTTTTACTTTTACAATATCTCCTACGGAAACCACATCTGATGGATTTTTGACGAATTTATCACTCATTTCTGAAATGTGAACAAGTCCATCATGTTTTACACCAATGTCTACAAATGCTCCAAAGTCAATGACATTTCTAACGGTTCCTGTTAATACCATTCCCTCTTTTAGATCTTCTAATTTTAATACATCACTTCTTAAAATTGGTTTTGGCATATCTTCACGAGGGTCTCTTCCTGGTTTTGATAATTCTTCAATGATATCTGTTAATGTCATTTCTCCTATATTTAATTCTTTTGCCATCTCTGAAACATTTACACTTTTTAATTTTGTTCTTAATTCTTCTAATTTTTCTTTATCTTTCAAATCATTTTTGTCAAATCCTAATTGATTTAATAATTTTTCTGTTGCTTCGTAACTTTCTGGGTGAACAGCCGTAATTTCTAATGGATTATCTCCATCAAATATTCTTAAAAATCCTGCACATTGTTCAAATGCTACTTTTCCAAGCTTAGGAACTTTTAATAATTCTTTTCTGTTCTTTAGTTTTCCATTTTCATCCCTATATTTTACAATATTTTTTGCTATGGTTTTATTAATTCCTGATACATAAGAAAGTAATGATGGTGTTGCTGTGTTGACATCAACACCTACTTTATTAACACTATCTTCTACCACTCCTGTTAAACTTTCTTGTAATTTCTTTTGGTTTACATCATGTTGATATTGTCCAACACCAATCGCTTTTGGATCTATTTTTACCAATTCTGCTAATGGATCTTGCAGACGTCTTGCAATGGAAATCGCTCCTCTGATAGATACATTAATATCTGGATATTCTTCTGTTGCTAATTTTGATGCAGAATATACAGATGCTCCTGCTTCACTAACAATCACATAATGCACATCTCTTGAAGCTTCTTTTATCATATCTGCTACAAACATTTCTGACTCTCTTGAGGCCGTTCCATTTCCAATCGCTATCATATCGACTTTATCTTTTTCAATTAATTTTAATAATTCTTTTTTTGCACCTTCTACATCATTTTGAGGTTCTGTTGGATAAACAGTTGTGTAGTCTAACAATTTTCCTGTTTCGTCTATAACGGCAATTTTACATCCTGTTCTATATGCTGGGTCAAATCCCATGACTGTTTTTCCTTTGATTGGTGCCCCTAGCAATAATTGTTTTGAATTTTTACCAAATACTTTAATAGCCTTATCTTCTGCCTTTTCTGTTAAGTCTGAACGAATTTCTCTATCAATTGATGGTTCAATTAATCTTTTAAAACTATCTAAGATAGTATCTTTTAGCATTTGGGTAAATTGTGTTTCACCTTTTATGATATCTCTTTCAATATATGCCAATATTTTATCTTCTGGTTTTTCAATTTTTACTTTTAGAAAATCCTCTTTTTCTCCACGGTTAATCGCTAAAATTCTATGGCTTGGTATGTATTTTATGGCTTCTTGGTAATCATAATACATTTCATAATTTGATTTTTCTTCTGGTTTTGCAGCTTTTGTTTGGATAGTTGCTTCTCTGTAGCAAATTCTCTTGATTTGTTTTCTATATTTACTATTATCAGATATATCTTCTGCGATAATGTCTAAAGCTCCTTGTACAGCATCTTCTGGAGTTGCCACTACTTTATCTTTATTCTTTTTATCCTCTTCTGATAAAGTATCCATATTCACATACTCTTTTGCCATTTCTAAAATTGGTTTTGTTTCTGTTTGTTCCATAATAATATTTGCCAATGGCTCTAATCCTTTTGCCTTTGCAACTGTTGCTCTTGTTTTCTTTTTTTGCTTATATGGTCTATAAATATCTTCTACTTCTGCTAATGTTTTACAAACAGCAATCGCTTGTAAAATTTCATCTGTTAATTTTCCTTGTTCATCAATTGATTTAACAACTTCTTCTTTTCTTTGTTCTAAATTTCTTAAATAATTTAATCTTTCCCCTAAATCCCTAAGGATTTCGTCACTTAATCCTCCTGTTACTTCTTTTCTATAACGCGCAATAAAGGGAATGGTATTCCCTTCATCAATTAATTTGATTGTAGCCTCTACTTGTTTTGGCTTAATATTTAATTCTTCTGCAATTGTATTAATAATTTTATCCATTCTTTTTCACATTCCTTTTCTATAATATACAAGCTAAAATTGTAATTATTTTTCAATCCTCTCTAAAAATTGTATCATCTTGTCTAATCCAATTTTCTACATCTTCTACTCTATATTCTTTTTCCGTATCTCTCATAACTACTTTTTCAATTCCAGCATTAATAATCATTCTTTTACAAAAAGAACATGGTTCATTATCTTTTACATATTCTCCATTTCTTTGATTAATTCCTACTAAATACAATGTAGCACCTATCATATCTTTTCTTGCAGCACTGATAATAGCATTTTGTTCACTATGCACAGACCTGCATCTTTCATACCCTTTTCCACTTGGCATTTCACATTTTTGTCTTGTACAATATCCTAAATCAATGCAATTTTCTCTTCCTCTTGGAGCTCCCGTATATCCTGTTGAAATAATTTCATCATTTTTTACAATAATACTTCCATAATTATTTCTAAGACATGTTCCTCTCTCTGCTACACTTTCTGCAATGTCTAAATAATAATTTACTTTATCTACTCTGTCCATAAAATCAGTTTTCCTCCTACATCCAACAGATTTTACAATCGGGATTTTTGAGTCCGTCCCCAAAATCCCTTTTTACTCTACTCCTAAATATTCATTATAGGTAACTTCTCTGTCAACAATTTTTCCATTTTCTTTTATGTCGATGATTCTATTGGCAACTGTTTGTGTTAATTCATGGTCATGTGATGTAAATAAAATATTTCCGGTAAATCGTTTCATTCCCTCATTTAATGATGTAATACTTTCCATATCTAAATGGTTTGTTGGCTCATCAAATATTAAGAAATTTGCTCCTGATAACATCATTTTTGATAACACACATCTTACTTTTTCTCCACCAGACAATACATTTACTTGTTTTAATGCCTCATCACCTGAGAATAACATTCTTCCTAAAAAGCTTCTAACATACGTTTCATCTGGATCTTTAGAATATTTTCTTAGCCAGTCTGTTATATTCTCATCTGTTTCAAATAAATAGTTATTATCCTTAGGGAAATATGATTTTGTGATGGTTGTTCCCCATACTAATTCCCCTTCATCTGGTTCCATTTCCCCTTCTATAATTTGGAATAACACTGTTTTTGCTAGTTCATTATCTGCTAAAAAGGCAATTTTATTTCCCTGTTTTACATCAAATGAAATATTATCTAATAATTTTATACCATCAACTGTTTTAGATATATTTTTTACTTGCAAGATTTCTCTTCCTGGTTCTCTATCTGGTTTAAAATCTACATATGGATATTTTCTATTAGATGGTTTAATTTCTTCTAATTCAATTTTTTCCAATGTTTTCTTTCTTGAAGTTGCTTGTTTTGATTTTGAAGCATTCGCACTAAATCTAGCAATAAATTCTTGTAGTTCTTTTATCTTTTCTTCTTTCTTCTTGTTTTGTTCTCTTGCTTGTTTTAATGCTAATTGACTTGACTCATACCAGAAATCATAGTTTCCTGGATATACTTTAATCTTTCCAAAATCAACATCTGCAATATGTGTACATACTTTATTTAAGAAATATCTATCATGAGATACAACAATCACCGTATTTTCAAAGTCCATTAAGAAATCTTGTAGCCAATTAATACTTTTCATATCTAAGTCGTTTGTTGGCTCATCTAATAGTAAAACATCTGGATTTCCAAATAAACTTTGTGCCAATAACACTTTTACTTTTTCCTTTGCTTCAATTTCTTTCATGTATTTATAGTGGTTATCTGGTATAATTCCTAAGTCATTTAATAAAATAGCTGCATCTGATTCTGCATTCCAACCATCTAATTCCGCAAATCTCTCTTCTAATTTAGCAGCTTTCATGCCATCTTCTTCTGAAAAATCTGGTTTTGCATAAATGGCTTCTTTTTCTTTCATGATATCATATAACTCTTTATTTCCCATGATGACAGTATCCATAACTGTATATTCTTCAAAAGCAAAGTGGTCTTGTTTTAATACAGATAATCTCTCACCTTTATCTAAACTGACATCCCCTTTACTTGGTTCTATCTCTCCTGATAATACTTTTAAGAAAGTAGATTTTCCTGCACCATTTGCTCCTATAATTCCATAGCAATTTCCTTTTCCGAATTTTATATTGACATCTTCGAAAAGGACTCTTTTTCCAAATCTAACGGTTACTCCATTTGCACTTAGCATGTATTTCATTCCTTTCTTTTATGCTTTTTTAGCTTTTATTGTATAGAACAATCCTGTTGTATTTTAAAAAACTATAGGATGTTTGCGAATACAATAAAGTTAAACTTCGATATGTACTACTTACTCAAAAAGCAATTTTCATATTTAGAATTTAAAATCTTTGCTTTCGTAAATCGTACGCTTTTCTTGTCGTTGGTATTATATACTATTTTTACATATTTTTCAAGGATTTTATGTACGGAAAAAAGGAATCCAAGATTTCCTAAGATTCCCTTTCAAAATTTATTTTTTTAATATTTAAACAATTAATCTTAATCATCAAATAATAATTTAATACCCCAAAGACCAGATAATCCTACTAAACCATAAACAATTCTTGATACAATTGTCATGTTTCCAAATAATAATGCTACTAAATCTAATTCAAACAATGCAATTAAGCCCCAATTAATAGCACCAATGATAATTAACACTAATGCAATTTTATCTATGATTTTCATGTTATTTCCTCCTTTTACTGTATTTTTATATTATTTTAACCCTTTTTCTTTTCATTTATACAACAATTTAAATTTTTTATTTTTTTATGATAATTTTAATAAAAAGGGAAATTGGGGACGGACTCATTTTTCCCGATTTGCCGTCCCCAATTTTCCTTTTTAATTTAACATATCTTTTCTCTTTAACCACCATGTCACTACTAATGTTAAGACAACCGCAATTAACACCATAATGATAAATCCCATTGGACTATTTTCAAATGGTAGTTTTACATTCATTCCCCAAAAGCTTGATATCATGGTAGGAATGGCTAGTACAATCGTGATAGATGTTAAAAACTTCATCACACCATTTAGGTTGTTTGAAATAATAGAAGCATAAGCGTCCATCGTTCCATTTAAAATGTTTGTGTAGATTTGAGCCATCTCTATCGCCTGTCTATTTTCAATAATAGCATCTTCTAGTATATCTTCATCATCATCATATAATTTTACGATTTTTCCTCTCATCGTTTTTTCCATGACGATTTCATTTGATTTTAATGATGTTGCAAAATATACAAGACCTTTTTCTAAGCTCAATAATTTTAACAATTCTTTATTTTTCATAGAATTTTTTAAAATATATTCTGCAATTTCTGTTTCTTTATTGATTTGTTTTAAGTAATTTAAGAAATATGATGAATTCAAGTAAAAGATTTGAAAAATAAATCTAGTCTTTTTATATGTTTGAAAATTTTTGATTTTTCTTTTTTCGAAATCTTCTATAACTTTATTTTTTCTTAAAGATACTGTAATGAAAAAGTCATCTCTTACCACAATTATTCCTAATGGCATGGTAGAATAGATATCATTATCTTCACTTTTTTCAATTACTGGAACATCAATTA
>CAMLYR010000091.1 GCA_946491915.1 uncultured Clostridium sp.
AGAAACTCTTATTCTCTCTCAACTGGAAGCCAGTCAGGAGAGACAAACAGCCGTGCTTAAAAAGCTAAGTGAACAGTTCTGTAATCATGCCGATGTGATAAACAATCAGTCCAAACAGATAAATGCACTTTATCAAATACACCAACGAGATTATAAAAAACTACTCCACCTGATACAACTCTATTCAGAACTTTCCGCTTGTGGCGTGATGGATAGCAAACGAAAAGAGAGCCTAAAAGCCGAAATCATCAATCTGATAAATACATAGGATCATGCACATAGACTTTGCTCCGCCATCAAACGGAACATATAATAATTCTGGAAGCTGCCGACAACTAGCTAATTACATGGAACACGAAGATTTAAAAAGGATAGAAAAGGGCATCTATACCGAAGGCTTTTTTAATCTGACAGAGGATAATATCTATAAATCTAAGGTCATAAAAGATATAGATAGCAATATCGGGCAGTTCTTAAAGACGGATGCTAAGTTTTATGCTATCCATGTCAGCCCATCAGAAAAGGAACTTCGAGCAATGGGGAACACCGAACAAGAACAAGTCGAAGCAATGAAACGCTATATCCGTGAGGTGTTTATCCCAGAATATGCCATTAACTTCAACAAAGAACTATCCGCTTCGGATATAAAGTTTTACGGGAAGATTCATTTTGATCGTAACCGTTCAGATAATGAACTGGATATGCACTGTCATTTGATTGTAAGCCGGAAAGATCAATCGAATAAAAAGAAGTTGTCACCACTTACTAACCACAAAAACACTCAAAAAGGAACAGTAACAGGAGGTTTCAACCGTGTGAACTTGTTTAAACAGGCAGAGCAAGGGTTTGATAAGCTATTCGACTATAACCGCCAACAAATAGAATCGTTCTTTTATTACAATACGATGAAAAACTGTTCTATACCCGAACAGCTTGCTGTCCAAGAGCAAGAATTTACTGGCGATAAGAACAAAGAAGAATTCCAATCCAATGAAAGAAAAATAGAAATCAGCCTAGATAGTAACCAAGAAAACTTGTTTTCTATCAATTTTGAAAACAAGAAAACTGACACTGTAACTTTCAATATAACTCCTTATATTACGACCAAACAAGAAAGTAATACTTCTATAAATCAAGATGAGGATCAAGTACTTGCTTCGTCTATCTCACTTGTTTCATCTAAAGCAGATTTACCATATAGTCCCGAAGAACAAAATAAAAAGCCTAAAAAGAAAAAAAGGAAATTGAAGCGAATAATTTAATCAGCATCATAAACTCTTTACACTTAATACCTCACTTACAACAATAACTGTTAACCTCTTATAGAAGCTAACTCATACAGATGTTGTAATAGCCTTGATTATTTTTAGATTTTATACAAAAAGATAAAAGCAATGATATATATTTGTAGAGAACACTAAAAAATATACGAAATGATACATAAATATGGTATAACGCCTCTTGCTGTATCTTATACAGACGTAGAGTTAAAGAATAAGATTTCTAACTTCATTGACTTATCAGACAATGAAGTTACCTATAAACGACTATGTCACTATATTCTTAATGAAGCAAAGAAAGAGGGTAAATTAAAAAAAGAGGCAAATACTGAATATAGCGAAATAGAAATGTTGCCTAGTGATGCAACTAAAATTAGCAGAATACTATGGCAGAAGATCTGGGACAAAGAAATTTTCATAGATTTCAACAAGAATCCATATAGCAGCAATTATCCCAATGATACAGTGTTTATAAAATACTAACTAACTTTCTATGATACATGAAGAATCAAATTATGACTGTTTCAAAAAAAGTCCGATTCTGTTGTTTTTTATAGATACAAAACTTATATTTGTGAAACATTGTAAATACGAGCTGTGTAATTCATCTATAGGAACTTGTAAGCATTAGACTCTCATTTATAATGAACATAATTGCTCACATAAAAACGACCATATGAAAAGAGAAAGTGTTTTAACTGAAAAAGACAAGGAATCAATAGAAATTGTACAGTTCATTTTTCATATTATAATTGAAAAAGATGCAAAACCTCTTTATCTAAATCAAGTGAGTTTAAATAACGAGCAAATCGAGTTCTTTAAAAAAAGGCTAATTGATGTTGCTCAAGGAATAAGATGTATTTTTCCTGATAAGCCAAATTCTTCTACATATAATTTTTGCAAAACAATTATAGAAGATGAATCTAGCTTTATCAAAATGTCCAAAAAACTAACATCATCATTTAAGGAGCAGCACAAAGGAAATACATCTGATGGAGTATTTATTGTATCTCAAGTAAAAATACGAGAAAATCCCGGTTTCATTTTTTTGATAAAAATAGATAACAGGCTAGTTTATCAATATAAAGTCAACAATGATAGAGCAACATTAAAAAGAATAAAAGATACTTTTGTTGAAGACACTAAAGCAATACAAAAGATGGCTTTAATATCAATATCTGATGTGTATGCATGGGAGGCTTTAGTGTATGAGCGAAATAGTGATTCTATAAAAAAGTATTTCAAGAATTTCTTAGCTGTAACAGAAAAAGATGACATATTTGATCTAACAAAGAAAACTTTGCGTGCTGCAACTCAATGGGCTAACCTCAATAAATCACTACTAAACAGTATCGATACAGCTGCTAACTATAAACAACGTGCAATTAATTATCTGACTAGCCATAGTATATTTAATTCTGATGAGTTTATTGATACAGTATTATATGATGAAGATGAAGAACGAAGAAGTAGAGCAAAAGCATCATTTAAAGAGTTTCTTCAAGAATTGGGTATCTATGGGCAAAACTACAAAATAAGCAGAAAAGCACTTGACAACAATACTCTAAAACACAAAAAAATAACAGCAGAAGGATTGACTATGTCTTGGACTGGCGATCCTGCTCTAGTCAATCTTACATTACCCAAAGAACGCGACCAAAGTGATGGTATGTATCATATAGTAATAAAGACAGACGACATTCAAGATATATCATTGTAAATATGCTAGACATAATATTTGACATATTAGATGAAATTATTTCACACAAAGGAGGTTTCGTTGAATCATGGGGTAATCTAACAATTAATGTTGGATATTACAATGAGCTACAAACTGATATTCAAAAGCTAAGTAATGAGTTAACGAATTATCACTATTTATTAGCCCCAAAAATCAACGTAGAAACTGATTCTATTGATATAGAAGAGATAGATGATTACTCTGGAAGTGATTTTATTATAATAATAAACAAATTAAATCTAAAAAGAATTGATGATTATGATATTCAATTCTTTTACAGTATTGATTACTTTGAAGATTGGATAAAAAGTATAAACCCTTTAAAGGTCACCTCTTATTGTAAATTAAAAATTATCGTATATAATTTAGATACAATAACAGGTGGACCAAATCTTCTTATTACAAATAACATAAATGAATCATTTGATAATAACATTACATTATTGCCATCCAATGAGATAGTTGCAGAACATGTTGTTATTCCCAATAACTCCAATTTGTGCTCCAATGTAAATGAGTACTTAATAACATTTGTCGAAAAAAGAAATCCTAAAAACAAGTATTACTCTTATTGTTTGAGAAATTCAGCTATTACTTTATGTAGTACATTTGTTAATGAACTAAATGAGCAATCAGTTATTCTACAAGGAGTAAAAAGAGTAAAACTTGCACTATGTAATGAGGAAACTCAATTATCGCTTAAATTCCTATTATTATTAAAAGAAATCATAGAATGGATTTATTTAGATGGGGATTCTGCTAAAATTGATATTAAGCGTAAACTTTTTCTAGATAGAGTAACATTAGACATTGACTATGAGCAACCATTACTAAATGAATTACCAATAGTTGCCAACAACGCCTTTGAACAAGCAAAAGAACGCTATAATTTTGTTATGCTTGAAAGAAGAGATGCATATGCAAAAGAGCTTACTAACCTTCTTAAAGATTTAAAGGCGCAATCTGATTTATATTCATCAAAAGTAAGATCTCTACTTGGCAATTTAACACGCGATGTTCTTGCAGGTATTCTTCTCATTGGTTTTACTATGTTTACAAAGTTCACGGAAATAGAAAAACTATCGAGATATGAAAATATTATTAATATAATCTTTTGCGGATTAGCAATATACTTTACTGCATCAGCAATAACACAAGCCATTATAGACACCTCTGACCTTATTCTTTCAAGAGTTGAACTTAATCATTGGTGCAAGTGTACCAGTGAAGTAATACCTAAAAAAGAGCTTAAAAATCATATCAGAAAGACTTTAAATCCACGAATTATAGTTACTATAATTATATATATATTATTAATGATATTATACGCATTAATAATTTTTGCAACATGGAATTTTCCGAGTATATGGAATGAAATATTTAAATAATATGGAAATAAATAATTACGACATAAATCTTGATTCATTAGTTATTCATTGGGTAGGAAATAAATCCAATGATGATGGAATTACAATCTCAAAACACAAGGTGGAGTTAACAGAAAACACTTCTTCTATCTTGCTTAAATATTTTATATCCTCATTTAAGTACGATGATTTGTACAAATTCCATCATACCTCAAATCTTGAACTCAACGAAGTGTACAACTATGTATCAAATATATTTCAAAATCGTTCTTGTATATTGGAACAATCACAATTGCTAGCCAAATTTCTATATGAATTATCTACGCATCCTAATATAAAAAGTGGTGAATTTTATGTTGCCTATTTTACCAATTGTGAGGTTGAGAACATAAACACAGATGCCATTGGAATATTCAAATCAGAAAATAAAGAAACGTTCTTGGAAGTATATTCTGATAAAGAAAATTTTGCAATAGAATGTGGCAAAGGTATTAATATAAATAAATTAGATAAAGGATGCTTGATTTATAATATAGATAAAGACAATGGATATGTGGTTTCTGTTATAGATAATACTAATAAAAAAAATGAAGCAAAATATTGGATTAATAGCTTCTTGCATTTAGACAAATTGTCAAATGATTATCATAATACAAAAGCATTACTATCATTATCTAAAAACTTTGTTACAAAGCAAATTCCAAATGAATTCGAAATATCAAAAGTAGAACAAGCTGAATTATTAAATAATACAGTCAAATATTTTAAAGAGAACAATAGCTTCACTTTAGAAGATTTTTCGAAACAGGTCATTGGAGATCAAAAAATAATAGATAGCTTTAATAAATATAAAGAATCTTACGAGCAGAAAAGAGAAATATCAATTGAAGATAATTTTGAAATATCTGAAAATGCTGTAAATAAACAGGTAAAGGGTTTAAAAAGCGTAGTTAAACTGGATGAAAACTTTCATATATATATTCATGGGGATAATCAGATGATAAAAAGAGGATATGATAATGCATCAGGTCTATATTATTATCAGCTTTTTTTTAAAGAAGAAAAATAACGATGCATTTTTCTACATAATCACTAGAAAGTACTTATCTTTGCTTTCAGTATTCTCCATGAGCAAACTACCGCAAAAGCACGTAGCAAATTAGTGGGATAATTCATGGGATATGCTTGAAGCCAGAAATATAAAGTTTTAAATATCAGCATGGTAACTCTGCAAGGAGAATCCCAAGCGGATCACATAAGAACAAAGCCAAACGGTGACAAAAAAGAGACAAGTCCTACAATATCAACGTATTGTAGGACTTTTTTTATTGTTTCAGTCTTGCTTGAAAGACAAAAAAGGGATCAATGTAAAAACCTGAGGGATTTTCATTTTATGCATATAACTTAGTAAGT
>CAMLYR010000092.1 GCA_946491915.1 uncultured Clostridium sp.
ATATAGTCTTTCATATTAATTTTAGCACTATCTTTAATAAAGAAAGGTTTTAAAACTTCGCATTTTTCTGTTCTGAAAAATTCTTGGAAATATAAATCAATATTATTAACAACACATAAAGTTCCAGTTAAATAAATTCTATCAATTTTCACAGTACTACTAGCTAAGGTTTCTTGTACTTTATTAGCAATTTGGTACAAGGTAGGCATAATATCTTCTAAGTATTCATTTTCTTCATCTTGTAGTTCTTTACCTTCCATAGTATAAATCGTACTATTTTTACAAATTTCATATGCTTTTGAATATGAATTTTCTTTTGCATTGATACCCTCTAGTACATTATGGGATCCCACTTCTAATTTATCAACCTGGTAGACTTTTTGATCTACGATTGTTGTAAGAGTGGTTTGTTCTTCCATATTAATGACTAAAATATTTTCTTTTGGTTTTAAATTTGCAATATTAGAAATTGCTATGCTCATTGGTGCAATTGTAGAAACTCTATATTCTACAAATGGTTGTTGTATCGTATTTAATGTATTTTTATTTGCTGCAATGTGAATAACTTTAATTTTTTCCTTATCGTCTAAGTCATTCACTAAGGCATATCTGGTTTCAAAACCATTTTTATTAATTCCTTTTTCAGTACAAATAGATTCAAACTCTGTACTAATCGCTTTTTTCAAATCATTTTTGTTTAATAAGCTAAACATATAAAAATATTGATAAGTTTCTTCAGACAAATTAATGCTAATTGAAATTTTGAAACTATAGGTATCATTAATAATTTGATTAATAGCCTCTCCTAGTTTGTCGTAAAATTTTATTCCAAACGACTCAACTCGTAGGTTTTCACGTTCTTTTGAAATTTTAGCATATTTAATTAAATTTGGTTCAACATATAATCCCAAACAAGTAGTCATCTTTTTTCTCCTTCGTTTAAAATAAAATTTATATTATTATATTTTACAAAATACGACAAAACATACTTGTATTTTTTTGTTTTTTTTGCATTTTTTGTCTAATTTATATGTTTATGTATTTATTTTATCTTTTTTATGAAAAATGTCAATATCTTATCATCGATTTAATATAAATGTAATATTTTCGTAATATTTTTGTAATATTACCCTCTAAAAATAATAACGCCAATAATAATTAACCCAACAATCACTCTATAAATTGCAAACCCTTTGAAACTTCCTTTTTTTAAATAATTTAATAAAAATTGAATGACAAAAATTCCTACAACAAAACTTGTAAAAATACCTATAAAGAAAGGTAAACTAACTACAAAATCTTTCATTTTAAAAACAGTAGCTGCTAAAACAATTGGTGCTGATAACATAAAAGAATAACGAGCAGCTGACTCTCTTTGAATTCCCATTGCTCTTGCAGTAGTCATAGTAACCCCAGAACGTGAAACTCCAGGAATAAAAGCTAATGCCTGTGATAAACCTATTAAAAAAGTTTGTTTTAAATTCATATGCTCATAATCTGTTTTGGATGGTGCTTTTTTATCAACAATATATAAGATAATACCCATAATAATTAAAGCAATTGCTATAATGATTGGTTGTTCTAATACTCCTGACAAATATTTATCTAATATAAATCCAATTATCCCACCAGGAATAGTTGCTAGTACAATATACCAAAACATTCTTCCTTCTGTCGTTTTTTCTTTTTTGACTACTTGATTAAAGCCTCCTCTAATAACTCCAATCCAGTCTTTAAAGAAGTAAATTCCAATAGCAAGTAATGTACCAAAATGAAGTGCTACATCAAACCCTTCAAAAGCCACAACAAAATCCGGATTGTTAATCCACCCAAATAACCATGGTATAATCGTTAAATGTGCCGAACTAGAAATTGGTAATAATTCTGTTAGTCCTTGCACTATACCTAAAATAATTGATTGATAAATTTCCATTTTATTTTTTCTCCCTTACTTTTTTATTTTTGATAAACCCTTCTTTTCTATTATTCTATATTGTTTTTTTATTTTTATTCTTACTGTTCTTCATTTTTATGTTCTATTCCTTTTGTTTTTGTTCTTTTTCTATTTGTTCTTGTTTTTTTCTTCTCATTAATTTTAAATCTTCATTACTTAAACTTCCCACTAAGATACAAGTTTCTACTAAATGCCTATTAACACGTTGTTCTTTTAACGTCATTTTTTTCATTTTTTGTGTTTGTTCTTCTACAACTTTCTGTGGTGGAACTATTGCATTTCTAATAGGTAGAAAAAGTGGATCTTTTTGCATCTGGTTATACATGTTAGCATCTAGTTGTACTGCTAAATTCATATAATTTTTTGCCTTATCTTCTTCTCCTTTTAAAAGAGCTATTTGTGAAAGATAATAATAAGAACCTGATTCTAGATCTTCTTGTTTTGCTGATTCTCTAAAATATTTTTCTGCTGCTTCTAGATCCCCATAAATAAGGGCAATTTGTCCTAAACTTAATTTTGCATTATAAGCCATTGTATTGATTTCTGCAGCTTTTGCATAAAATTCATTTGCTCTTTGAAAATCATTCATCATGGTGTAAACCATTCCTAAATTATAATATAAATCATAGCTTGTTGGATGGTATCTAAGTGCTTCCATATAAACAGAAACTGCCTCTTTATACCTTTCTTCTGTAAAAAATATATCTCCTAATAAATTAGTTGCCTGCTCATATTCTGGCTGTTGCCTTAAAATTTCTTGTAATAAAGTAATTGCTTCTTCTTTTTGTTTATTTTGTTCAAAAATAGAAGCTAACTGATAAGCAGAACTAACATCTTTTCTATTTAGTTCTATTACTACCATATATTCACTAATAGCTGCTTCTTTATTGTTTTCTTTTTGATAAATTTCAGCTAAAAATTTATGAGCAGCATAACTATTTCTGTTTTTATTCAAAAAATTAGAAATGATTTCTTTGGCTTTTTCTTGATTTCCTGCCTTTTCATATATTTTGGCTAAAGTGATATGAAATAATTCTGGAAAATCCATTTTTTTGAATTTTTCTAACCAAAATAATACACATGGTAAAATAATAGAAAATAGATAAGTAAAGATTTTTATTATCCAATGAAAAGAAAAACTAGAAATCAATTCTATAAAACTAATTGCAATTCCTAGAAATTCTATTACTAGTAAGTAAATATAACTAGTATCATTCTTTTTAATTAACTTAAAAAAAGTGATTGTAAATAAAGCAATTGCCAATATACTAAAAATTATTTTTTCTATCATCTTCTTTACCTTCTCTATGAATTAAATTTTTGTTCATAGTTTTTAATACATTTTTCTATAATTTCTTCCGCTTCTTTTCTTCCTAACATCTTATCAACAGATGTTTGTTTTCCTTCTAATTGTTTATATACTTCAAAAAAATGCATAATTTCTGATGATACTTGCATTGGTACTTCTTTAATATCTTGATAGCAATTTAGGAATGGATCTTGTTTGCAAATAGCAATAATTTTTTCATCATATTCTTCATTATCTGTCATTGTTAAAACACCAATTGGATAACATTCGACTAAAGTTAATGGTACAATTTCTTCTTGGCATAATACTAACACATCTAATGGATCTTTATCATCTGCATAAGTTCTAGGAATAAAACCATAATTTGCAGGATAATGTGTTGAAGTATATAGTACTCTATCTAATTTTAACATTCCGGTTTCTTTATCTAATTCATATTTATTTCTACCATTTTTACTAATTTCAATAACAGAAACAAAATCATCTTTTTGAATTCTTTCTTTTTTGATATCATGCCAAATATTCATTATTCTATCCCTTTCTTTTTTCTTCTTATATTTTTATAAATTTTTTTACATAATTCAGGAAACTTTTCGCCTGATAAATAAGCTAGAGTTGGTCCACTTAAAAGGTCTTTTTTTACTGCCATTTGATTCCATTCCTTTTCTGTTGGAATTTTTCCACTATTTTGTATATATTGCTCTAATTCTATTATGCTTTGTTCATAATATTGTTTATAATCCGTCATATTCTACCTCATTTTCTTATAATTTTCTTTATTGTAACATTAGCCTATCATCAAGTCAATATTTTCTTTTTTACCCATATTGATACACTGCCACCATTACAGTAAAAAATTCCATTACCTTCATGATCTGTGTACACCGTTTCTGATATATTTCCTGTATAATCATAAAATACAGTATTGGCCAATTTCAATCCAACATTGATTTGTTTGCCTCCTCCTGGTCCATCACTCATAATTGTTACTAGTCCTGAGTCAACATGTTCTTCATCTCCTGTTCTTACCCATGCAATAATATTAAAGTCATTAAAATAGTCAATTTCTTCTCCATAAGCAAAATTCTGTCTTGCTTTCATGATTTTTTCTAGCATTTCTTTTTTTGGTGCTATATTTTGTGTTTTTATTCCATAGTAATCTCCATAAAATACACATGGCAAACCTGATTTTCTTAATAAAATTAGAGAGTAAGCCAAAGGTTTAAACCAATCTTGAACCCAAGAGCATAGTGCTTGACCCGGCTCTGTATCATGATTATCCACAAAGGTAACGGCTAATTCAGGTTTTTGTTCTACTAATGTATTCTGCAATATTTTAGACATATCATAATTGCCGTTAGAACAAGATGCATCATATAAATTATAATGAAGTGGTACATCAAATAATGGTATTGTTTGATTGGTTTTTTCAATATAATTTTTTAAGTTTTGAATATCTCTACTCCAATACTCTCCTACACATTGTAATGGCTTTATTTCTCTCATACAGCGAATCCAGTCTGCCATAAAATCTGATTTAATATGTTTTACAGCATCCAGTCTAAAAGCATCAACATTTGTTGTTTCTATATACCACTTTCCCCATTTTTTCAATTCTTCCACTACTTCTGGGTTATTAAAATCAATATCTGCCCCCATTAAATAATCATAATTTCCATTTTCTTTATCTACATTTTTAGCCCATCGTTTTCCATAAAATCGAAAAATCCCATTTTTTCTACCGCTTTCATCCCAATCTGTACCATTAAAATGTTTATGGTTCCATTTGAAGCTGGAATATTTATTTTTTCTGCCATTAAAATTATATTTAGTCCATGCTTTTATCTTTTTTGGCTTTGATCTATCTACATTTCTATTTTGCTTTTCTTCTTCACTTGCATAAACTATTTCAGCCGCATCTGCTCCAATTTTATGGTTTAGAACAATATCTGCATATACTCTAATATTATTTTGGTGTAGCGTTTCAATTGCTTGAAGATATTCATTTTTGGTTCCATACTTGGTTTCAATGCTTCCTTTTTGTTCAAATTCCCCTAAATCATATAAATCGTATACTGCATACCCTACATCATCTTTTCCACTTGCTCCTTTGTATGCTGGTGGAAGCCAAATATCTGTTATACCTATTGTTTTTAAGTCATCTGCGTTTTCTGCTACCTTTCTCCATAACTTTATTTCCGAATCCAAATACCACTCAAAATATTGCATTAAAATTCGATTGATATTGTTATTCTCAGTTGTAGTCATGTCCATCCATTTTCTCCTTTCAATTGAACAATCTTCTTTTTGTTTTATTTTCTTATTTTGATTATATTGTATCAGAAAAAAATAAAAACACCAAGTGTTTTAAAAAATCACACTTGGTGTTCTAATGGTGCAGATGGCCGGAATCGAACCGGCACGGGAGGATAAGTCCCGCAGGATTTTAAGTCCTGTGCGTCTGCCAGTTCCGCCACATCTGC
>CAMLYR010000093.1 GCA_946491915.1 uncultured Clostridium sp.
TTTTCCTTATATTTCTATATTTTTATTGCGAAAAATTTTTATTCTTTTTTACTGATAAATTTTACATAGAAAAATAAATGATCAAACCACCTACTATCGCTAATATAAATCCTATTATCTTCAATCCATTTGAGCCTTCATTTTGGTCTCCAAAACCGAAAAATCTTTTTGTGATAATTCTTGCATCATATATTAAAATAACGCCTACTAAAACCAAAATTAAACCAATTAATTTTATAATTAGTTGAAACATTTATATCGACATCCTTTTTTATTTTATAGATATATCTTAATATGTTTTTTATAAAAAGTCAATAGGCGTTAAGATAACCTTAACGCCTAAAACAATGACTTATTCCCTTTCAAGCAAGAATTGTTTTTACATATTTTTCGATTTGTTTTACTTGTTTTCTGTTGAATTCCTTATCTGTTTCGTTTTCCCCTTTTGTCAATTTTACATTATCTACCAATACCTGCATCTTTTCTCCGGGTGTTAGCAATGATCTTGGTATACAGTACCTACTGTCCCAAGCATCAAGAACCATCTTTACTTCCAAATCACTTAGTTTTTCTGTTTTTCTTTTTCCGATGACAAATTCTTGAATAATGTAAGTTCCTCTCAAATCTCTGCGCAGCCCCAATTGTGATACAACTGACCGTGCTTCACTTTCTTCCTTTGATGCTGTTAATCTCGCTTCTTGTGTCATGTGTTTTCCTCCTTAGCTTTGATTGTTACTAAAGTTACATCTACTAAAATATTTTTTATTTTACAATATTTTACAGTTATCCGTTTTTATTTTTTACAAAGTTCTATTTTTCCTATGTATTATATTTACATTTTTTACATTTATTATATTTCTATCCTTTTTGTAAATTTATCTCTAATTAATCTTTTTAATCTTGTATTTTCTTCTTTTTCTAATTTTGGATCTTTATCAATAATTTTAATAGCTGCTTCTTGTGCCACTTTTAATATATTCATATCTTCAAATAAATTGGCAATTTTAAATTCTGGAAGTCCATGTTGCATAGTTCCAAAGAAATCTCCAGAGCCTCTTAATTCTAAGTCTTTTTCTGAAATAATAAATCCATCATTGGTATCACACATAACTTTCATTCTTTTTCTAACAGTTTCACCTTTACCTTCATATTTTAGAATACAATAGGATTTATATTCTCCTCTTCCAACTCTTCCTCTTAATTGATGTAATTGTGCTAATCCAAATCTTTGGGCATCTTCTATCACCATTATATTGGCATTTGGTACATCTACACCAACTTCAATAACGGTTGTTGAAATTAATATGTCAATCTCTTTATTTTTAAATCTCATCATAATGTCATCTTTATCTTTTGCTTTCATTTTTCCATGTATGTATTCTACTCTATATTCTGGAAAAGTCTCTGTTTTACATTTTTCATATAACTTTTCGACTGATTTTAAATCTAATTCTTCATTTTCTTCTACTAATGGACATACAATATATGCTTGTCTACCTTCTTTTAGTTGCACTTTGATAAAATTATTAATTCTATCTTCCATTCCTTTTGTTACGGCAAATGTATCTATCTTTTTTCTGTTTGGTGGTAATTCATCAATAATAGAGATATCCAAGTCTCCATACAATATTAAAGCTAAGGTTCTAGGAATTGGTGTTGCTGTCATAACCAATACATCTGGATTTTGTCCTTTTTCTACAATGGTTGTTCTTTGTTTTACACCAAAACGGTGTTGCTCATCTGTTACCACTAATCCTAAGTTTTTAAACTCTACATTTTCTTGTAATAAGGCATGTGTTCCAATTAAAATATCTATTTCTCCATTTTTTAATCTTTCTAACAATTCTGTTTTTTTCTTTTTCGTCATGGCTGAAATTAGTAATTCACATTTGATATCTAATTCATCAAATATCTTTTTAAAGTTTTCTAAATGTTGTGTTGCAAGAATAGCTGTTGGTGCCATAATGGCTGCTTGATAACCACATTTTACTGCTTTATATGCTGCACACATGGCAATAACCGTTTTTCCTGAGCCAACATCTCCTTGTAATAATCGGTTCATTGGTTTATCAGATTCCATATTATTATCAATTTCTTCTAATACTCTTCTTTGTGCATTGGTTAATCGAAATGGTAATTTGTTAATAATATCTGACATATGCACATCTTTGCTAAATTGAATTCCTTTTTCTTCATTCATATAACTATTTTTTAATTCCAATAATGCCAATTGCATAGTTAACAATTCTTCAAAAGCCAATCGATTTCTAGCAATATTGAAGTCTTTGAATTCTTGTGGAAAATGAATACTTTTGGTTGCCTCATTAATCCCTTCTAAATGATATTCTTTTAATATGTATTCAGGTAAAGTCTCTTCCAATTTTCCTTCTACTTCTTTTATCGCATTTTCCATAATTCTTCTAATCGTATTTTGTGATAAACTAAATGTTAGCGGATAAATAGGAATAATTTTTCCTGTGTTAGATGTTTTTCCCTCTTCATCAAAAACTGGCGAATTGATAGTAATTCTTCCAAAGGTATTATTCACTTTTCCATAAAACGTATATTTTTTCCCTTGTTCAAATTTATTTTTTAAATAACTTTGATTAAACCAGACCACTGTTGCAACACCTGTTTCATCTCTAATTATCAATTTTTGCATAGTCTTTCCTCTTAGTCTTACATCACTTACTCTACCACTGGCATATGCTTCAATTAATACTTCTTCTCCATCTATACATTCTGCAATATTTTTTGGCTTACTTCTATCTTCATAGGTTCTTGGATAATATGTTATTAAATCTTTTAGTGTAAATATGCCTAATTTATTTAATAGTTTTACTCTATTGGGTCCAACACCTTTTATATATTTTACATCTTTTTCTAAATCTATCATGACTATTTCATTCCCTTCTCAAGGTATACCATTATTTACAAAATCTATGTCTTCCAATAGTTACTGTCATTGGTCTTGACCATATCCACTTATTTGTCGCTGTTGATGGATTAAAATAATAAATAGCTCCATAACTAGGATCCCAACCATTAATGGCATCTTGTGCTGCTTTTTTTGCAGTTGCATCTGGTGTTAGATTAATTTGTCCATCACTAACCGCATCAAATGCACCTGATTGATAAATAACACCTGAAATACTGTTTGGAAAAGAACTACTTTTCACTCTGTTCATAACAACTGCTCCAACGGCTACTTGTCCTGTATAGGGTTCTCCTCTTGCTTCCCCATAAATTAATCTCGCTAATAAATTGACATTACTACTATTACTAGAAGATGATGATGAACTTGATGAGGAACTTGTAATTCCCATTGCTGCTAATGTTTTTGGTCCTGCAATACCATCTACAGTTAGACCGTTTTTTCTTTGAAAATATCGAACTGCTTCTTGTGTTTGACTACCATATATACCATCTATATTGCCATTATAATATCCCCATCTTTTTAATTTGGTTTGGATTTGTGTGACTTCATCTCCCCTTGAACCATATTTTGATAAAGCTTCTACTTCACTATTTCTTAGAAATATATAGGCAATAATGGATGTGATAAATAAAATCATTACTGCTATGATAAATATTCTTTTTTTATTTTTTCTTAGTTTCATTATAAATCACCTTTTACTAAAAATTTCTTAAAGTTATTTTTAGCATTATTGGGATTTATTATACATTTTAAAATATAGTTTTTCTATCTTAAGAACAATATCGACAAAGTATAGATTCTAGTCCTATCTGTAAATCTATCAATCCGATTTTATAATGATAATCTAAATCTCTTAAGTTTTGTAGAATTGCTTTTAAATCTTTTTCTTCAAAATACCTTGCTTGTGTTTTATATTTATTTACTAAAAAGGTTTGATTTGGTTTTAAATTTAGAGTTGTTATAATGTCTTTGTTATATTTTACGGCTAACTTGGTAAGATATAACTTTTTAAAATGATTATATAATGTAATTAATATTTTTTGTATTGGTTCTTTAGCATATAATAGATTTTTCAAAACTTGTAAGGCTTTCTCTGTTTCTTTTTTTCCTAAGCTATCTGTTAAATCAAATATCACACTTTCTAATTTTTTTATACATAAACTATCAATGTCTTCTTTTTGGATAGTACCATTTTCTCCTGCATATTCTATTAATTTTCTAATTTCATTAATTAATTCTTGCATATTAGTACCACAACATTCTATAAAATATCTTAAGTTAGCATCTGATATATTTACCTTATATCCATGACAAATCGCTTTCATTCTTTTTTCAATTTGGATTGGTTTTTGATATTCAAAATGACAAACCACTCCCAATTTATCAATGGTTTTATATAAATTCGTTTTGTTATCTATATCTTCTTCTACAAATACTAAAACTACACTTTCTGCTATTAATTTGCTATTTTCTTCTAAATATTCTGCTAATCGATCTCTTATTTTTCCAAGTTCCGCATTTTTTCGTTTTCCCTCTTTTTTTAGTATGCCTGAATTTCTGGCAATGATTAATTTTTTTTCATATCCAAAAGCAGGTGTTTCTATATCAGATATAATTCCACTAATATTGGTATCATCAATTGGTATATAGTTGATTCCTTTGATACATTCACCAAATAGATGCTTTATTTTTTTTAATGCATTTTCTAATAAAAATAGTTCTTCACCATATAAGATATAGATATTTTTCAAAATTCCTTGGTTTAATTCTTTTTCTAACTCTTCTATTTTTACCATAGTCCCTCCGCATTTTAAATTTTGTTAATGCATACTTTTCTTACTTCACATCTGTGCATCAAAATCTTTGACTTCGTTAACGCACGTCTTTCTCATAGCTTCTGTGCAAATTTAGATGAATGTGCATGACAAATCGCCATTGCCATACTATCTGTAATATCGTCTAATTTAGGTAATTTTTCTTCATTTAAAATCATTTTTACCATTCTTTGGACCTGAATTTTATCTGCTCTTCCATAACCTGTAACTGCTTGTTTTACTTGAAGTGGTGTATATTCATATATGTTTAAGTTATTTTGTCTTGCTGTTATTAAGATAACACCTCTTGCTTGTGCTACATTAATTGCTGTTTTTGCATTATTGTTAAAAAACAACTCTTCAATTGCCATCGCTTCTGGTTGATATGTTTTAATAATATTATCTAATTCTTTATTAATCTTTTCCAATCTTAATGGAAATGATGTATGTGCTTCTGTTAATATTGCTCCAGAAGTCTCCAAATGAAATTTATTTCCAATATAATCTATAATACTATATCCTGTTATTGCAAATCCAGGGTCAACTCCTAATATTCTCATTTTTTCTTTTTCCTTTCTTCAAGGCTGTATCTATTTTTCAAGCACCTTTTCTTTCGAATTTCTGTTCACATTATATCATAAATTTTTTTAATTTCAACTATATTTTTAGAGGAAATGCCAATCGGGATTTTGGGGACGGACTCATTTTTCCCTTTTTCGAATTTAATCAAGATAAAAAAATATAGAATATAAAAAATGAAACAATTTTGCGTATCTAAATTTGAATTTAGAAATTATTAAAGGAAAAAGTGAGGAATGCTCATTTTGCTTAAGATTTACAGCAACAATGAGAGAGGCTCACTTTTTTCTTTTAGAATTTCTATGAAAATTTGGCTTATACAAAATTGTGTAATGACTTTATATTCTATATTTTTTAGT
>CAMLYR010000094.1 GCA_946491915.1 uncultured Clostridium sp.
TTATAAGCAGTAATTGGTGCACCCATTCTTTCTGGTCCATATTCAGGAAAACCTTGAATATATTTACCAGTGTTAAAAGCAGCATCTGCAAGTAAAAGGGAAGCTGTTTTTGCACCTTGACCGCCTCTACCATGCCATCTGATTTCAATTAAATCCTTCATAAAATGATTTCCCTCCTTTAAAAAATCAAAATTAACATAGTAATTGCCATTTTAAAACAATTTCTAAAAATCACTATGATGCAAAAATAAAATGAAATGATGCAATTACTACTGTTAAAATCTAATTAAAAGTATATTCTTAAATAAAGGAGATGTCAAGAAAAACGAAAAGATTTGACCACATAACCAAAGAACATTTTACCAGAAGCATAATCAAAAGCGGTTAAAGAGCTGATAAGATTAATATAAGTCGAAAAATATCAAATTCTGTCGCACGATTTTCCTTGTATTTTATATAGGCATATGATATAAAATCTGTAGTTAGAAATTAGTCATCTTTGAATAAAAATATTTCACAATATTAAACTTTTAATCAATTAAATTGTTTCAAATATTCCTAAAAAATTCATACTAATTTATTTCAATATTCTTATTTTAAATTAAGCAGTTATTTCTAAAGTAAATCCAAATAAAATACAAAGTCTATTTTATATCTATTGATTTTATTCTTATTATGTTTGTTTCCTATATTTGTTTCCATACAAAACAATTAAAATAAACTAACAAATAAAACTTAATTTAAAAAAGTATTGATACCTAACTAATAATTTGTTAAAATGGAGGTAGATGTATGGAAGATATCACAGATTTTATTAAGAATACGAAAGAAAGATTAGATTTAAAAAATGATTATGTATTTAAAAGGATTTTTGGTAAGCCAGAAAATAACCAAGAATTAAAAGAACTGCTGGAAGCAATACTAAATATAGAAATTAAAAAAGTGGAAGTAAAAAATCCAGAGATTACAAAAGATTATGCAGATGAAAAGTTAGGAGTATTAGATATAAGAGCACAAATCAATGAAGATGCTATGATTGATATTGAGATGCAGGTAGCCAATGTAAAAACAATGGTGAATAGAAACATAGCATATACCTCAAGATTAATAGCAGAAGATAGCAGAGCAGGAGCAACATACGAAGGTTTAAAAAAGTTTATCAGTATCACGATATTAGGAGAGAATTTATTAGAAAGAAATACATATCATAGTGTAGTACACTTGAAGTTTGAGAATATAGAAAAAAACAAGCAAGTGAATATGGGATATGTAAAAGAACAAGAAATATTAACAGATAGAATAGAAATACACTATATAGAATTAAAAAAGTTCTTAAAGAAAAATCCGGAAATGAATGATAAATTAGAACAGTGGTTGTGGCTGTTAATAGGGGAGGAGGAAAAAGTAAAGATGGCAAGTAAGAAAAATAAAACAATTGAAAAGGTAGTAGAAGATTTAGATGAAATGAGTGCAGATGAAAATGAAAGACTAGAAGCATATAAAAGGAAATTAGCAATATGGGATTATAATGTCAATATACATGAGGCAAAAAAAGAAGGAATACAACAGGGCCTACAAGAAGAAAAGAAAAAAATAGCACAAAATTTAAAGAGAAAAGGAATTGATATAGGGACAATTGCTGAAGTAACAGGATTAAGTAAAG
Source organism: uncultured Clostridium sp. (assembly GCA_946491915.1). The sequence goes on from CAMLYR010000094.1 coordinate 1,664, forward strand.
AAGAAATTCAAAATTTGAGTTGATGCAATTAGTTTTTAATCGTTTGAATGAAAAAATAAAAATATGTTTATTGATAGAATAAAAGTGAAGTGCACCAAAAATATTAGACAAAAATCTAATATTTTGAGGTGTACTTTTTTAGTATAGAGATTAAAAAAAATACCATAAAATTTATTAAAAAATTGAAAAAAGTGCACACTATTTATATAATAGTAAAAAATAAGTAAAGGAAACAGTCAATGCAAGAAAAAATAAATAAAATATCAAATAAAGAAAATCAAATCATTGAAATCGCTAAAGAAATCGAAAAAGCAGGTGGCAAGCTTTATCTAGTTGGTGGAGCAATAAGAAACCATTTGCTGAATTTGCCAATAACAGATGAAGACTATTGCGTAACAGGTTTAACACAAAAAGAATTTGAACAATTATTTCCACAAGCTAAAATACAAGGCAAAGATTTTCCCGTATATATTTTAAATGGAAAAGAATTTGCTTTAGCAAGAAAAGAAAGAAAAAGCGGAATAGGACATAAACAATTTGAAATTTTAACAGATAAATCCATTACCATAGAAGAAGATTTAGCCAGAAGAGATATTACGATTAATAGCATAGCTCAAGATGTATTAACAAAAGAAATTATAGATCCATTTCATGGAAGAGAAGATATACAAAATAAAATCATTAGAAAAACAACAGGTGCTTTTGCAGAAGACCCATTAAGGGTATATAGAGTAGCCAGATTTGCATCTAGCTTGGATTTTGAAGTAGAGAAAAATACACTAAATGCAATGACGAAACTAAAAGAAGAATTAAAAACGCTTTCTAAAGAAAGAGTTTTTACAGAATTGAAAAAAGCCCTTTCCACCAATCATCCTTCTCAATTTTTTGAAGTACTAAAACAGGCTAATGTACTAGAAGTTCATTTTCAAGAAGTAAGTAACTTAATTGGAAAAGTGCAACCAGAAGAACATCATCCTAAAGGAGATAGTTATGCACATACCATGATTGTTTTGGATAATAGTGTTAAACTAACCAATAATTTAGCAATCCGATTTAGCTGTTTAGTACATGATTTAGGAAAGGGAAATACACCAAATGAAATATTACCACATCATTATGGGCATGAAGCTAGAGGAGCTCCTTTAGTCAATCAATTCGGAAATCGTATTGGAATTCCAAAGGAATGGTTAAAATGTGGAAAAACAGCATGTAAGTGGCATATGAAAGCTGGTATTTTTGAGCAAATGAGTGCCAAGAAAAAAGTAGAACTAATTGAAAATGTTGCTAATTCTTCATTAGGTCTAGAAGGGTTAAAAATAGTGGTGGCATGTGATAAATCAAGAGAAGGAAAAGACTTACAAGAACAATTAGAAAGTATTACTTTTGCTAAAGTAGGAAAATCATGTATTGAAGAAATTAATGGAGAATTTATCCAAAAAAAATATCCTACAGTACAAGGAGAAGAATTCGGAAAAAGGTTATATGAAGAAAGAGTAAAATGGATGAAATTGATTGACAAATAATAGGTTTTCCATTATGATAAAGATATAAATATGACGGAAATTTGTATAATGAAATAAAAAGGATAATTCATAAAATATAAAAATAAGAAGGATATTGTAGCCAATAAGACGATTTGGAAATTATTTGGAGGAAAAATGCAAATGAAAAATTTTTTTAAAAATAGTAAAGGTTCTATGGCAGTTTATGTAACTGTAACAATATTATGCTTTATGATTATTTTGGTAGGCATTTTCTCTATCACTGCATCTATACGAAAAAATCAATTAAGAACTTTACCGAAAATTAAAGAAGCATATGAACAAGATTTAGACAATATAGACGAAATTTATGAGGAACAAGAAAGTATAAGAAATTTAGAAGGTGGAAATTTTAATACTTTAAAAGGTGTAAATACTCCAGATTTAGCAAATGGAGCTTTAACTCCAATAGTATGGGATGAAACAGCTAATAATGGACAAGGTGCATGGAAACAAACAACCAAGGATGATGTCAATTGGTATAATTATAATGTAACAAATAAACAATGGGCAAATGCAGTAATAAATGGAACATTTAATAATGATGGAACATTAAATGAAGATGCAACAGGTTATAGTATGTTTGTATGGATACCAAGGTTTGCTTATCAAATTAGTAATAATTATCATAATGGAGGAAGTGGAGTTTCAGGAACAATTAATATCAAGTTTATGAAAGGAACTACTAATGAAGCAGCAGATGGAACTACAACATGGGATAATAGTAGTGGAGAGGGAAATTGGAATATCCATCCAGCTTTTCAATATAATGGAACAAAAACAGGAATGTGGGTAGCAAAATTTGAAGCAAGTCATACAGGTTGTACAACAGATGTAAGCACAGGACAAACAGATACAAATACAGCAACAGAGTTAACATTACAAGTAAAAGCAGGAGTGACAAGCTGGAGATATATTCAAATAAGTAATATATTTGATGTATGTAAAAATTATAGGAGTGATTTAGGAAGTCATTTGATAAAAAATAGTGAATGGGGAGCAATATCATACTTAAGCAAAAGTAGTTATGGAATTAATGGAGAAATCACAATCAATAATAGTAGCAGTTACATTACAGGTTCAGCAGGAGAAAGTGTAAGTGCAGGAAGTGATGCAGGAACGACAAATGATTATACAAGTAGTCAGGGAGTAAAAGCAAGTACAACAGGAACAATCTATGGAATCTATGATATGAGTGGAGGGGCTTGGGAATATGTATCAGCATATATAAATAATAGCAATGCAAATTTAAATACATATGGAAGTAGTCTAATAAGTGAAACTAGAAGCTATATGAAAGATATTTATAATAAAGGAAATAAAGATACAAGAGAAGAGAATTATATAGCAAATAGCCATGTATATGGAGATGCAATATATGAAACATCTAGTGGTATATATAATGAAGAAGGTAACTCTGATAGTCAATCATGGTATGAAGATTATTCTAATTTTCCTTATTCTAATAATTTATTTTTCCATCGTGGAGGAGGCTATAGCGTTAATTCAGGCGCAGGTTTATTTTTCTTTAGCAGTGCTAGTGGCATTGCAAATAATAATCGTGGCTTTAGACTCGTACTTATTTTACCATAATTGAGAATGCACAGAATTTTTAAAATAAATGAAGACATCTAAATGGCTAAAACAAGAATGAATATTTAAATATCAATATAAATTTCAATGGTAATATAAATTATATATTGCCATTTTCTTTTTCTGATTAAAAAATATATTATATTTTTTTAGTATTATTATTAAAAATATTTATAAACTAAAAACTTTTATGCTTTTTCTTATTTCCACATTGATTTTTTCGGTTTTTTCGTATATAATAAAGAAGTTAAATATTGCATTTTTATAGAAAAAACAAACATACCCAAAATTTAAGGAGGAAAAAACATGGGAGAAGTTATCGTTATCACATCAGGAAAAGGTGGGGTAGGAAAAACAACTACAACAGCCAATGTGGGTTCTGCCTTAGCTTTAAAAGGTAAAAAGGTAGTATTGGTAGATACAGATATTGGTCTAAGAAATCTTGATGTTGTAATGGGTTTAGAAAACAGAATCGTATATGATATCGTAGATGTTGTAGAAGAAAAATGTAAATTAAGACAAGCCCTTATAAAGGATAAACGTTTTGAAGAACTATTTTTACTTCCAGCAGCACAAACAAGAGATAAAAGTGCAGTAAATGAAGAACAAATGAAAGAATTAACAGGAAAGTTAAAAGAAGAATTTGATTATATTTTAATTGATTGTCCAGCAGGAATTGAACAAGGTTTTAAAAATGCTATTGCTGGAGCAAATCGAGCCATTGTAGTAACAACTGCAGAAATTTCAGCTATTCGTGATGCAGATAGAATTATAGGATTACTAGAAGCATCAGAAATTAAAAATCCAGAATTGGTCATTAATCGTTTAAGACCTAATATGGTGAAAAAAGGTGAAATGATGGATGTGGACGATATTG
>CAMLYR010000095.1 GCA_946491915.1 uncultured Clostridium sp.
ACTTCCCCTATCTTTTAAATTATAGGTGTTTTTATTAAAAGAACTTTAAACATTAAGGAAAATTTAATAATTTAGATAAGACTCAATTGAGGTTAAATTATATTAATATCTGAATTTATCATTGCCTTATGTTCATGATAATATAATTATATGGAAGTTTTAAACTGGAGTTCTGCTTTGCCAACATCTAATTTTGAATATTTGAATAAATATTATCCACAACTTGCAAAGTTTGGTAGTGCCGCAGAATGTTATTTATACTCAGATCCTAATGCTTGTATATATAAACTTGGTTTATTGAGTGAAACTATTGTCAATGCTGTTTTTGATATTGAAAAACTGAGCATTCCGGAAGATAAAAACACATTAGCAATGAAAATAAGAATTTTAAAACGTGAAGGAGTTCTTCCTAAAATTATTGATGATATTTTGTATGCATTAAGAATTCGAAGAAATGATGCAGTTCATGCGGGTTTGGACTCCATTGATAATGCCAAAATCTTATTAAAAATGGCATATAATTTATCAAATTGGTTTGTAGAAGTATATATAGATTGGCAATACAAAGCTCAGCCTTTTGTTCTTCCAAGTAAAATACCTACAACCGATTATGAAAAAATTATAAAAGAAAAAGAATCCCAAATTAGTGCTTTGAATGAAAAAATCATTCAAATGCAAGTTATTCAAGAATCAAGTAGCACAGAACGAAAAAGACAGGCCGAAACAGTTTCAGAAGGTCTAGATATATCTGAAGATGAAACGCGATTCTTCATTGATGATCAGTTAAGAAGAGTTGGCTGGACTGTTGATACAAAAGAACTTCGTTATTCAAAAGGTGCAAGACCACAAAAAGGTGTTAATCAAGCAATTGCAGAGTGGCCAACAGATTCAAAAGTTTCAAAAACGGGCTATGCAGATTATGCCCTGTTTATAGGATTACAATTAGTAGGAATAATTGAAGCTAAAAAGGCTCTATCTGATATTCCATCAGTAATTGATTATCAATGTAAAGATTATTCTAGATGTATAAAAGAGAATGATTCTAAATATTGTTTGACAAAATGTTGTAAGGATTTTAAAGTTCCTTTTATTTTTGCAACTAATGGAAGAAAATACTTAAAACAAATTGAAACAAAATCAGGAATATGGTTCTTAGATTTAAGAGATGAAAGCAATGCTCCTTATGCTCTTAAAGGCTGGATAAGTCCAGGGGGCATAATGGAAATACTTGAACAAAACAAAAAAGAAGCCTCAACAACATTATCTAATATGCCATATGACTTCTTGCAGGATAGTGATGGCTTAAATTTAAGGAATTATCAAATAAAAGCTATTGAAGCTGTAGAAAATGCTTTAGCAGATGGGAAGAAAACAGCATTACTCTCTATGGCTACTGGAACAGGTAAAACGCGGACTATTCTTGGTATGATATATCGTTTTCTAAAAAGCAAACGATTTAAGAGAATTTTATTCTTAGTAGATAGAACTGCACTTGGAGAACAAGCACAAGATGTATTCCAAGATGTAAAACTTGAAGATTTGATGTCATTAAACCAAATCTATAATATTAATAAATTGGAAGATAAAGACATTGATAAGACAATCAAAATACAAGTTTCTACCGTACAAAGTATGGTAAAACGTATTATGTATCCTGAAGACGAAACTTATCCTTCAGTTTCAGATTTTGATGCAATAATTGTCGATGAAGCACACCGTGGATACATTTTAGACAGAGAAATGAGTGATGAAGAACTTCTATACAGAGATCAAGATGATTATGTTTCAAAATACAGAACAGTAATAGAGTACTTTGATGCATTCAAAGTAGCATTAACAGCAACTCCCGCTTTACATACTACAGAAATATTTGGAAAACCTGTATTTAATTATTCATACAGAGAAGCCGTAATTGATGGGTATTTAGTAGATTATGATGCCCCTCACACTATTAAGACAAAGTTGAGCAAAAAAGGCATACATTACAAAAAGGGAGATACACTTGCTATTTATAATCCAATTACAGGAGAAATTATAAATAGTGCAGAGCTTGAAGATGAACTTGCTTTTGATGTAGATAAATTCAATAGAGATATAATCCTTCCAAACTTTAATAAAACCGTTTTAAATGAAATTGCAAAAGATATTAATCCTGAAGGCAAAGAAAAAACTCTTATATATGCAGTAAATGATGCTCATGCAGATATGATTGTTGATATTTTGAAAAAGATATACTCTGAATATGGTATAGACAATGATGCTGTACTAAAGATTACTGGTAGTGTTGCCGGTGGAAATAAAAAGAAAATAGCAGAAGCAATTAAACGATTTAAAAATGAACAATATCCTAATATTGTTGTCACTGTTGATTTATTAACAACCGGCATAGATGTACCAGAAATTACTAAACTTGTATTTATGAGAAGAATAAAATCTAGAATACTATTTGAACAAATGTTAGGTCGTGCAACAAGGTTATGTCCAGAAATTGGGAAAACTCACTTTGAAATATATGACCCAGTCGGGGTTTATGATTCCTTAGCTCCAGTTAATACAATGAAGCCTGTCGTAAACAATGTGACAACAACAATTGAGGATTTATATAAGGGGTTAGAGGCTTTTGAAGATAATGATCATATTCAAAACCAATTAGATTTGTTATTTGCAAAAATTCAAAGAAAACAAAAAAGTTTATCACAAAAAACTTTAGAAAATTTTCAAATAAAAACCGACGGCAAAACGCCTACCCAAATAATTAAAGAAGCTCGTTTCAAAGAAACAAAAGCAGCCAGAGAATTTATGCAAGGATATAAAGATGCATTTATGCTGTTAGATACCAAAAAGCAAAGTATCCCAAAACCGAAAGTGTATGACGATAGAGAGGATGAATTGTTAGAACACGAGCGAGATTATATTAATGGTAAACGCCCTGAAGATTATATCGAATCTTTTAAAAAATTTATTAATAACAATATAAATAAAATTGCAGCTTTAAATACAGTATGTACAAGACCCCAGAATTTGACCAGAGCTGATTTAAAAGAATTAAAACTGATTTTAGATGAAAATCAGTTTAATGAAAACATGCTAAATTCAGCCTGGAAACATTTAAAGAATGAGGATATAGCGGCAGATATCATTAGTTTTATCCGACAACAAGCACTAGGCTCGCCTTTGATTAGTCACGAAAGAAGAATTAAAAATGCCATTGCAAAAATTAAGTTGAATCATGAATTTAATAAAATGCAGTTAGATTGGTTGGATAGAATTGAAAAAAGTTTGCTTGAAGAAACTGTTATGGACAAACAAATCCTTAATAGCGGGGCATTTAGAACTAACGGTGGTTTTAATGCTATTGATAAAAAATTCGGTGGTAAATTACAAGAAATTATAGATGAACTCAATGAATACCTATATAATGACGAGGAAAATATTGCATGAACAATAAAGAAATCGTATCAAAATTATGGAAATTATGTGATGTATTACGGGATGATGGAATTACATATCATCAATATGTAACAGAATTAACATATATCTTATTTTTAAAAATGAGTAAAGAAACAGGAACTGAAGATAAAATTCCTGAACAATATAGGTGGGATAAACTTGTAGAAAAAAAGGGGATTGAATTAAAACATTTTTATAAAGAACTTTTAAACTATTTAGGTGACAAATGCCAGGGAAGAATAAGAGAAATTTATCAAGGAGCAATTAGTAATATTGATGAACCTAAAAACCTTGAAAAAATAATAACATCAATTGATGGTCTTGATTGGTATTCAGCAAGAGAAGAAGGTCTTGGGAATTTATATGAAGGACTTTTGGAAAAGAATGCTAACGAGAAGAAGTCTGGAGCTGGTCAATATTTCACCCCAAGAGTCTTGATTAACGTAATGACAAAACTTGTAGATCCAAAAGCTGGCGAAAGATGCAACGACCCGGCATGTGGAACATTTGGTTTTATGATTGCGGCAGATCAACATATTAAGAATAATACAAGCGATTTATTTGACTTATCTACAGATGAACAAAATTTTCAAATTCAGCAAGCATTCACAGGCTGTGAACTAGTACACGACACCCATCGTTTGGCATTAATGAATGCTATGCTACATAATATTGAAGGTAAAATATACCTGGCTGATACATTGTCAACAGAAGGTAAACAACTAAAAGGGTATGATGTGGTACTCACAAACCCTCCATTTGGCACTAAAAAGGGTGGGGAACGTGCAACAAGGGATGATTTTACATTTCCAACAAGTAACAAGCAATTAAATTTCTTGCAGCATATCTATCGTAGTTTAAAGACTACGGGTAAAGCTCGAGCCGCAGTAGTGTTACCCGATAATGTCCTTTTTGCAGATAATGATGGAGAAAAAATTCGTAAGGACTTAATGGAAAAATGTAATTTGCATACGATTTTGAGACTCCCAACGGGTATATTCTATGCACAAGGTGTAAAAACGAATGTATTATTTTTTACTAGAGGGAAAGAGGATAAAGGAAATACCAAAGAAGTTTGGATTTATGATTTGCGTTCAAATATGCCTTCTTTTGGTAAAACAAATCCACTTAAAGAATCTGATTTTGATGATTTTGTAAAATGCTATTGTGCCAATGATCTTTCAAAAAGAAAACAAACCTGGTCAGAAGAAAATCCTGATGGAAGATGGCGCAGATATTCTTATGATGAAATATTAAAAAGAGATAAAACAAGTTTGGATATTTCTTGGATTAAAACTGGAGATGATGTCCCTGATTGCTCGCTAAATGAACTACTGGAAGAAATTAAAACAAAAACGGATTCGATTGTTGCTTCAGTTGCTAAACTACAAGAATTAATCGCTGAGGTTAAAGAATAATGAATACCAAACAACTAAGACAAAAAATCCTTGATTTAGCAATAAAAGGTAAGCTAGTTCCTCAAGATCCTAATGATGAACCAGCAAGTAAATTACTTGAACGTATAAGAGAAGAGAAAGAACGACTTATTAATGAAGGTAAATTAAAGCGGGATAAGAACGAGTCTTATATTTTTGTAGGTGATGATAAGTTACATTATGAGAAGTTCTCGGACGGAAGCGTTGTTTGTATAGAAGACGAAATTCCATTCGAGATACCGGAATCCTGGGCGTGGGAACGATTACAAAATATATGTACATTATTAACTGATGGAACACATAAAACACCAACATATACAGATATGGGATATATTTTTTTATCATCAAAAAACGTAACTACTAATAAAATTAATTGGGATGACGTCATGTACATTCCAAATGAATTGCATAAAAAACTATACAATAGATTAGCACCAGAATTAAATGATATTTTGCTCGCAAAAAATGGTACAATAGGCAGAGCAGCTCTTGTAGATAGAGATATTGAATTTGATGTTTATGTAACGTTGGCAGTTATAAGATTATTTAAAAATCATATTTCTCCCCAATATATTCATAAAATTATTGAAAGCAAATATATTCAAGACTTTTTTAAAGGAGAACAAAAGGGAATAGGAGTGCCAAATTTACATTTAGAAAATATAAGAAGAACTTTAATTCCCCTCCCTCCACAATCAGAACAAGTAAGAATTTCAAATACAGTACAA
>CAMLYR010000096.1 GCA_946491915.1 uncultured Clostridium sp.
ATGCGGTGATAGCTTCTTCTTATACTACATCGCATAAGTAGCTCCCCTAAGGAGGGGTGAAGTTTAGCAGAGTAGTATAGGTTAAATGATCTTCCCCACACCCACCCCGCAAAAGCAAAAATAAGCCCTTTTTTATTGAAAAAAAACTATGCCTTATCACTTTACTCTTAAGCAAAACAATAAGGGGTGAAGTTTTACAGTTTTGTTTACTCCAACAAGTCTTTTATCCACTGAGGTGTTTTCTCGACTTTTTCACCTTTCTTCAATTGCTCTATCAAGTATGCCATCTGTTCATTTTTATAAAAACGATCTTCAATATAGCAATCATGCGAGCAATATTTCTGATTCTTTGTAGTACTCTTAAAACTTTTGCCACACATTTTGCACTGATGTGCATATTCTTTCTTGGGATGCTGTGCTTCCCATTTTCTTTTGCACGACAGTGAGCAATATTTTCTTTTTCTCCCAGTAGGAGGATGAACCAGAGGGGCACCGCAACGGATACATACGTTACCTTCATATTTTGACGATTTTAAAATATCATCTGCTCTTCCGTCCAGCCCTATTTTTTTGCAATAATTTCTAACAATATCCCTGCTTAGTTCCACCTTATCTGCTATTCTACGATACCCATACCCCAAATGCCGCATTTTCACAATAAGTTCTCTTTGTTCTTCTGTCATAAGTGATCACTCCTTTTTGTTGTAGTAATCACTCTGAAAGAACTACTTGTCAAGGTAGTATTGAAAGATAATTTGCTTTTTATCTAATGTGATCTCTGCCACAAAATAATTTTCTATTTCATCCAACAATTACACTATCCTCAAATAGAAATTCATCTTATGGATATGTGTATTGTTGTCTATAATTATTATATCTTGTGGTATTCCTGTTATTATGTAATGATCGTCCAATATGACTGAAAAATAGGAATCCGTTTTTGCTTGAATCACTTTATCTTTTGAGCATTCTGGCATATTTTTTTGAATATACGAAAGTGCCTTGTTGAAATCATGGCATTCTTGATATCTTATCAGCGACATTTTTTTACTGTTAACAAGCGGTAATACTTTACTACACCATTCATCTTTTGCCCAGTCATCTAAATGATAAACATCAATCCGTATATTCTCACACTTATCTGCCAAATATTTTAATAATACCTCAAATTCTTCATCAAATAATTTTCTATCAGAAAAAATTTCTTTTTCAATTATTATCCCCAATTCATCTCTATTACTTTTATTCTTCTTATATTTCTGCAAATCCCCTTTTAAATCTGGATTTTCTTTTAAATCTACTCCTATAAATGGCTTTCTTAACCTATACTTAATAAATGTATTCTTCAACACTTTCTTTTTTCGAATTTGGTCTATTATTTCATTTTTAAACAACAAAAGCAAAGAATCATTCTTTTTATTAACAGCCATAATATCTATATCTATTCCTTCAGAGCTAACATAGATATATATAGGAATACGCACAAATTTAACATAAGCATTTTCTATATTATCAATACTTAGGAGCTCATCAGGTTGACTCTTTGTTTTATCATTATAGAAATCCATTTCATCAAGAAAAATTTTATTTACAGCATCAATATTCTCCTTAAATATTTCTACATCCTTTACTTCAAAATCAACATCCAGTTTCTTATCATTGACATAAACCCTATCGACAAATTGATAATTATCGTATTCAAGAATAACCTTCCGATTGATTGGATCTAAATAAACATTTTTTATTGTATCTTTTTTTCTTTGTATAGTTCTTAGCTCCTGTAATGCCTGTTTTCCTTTTGCCAATAGACTACATCTATTTGTAGTGCAATAAATAATGTCTTTTACACTTAAATCTGCAAGAGTCACTTCGAGGAGTTTTCTCTCAATTCCCAATATATTTACTAATTCATCGATTTCTTGAACCCCTTCGTTTATCAGGCGTAACACTATTTCATCCAGTAAAGGAAGTGAATAAAAAGAACGTTTTGTAATTGACAGTACAGTCTTTATTATAGGAACATAAATTTCTTCACGTTTTACAAAGATATATCCATCATTCTTTCTTACATTAATATTAGCTAAAGATTCGATTAGTTTATCCATTATATTTCGCCTCCTGGTATCACAAGACATTCTTTTTCATGCTCATAAATGTAATCAATAATCTCAATAAATTTGTTATCTGGGTCATCAAACCTATAAAAGAAATCTATGTCTCCGCAAATAATAAGCAGATTTTTTGCTCTTGAAAAGGCTACATTAACTCTTTCCTTTTCTTTCTGAAATCCAATGGAATTCTTAGTTCTAACCGTGCTATATATAATAACATCATTTTCTCTACCTTGGAATGCATCAAGAGTATTAATATCAATTATTTTTGCTATTTTATCATATCCACTATTGTTTACAGACTTCCTTATTAAATCTTTTTGACCTCGATATCCCGTAATAATTCCAATATCTAATTTGGGAAGTGTTCCTTCTTTCTTGAATTCTTCTAACAGTTTTTTTATTATTGTATTTTCCGCATAATTACAGAAAGAACCTCCCTTAAGCCTACTTTCATCTTTTTTATCCATCATCGAGGTATCAATCCAAACAATTGATTTTCCGTTGAATTTTTTTATAGGATGTGTACGGTCTTTATCATCAACTTCTGTTGCAATCTTGCCCTCATAAAAAACTTGACTAATTAAATTTCCTATATTTTTTCGCATTCTATACTGCACAGTCAAAATTTGCTTATGTGTATCTGGCAACACATTAAACAGTAAATCGAAAAGCCTATACTTTGGTTCTTTGGTCAGCTTAGCTATTATTGGAGATAATTCTTGATCTGCATATGCTGGTAATTGGTTTTGATCTCCTACTAATATAATTTTTTTAGACTTAATAATAGAAACTAATAATTCCGGTGTTGTAGCTTTTGCAGCTTCATCAATAATTACATAATCAAAATCCAACTCTTTAACAAAATCATTTGATAAAAATCCCACGCATGTTCCCGCAATAATAGTTGCACTTTTTATCATCTGATAATCAAGTGTCTCTAAATTGCTGCATCTATTAATCCAATCTTTCTGAATATCCTGGATTCTTTCCCATCGGTCCAGTACTTTTTGCTCCGTAATATTAGCATATAAAGAATTCTGATGTTCGATATATGAATTTGATTTTTCTTTAATATCTGCAAACATCTTTTTTCGAATTGCATTCATAGTACATGTTTCTTCAACTTTTGGAGAAATATTTTCTGGACGACCAATTCTTATAATATTTAAGTTTCCTTTGTCTACCAACCCTTCGATAATATTATCTACCGCTGTATGTGATTGAGATACGATTAAGATTCTTGATGTATCGTCAAATTTATTTATTTGCATTAAAATTTGGAAAATAATTTCTTTTATTACTGTCGTTTTTCCTGTACCTGGAGGTCCTTGAATTAGACTGATACTATCTGAATATAGAGCCTTTTTTATTGCTTCCCGTTGAGATGAATTTAAAGTATCCCTACTAAATACAATATTTTGTAAAAAAGGTGTATAAGTAGGTTCGTCCAAATTAAGTAATATATCTTTTAAATTTTTCGCCGAATAATTATCATCATGTAAAGCCCGAATGGCATATTGCTGCCTTTTATATGCACTTATATTTGCTCTAAAATTTTCCATTATAGGACGTTGTTTTCTAAGTAATGGGCGTAGTTTACCCATCTGTGCTTTCTTATCCAAATCAATTATAAATAATGTTTTATCATCGTCATATCTTATCCCATGATAAGTTCCAACATCAAAATAAAAGAAGTTGCCCCTGCTATCCACATCTTCAATAATATATTCCATATCATTTTCCAATACGTCAATATCATTATTTTTATATTCTTCTATGGTTAAAATCAACTGTTGATCTACTATATTAAATGCAGAATAGACAATCCGTCCTACACGTTCTTTCTCATTTTTCATAGACTCATCAAGTCCATCTTGCCATTTTCCGAATAATTCTTCAAATAATTCATCTTGTTTTTGTAATGTGCTTTTGGTGTTAACATTATTTCTAAATTGTATAATTAGCTTTTGATTATCGTTATTTATCGTTCTGTCATTATAATTTCTTCTTCCACTATCTATAAATTTAACTATACCTTGAACAGTAAAACCTCTCTTTTGATTACTAATCCTCCGATCAACCGATACAGGAAAAATTTTACTTACCACAAATAACTCATCTTTGTCATTATAAATACATTCAACCGCTATTTTCTTTCCGGAAAAAATATAACAATTTTTAAAGCTATTATAAAAAGCAGAACATTCTTTAAACTGGTTTTTTAAAAATGAATTTGTGAAGATAGACATATTAGCATTCGATTCAATTAAAGAGATACTCTTTATATATCTCAATTTATCGGCGTCAATGCTACATAAATATATATCTCTTTTTGGACTATTATCTCCTATAATCTCTTCAAAAGCATCGATAACTGCCCCAAGTTCTTGAAATCTATTTTCTGGTTCTTCTGCAACCATCTTAGCAATTAAATGCTCTAAATTTTCAGGTACTTCTAAATTACCCAGTGTTTTGCAGATCATTTCTGTACCATTTGGCAATATACCATATAGAATATAGAAAATTACTGCTCCTAACGAATAAATATCACTTGCTTCTGTTGTGCTATTACCTTTAACTACTTCTGGAGCCGAAAAATTCGGAGAATAGAACGGCAAAGTTGTCTCTTGCTCTACTATGGATTTTATCTTACTTGTTCCAAAATCAATAATCTTCACTTCCCCCGTCTCAGTATTATATATAATATTAGACGGTTTAATATCACGGTGCAGAACATTATTATTATGTGCTTCTTCGATAGCTTTCAAAATTTTTAAACAGAGTTCATACTTTTCTATCTGTGACAAACTGCTTAAATCTAAATCTTCAAGATTCACTCCATCAACATAATCTAGTAGAATCAGCCCCCAGTCACTTTTACCCCTAAATTCGGCATTGAGTAAATAATCTCTGATTTTCACAATACTATCGCAAGAATTTAATGTCCTAAGCGCCTCAACTTCTCTCTTAAAAATTAATTTTTGAAATCTATTATTTAGTGAGCCAATTAATTTTAAAGCGTAAACTTTATCACAAGTCTTTTTATTTTTTTCTTTCACTTTCAAAATAATAGTCTCATTAGTCCTAGACGTATGAATTACTTCTAATACCTCATAATTATCCATATCACTTTGCAACTCCTTCTTTGCGTAGTAATTTTATTTTATCATATTCCTGCACCCTTTACTATCCGGAAAAAGCGCAAGAAAAAAGCCGATCAGGACTCTTACATCCCAACCGGCCTCTTTTCTTACGCTTCTTCACTTCTACACTCAATCTCCGATCCGTCCAGAAACACCACCAGCAATGTCCCATCCTCAAACACCTTGATATGGTCCAGCGTTTTCAGCATGAAATCCGTGTCCATCTCTTTCAGTGGCTTCGCATCTTTTGTATATTCCACAAATT
>CAMLYR010000097.1 GCA_946491915.1 uncultured Clostridium sp.
CGCAGGAGTCGGATCAGGAGCTTTTGATGAAGCTGTTGGCGAAGCCGGAGATGGCTGCGCTCTTGAAAACATTGGCGAAAGGGTTATAGAAACATAGGCAGAACTGTCCGGAGAAAATGAATGGTTCTGCCTATTTTTGTTGTTTAATTGATTATTCCTTTTATGGTTAGTCAAAATCTGTTAACTCGACACTATTTCAAGAAGCTGTTATAATTTAGCTTGAATTTTTGTGATGGGGGGATGCTTGTGGAAACATTCTTAGAACGTCAAGGGTTCTATGATTATATAAATCATTTTATTGCAGGAGCAGTCTTGGTGATAGGAATAGAAATTATGTTGATTCCATTTGATTATAGTTTAGTCGGTACAATATATACAAAACTGTATCAACAGTATATTTTAATTAATTCAAATGGAACAGTATCAACAGAGAACGTTGATATGCTTTTGTGGAACATAAATATTATATTACTTTGTTTTCTGCTTTTTTATCTCATTGGAGTTTTCATTCAGGAATTATATAGCAATTTATATAGTGGTAGCAATCTTAAGCACAATGTTGGGGCGACAGAAAATAAGAATACAGAAAATATTTACTGCGACAGCATTATGTCAAAGGTGTTTAAGATTATTTCGCGTTTGATAATTAAAGTTCGTCAAGGAAATTACATAGATAATCTTTTTGAAGATTCTGATCTTATTACAAATAGCATAAAGCGCAAAAAATATAAACAATATGCAGAAGATATTGCTAAGAAAAAGGAGCTATTTACTGAAAACAAAATTATCTATGATAAAGAATTATCATCATATTTTTTCGCTTACTGTGTTTATTACATTCAAGTCCGCGGGAAAGATAAAAAACTCGAAAAATTGAGAGATATTGAAGGACTATCAATGTCTCTTTCGTTGATATTTCTTTTCCTTGCGTTTGGCTCTGGTATAGCGTTTATTATTTCTTCTTTATATTCTAATGACTGTATTATGTTTGAAATAATTAATTTTTTAGTAAACGTTTTTCTTTCTATTTTGTTTGACTGTTACGCGGAAAGAGCACTAAAAAATAGGATTAGAATGACTCTTGCGGTGTACGAGGCAGAGCAAGACAGATAAATAGGAGTTGATATCCTTGAATTGTTGTATATGATGGCATGAAAATATTGCGCATAACACAGGCAGAACTGCCCAGAGAGACGGATGGTTTTGTTTTTCGATTTAAAGAAGTGTACAATATTATGCAATAGTGTGATATATTCTATCTAAGAGTATATATACGGATTTTAGAAATTTTAAGTACAATGGGAAGCGCATATTGGAAATTTGATTGATACTATTAAAATCCCAATACGTTATTACGAAGGAGAATATATGGACGTAATAAAAGGGATCGTTGAGGAAATAGTGAATCTTGTATTTGGTAATTCTTTGAGAGGGAAAGCAGAAGATATAATAAAAAATTTGCAAATATCATTAAAAGCGAATGATGCTTTTCAACAATTATTAAAAAATACAGAATTTAGAAACGCTGTTAATTCTCAATCTGATCCTTCATTACACACAAAAAACATCACAAAAATATTTATGAGTAATATATTTTCATATAATCAAGTTTCTGTAGATGTTTTAATTGATAATTATGGAATTGAAAATGAAGAAAATAAAGTACTTTTTAGAACTTATTATGATGTATTAGAAAGTATTACATTTAAAAGTTTTGATAGTGAATTTTGTATGGTTTGTAGCCAGTTAAAAAGAATAAACAATGCAATTGAGGGTAATAATGAAAATTTTAGCAAACTCATTAATGAAGTACGAGTAACATTTTGTGAACAATTAGATTCTTTAAAAGAAGTAGCTTTAAAAACGTTAGAAATTTATGAGAATGAGTTTTGGAGATATATTTTATGTTTAGTAGATAAATATAAGAAAAAACCATTAATTCCATTGATTGGTAGACAACAGGTTTTAAATGAAATTTATTTTTGGATAAATAGGGCGGAAAAAAATAGTATATATCAAAAGGCTTGTTTAGTGGGAAATGCAGGAAGTGGAAAAACAAGAATTGCACAAGAATTGGTAAAGGATGGTTTAGATAATGGAATAATAATTTATGTAGGGTATTCCGATATAGATATATTATATGAAAAAATTAAGCATCATAATGGGATTATTTTGTATAGTAATTGCATTTTTATCTTTGATTATATCTATGAAAAGCTATCTAAAATAAATGCCATTATTACTATAATTCAAGATAATTGTGGATGTTTTAAAGTCGGATTTATGACAATAGAAAGAGATACTTCAGAAGATCATTTAGTACTGGTTGGTAAACGCTATACAAAGTTTGATTTAAATAGATATAATCAATTAGGGGTCGATGATTTTAGTAAAATTATTGAAAATACTTTTAAATTTGAAAATGAGGAGGATTTACCAGACAATTTACGTCAAAAATGTAATGAACTTGCAAATTCAATTAAATTAAAGCTAAATGATACTCGTCCCATATTAGCAGTGTTGATAGGAAAAATATACAAAAGAGATTACTATGAGAATCACTGTGAAACGAATTTGACACAATATACAACACTTCAATCTCTACTCGAGCAGTATTGGGAGGATAAATGTACGGAGAGTAGATTGTTACATAAATTTGGTTTAGAAAGTTCTGAAGATGTTAGAGAATTAAGAGCTAAATGTGACAAATTGGTTAAAATATTAGTATTTATTAAAGCCGTAACAGGAATAAATAAGTTAGAAATCCTTTTTTCAAAAGGAAAAACTTTTCAAAAAGAAGATATCATTTGTTCTGATGCAGATTTTTGTGATTTTATATGGGAAAACGCTTTTAATGAACTAAACGGCTTATCAATAGATAAACATATCATTAAAAAATGTATATATTATTTTTTGAAAGATAATGCTATTAGTACAAGTAGATCTGGATTTGAAATTATTGTACAATATGATTTGCTAATAGAATGGATTTTTTATGATCAATATATAGAAAAAGAGGATTATGAACAATGGATAACTAGACTTCTACCAATATTAATGAAATCTTCTTACAAAGACGGATTTCTATCGAAAATATACAGAGCTGACAAAGATTTCCCGAATATTACCACTATAATATCAGCTATGGATTTTGCTCCGTATGAAGATAGTGTTTTCGTCTATACAAAGAGATTAATTGAGAGTAAAGATATTGATTCTGGTATTGGATTTTACGAATATTTGATTTCTAATATATGGGCGACAAAAGATTTTAAAGATAATAAATGGTTGCAAAAATCTTTTGAAAATAAATTTATTCGACTTTTTAGTGATTATAAAAGGAATACAGAATTAATTGAAGGAAACTTAGGGGATTATATTTTGATAAAAAAATGGGAGACCTATTGGCCGGGGGCTGATAAACCTCAGATGAAGACAAACAAGAAAATACAGTAGAGAAAAATGAAATGAAAGTGAGTTTAAGATCAAAGGAGGCACTTATGGGAAGTTGTAATAATGCATTTATAGGAGTAAGAAAATATAAAGAATTAAATTACACATTATTATATAAAATACAAAAGTTGATAAATAATGGACATTCTTTTTTGTTAACTGAAGTAAGTGGTGATTTATATAGTACTCTTTGCAATGAATTAAAAGACAAAGGATATCAAGTTTATTGTTTAGATTTGCGTAATCCAATGGAGAGTGATAGTTGGAATGCGCTGTATTATCCATATACGTTATACAAGCAAAATAAATATCTAGAATGCCTTGATGCGTTAGAATCTGTTTCCAGTAATATCATACTGGATGAAGAAAATTTAAAGAGGACAGATCCTTTTTGGGCTATTTCGGCAAAAGATTTTTTGGTTGGGCTTAGTTACTGTTTGTTTGAAGATGCACCATATGATGAGTGCGTTAATTTGAAGAGCATTCAAAGTATGGTAAACGAAGGAATGGGAAAATTTGGTGGTAGCACTTATATAAAAGAATATTTTGCTTTGAAAGAAGATAATGATTATGGAAAGCAGGCTGCATTGTCTGTATTACAAGCACCATCGGATACATATGCCAGTATCATATCAGTTTTTAATCAAAAATTAAAATCAATTACAGTAAAAAATACTTTTTTAAGAAATATTTGCAATAATACAATAGATTTAAAAGAGGTAATTACGCAAAAGAGTGCAGTGTTTATAAGAGTTGAAGACGAAAAAACGGAAGCCTCTCAATATGTTCATATATTTATAAAGCAGTTATATGAAGAATTGATACAAGAATATTATGCCGATAAAAAGGCACAAAATGAGTATACATTTATTTTTAATGATTTTTTGAGTTTAGGAAAAATCCATGATATAGAAAAGATGTTATTAGGTGCCCCAAAAAGAAATATTGATTTTACATTTGTCATTCAGGGAATTAGCGCATTGGAATGTACTTATGGACAAGAGCTTGCTAATATGATATTAGGTAGTTGTGATACATATATTATATATAATAGTATGGACTTAAGGACATTAAAATATATTAAAGATTTATGTAAAAATAGAGGTTTAAAAAAGGGAAAGAAGAATTTTAGCGAGGGGATAAAAGAGGCAATAGAAATATCTTTATCAGGAGTTCGAGAATTAACTGCGTATCAAAAGCCAGATATTATTTATAA
Source organism: uncultured Clostridium sp. (assembly GCA_946491915.1). The sequence goes on from CAMLYR010000097.1 coordinate 4,670, forward strand.
GGTTGGCAAATCAAAAGTGAAATCTTATAAAGACTATCAACCTTCAGTATTTAATATCCAAGAAAAAGTTAAGGAAACTAAGAAAAAGAGGTTAGTAGAAATGATGAGGAGTCAAAATGATGAAGAAGACAACGATGAGAGATCACCTGCAGAAAGATTAAGAGCTTTAATAGAAGATGCGGATGCTTAATACAGTATATAATTTTTGAGCTATAACCGAGTAATATTACATGATATAATTACATAAGATATTTTATGTTGTTAACAGAAATGTGGCAATAGGAAGATCGAACAATCAACCACCCCCCTAGATTCACATCTCCTGCTAATCACCTGCAAAAGAGAGCCTGAAAAATACCTTTTATTTAGTTTGATTTTGCTTACATACGGTTGATACCTGACCGATAGAAACCCCTTGATTTCCTTGCATTTCTTTTACTTACTTTGATAGTGAAAGCAAAGATTAGAGGGAACTCCTAAGCGGAAGGCCGGCGGTTCGAATCCGCCCAGGAACGTAACCGAGAAGCCGAAAATTCCTTGAAAAATCGAGGTTTTCGGCTTTTCTCATTTTCGGAAAAAAGCCGAACACAGAACCTAACGGCGATTAGCAGTTCACAATTTGCTAATCGGACTCTGAACTGTGCAATTCCATTAGCTGCTAATCAGAGCAAAATTCCTGCAAAAAATCCTGCTAATCAAAAAGTTGTACGTTACTGTTTCAATGAAAATAAATCAAAGTAAATAGCGTTATAAATACATAGAGCACTTATGCTTTTTCAATGAATGAAATGCGTGGGTGC
>CAMLYR010000098.1 GCA_946491915.1 uncultured Clostridium sp.
CTGGTTATTAAATGTATATTTTCAAAAAGAAAAATCATTAATTGATGCAGATATAGATTTTTTTGAAGATAGAATTAAACAATATGAGGAACTATTAAAAGTGGAGAATAATCAAAATTGGTGGAATAAAAACATGGATATAAAACAACTATGCAAATATTTTGATAGAAAAGAAATTACGATAAGAAAATCAATTAAGAAAATGTGTGATAGTGGATTTGAACAGTATAAATTTTTAATTAATAACAAAGTTGTTATTTCTAGTAAAGGTATTGAATGGCTAAGTAAAAATGTTTTTAAACAAAAATATTTAGAACTATTGGAAAAATATAAGATGGAGTTAACAGAGTTATATATTGAAAAAGGATATATTTATGATGAGTATTTTGGAAGAAATTAAAAAGAATAAAAGGATAAAATTGTAAAAAAATGAGGTAAAATGTAGAATGTTTTTTACTTTTATGATAAAATAACTTCGGATAAATAAAAATTATCGGAAGTTATGGGGGAACGTTTATGGGAATAGAAGAACAATTATCTGAGGAAGATGTAAGAAACATGTATATAACACCGGCTTTGACCAAAAAATGGAGTCTGGAAAAGCAAATTAGAAGTGAAGTTTATTTTACTGCTGGAAGAGTAATTGTAAGAGGAAATATGTCTGCAAGAAAAAAAGGAGAAAAAGCAGATTATATATTATATTATAATAGTTCTAAACCTATTGCTGTGGTAGAAGCTAAAAAGAATACGCTATCAGTAGGAGCAGGAATGCAACAAGCAATGAATTATGCAAAAATTTTAGATATTCCTTTTGCGTATTCAACTAATGGAAAAGCTTTTTTAGAACATGATTTTTTAACTGGAAAAGAGCGAGAAATTTCAATGGATGAATTTCCTTCTCCAGAAGAATTGTGGAATAGATATAAGATAGGGAAAAATCTTACATTGGATGAAGAAAAAATTATTAATGAACCATATTATTATGCCCCAGGAACAAATAAACCAAGATACTATCAAAGGATAGCAATTAATAGAACATGTGAAGCGATAGCAAGAAATCAAAAAAGAATACTATTAGTTATGGCTACAGGTACTGGAAAAACATTTACAGCTTTTCAAATTATACATAGGTTAAGAAAAGCGGGATTAAAAAAGAAAATACTTTATTTAGCAGATAGAAATATGCTTATAGATCAAACTATGAGTCAGGATTTTCAACCATTTAGTAATATAATGACTAAAGTAGAAAATAGAAAAATGGACAGCTCTTATGAAATATATATGGCATTATATCAACAACTTACTGATGGACAAGGGACAGATATATTTAAAAATTTCCAGAGAGATTTTTTCGATTTAATTATTGTAGATGAATGCCACAGAGGGAGTGCAGCTGACGACTCAAATTGGAGAAGAATATTAGAATATTATAGTAGTGCTACTCAAATTGGTTTAACTGCGACTCCAAAAGAAGATAAGGAAGTATCTAACATAAGCTATTTTGGAGAACCAATTTATACATATTCACTAAAACAAGGAATAGATGATGGGTTTTTAGCTCCTTATAAAGTTATAAGAGTTAATTTAGATAAAGATTTAGTTGGATATAGACCAGAGGCAGGTAAGACTGATGTAAATGGTAATATCATAGATACAGATGAGACATATTATCAAGCTGATTTTGACAAGAAAATAATTATAGATGAAAGAACACAAGTAGTAGCAAAAAGAGTTACTGAGTTCTTGAAGAATACAAATAGATATAATAAAACAATAGTTTTTTGTATCGATATAGAACATGCTGAAAGAATGAGACAAGCATTAGTTAATGAAAATTCAGATATGATGTTAGAAAATCCAAATTATATTATGCGAATTACAGGTGATAATCAAGAGGGAAAAGATCAATTAGAAAATTTTATAGATGTTGAAGAAAAATATCCAACAATTGTAACAACTAGCAAATTGTTAACAACGGGAGCTGATTGTAAAACCTGTAAATTAATAGTGTTGGATTCTAATATTAATTCAATGACAGAATTTAAACAAATTATTGGTAGAGGAACTAGAATTAGGGAGGATTTTGGTAAAACATATTTTACAATATTGGATTTTAGAAATGCAAGTAGATTATTTAGTGATCCTGACTTTGATGGTGAACCAATTTCAATAAAAGTAGTAAAACCTGGTGAACCAATGCCAACAGAAGATGAAGACAAAATTGAAAATAGTGGCGATGATACTAAACCTACTGATAAAAATAATGTAGATATAAATCATCCCGGAAAAACAGTTAATACGAATACAAAAATTAGAGTTAATGGTGTAGATGTAAATATCTATAATGAGATATGTTCATATTATGATAAAGATGGAAAATTAGTAACCGAATCATTGAAAGATTTTAGTAAAAGAAGTATTTTAAACGAATATGCTTCATTAAATGATTTTATTAATAAATGGAATTCAACAGATAGGAAGCAAGCAATACTAGATGAATTAAAGGAACAAGGAGTATTACTTGATGAACTACGAAAAGATGTAGGAAATGAAGATATCGGAGATTTTGATTTGATTTTACATATTGCTTATGATAAAAAACCTCTTACCAGATATGAAAGAGTAAATAAAGTATTAAAAAAAGGATATTTATATAAATATTCTGAGATGGCTCAAAATATTTTAAAAGATTTATTAGAAAAATATAGTGATAATAATGAATTAGAACTTACTGATACCAAAATATTACAATTAAAACCATTTGAGGGGTATGGATCTCCAATGGAAATTGTAGATGTATTTGGAGGAAAAGAGAAATATATAGAAGCTGTGGAAGAATTAGAAGATGAATTATATGCAAGTTAGGAGAAAGAATAATGGGAATAGGAAATATATTAAAAAGACTACAAGATATCATGAGAAATGATGAAGGAGTAAATGGAGATGCACAACGATTAGAACAAATTGTATGGATATTGTTTTTAAAAGTGTATGATGCTAAAGAAACACAATGGGAATTTGATGACGAAGGATATGTCTCAGTAATTCCAGAAGAATTAAGATGGAGAAATTGGGCGGTAGATAAGAAAGATGGGAAAGCATTGACAGGTGAAGAATTACTTAATTTTATTAATAATGAATTGTTTCCAAGATTAAAGAACTTAGATATAGATGCAGACACACCGATAAAAAAGGCAATTGTAAAATATACATTTACAGACATTAATAATTATATGAAAAATGGTATATTACTAAGACAAGTAATCAATATTATTGATGAAATAAAATTTACTAACCCTAATGAAAGACATGAATTTAACGAAATCTATGAAACTATGTTAAAAGAGTTACAAAGTGCAGGAAATGCAGGAGAATTTTATACTCCTAGACCAGTTACTAACTTTATGGTAAATATGATAAAGCCTAAATTAGGAGAAAAGATTGCAGACTTTGCTTGTGGTACAGGAGGATTTTTAACTTCAGCTTTAGATTATTTAAAAGAGCAAGTAAAAACAGCAGAGGATTTGGATTTATATAATGATTCAATATATGGTGTAGAAATGAAATCATTACCATATTTATTGTGTATTACTAATTTATTGCTACATGACATAGATAATCCTAAAGTAGAGCATAGAAATAGTTTTGATAGAAACATAAAAGATTATTCTGAAGATGAGAAATATGATGTAGTATTAATGAATCCACCTTATGGGGGAAATTTGTTGAAAGAATATTTAGTTAATTTTCCATCAAATTTAAGAGGATCAGAAACAGCAGATTTATTTATAGCATTAATCATGTATAGACTTAAGTCTTTTGGAAGAGCGGCAGTAATACTTCCAGATGGATTCTTGTTTGGAACAGATAATACTAAAATAAATATAAAAACAAAACTACTAAAAGAATTTAATTTACATACTATAATTAGATTACCAAGTTCTGTTTTTGCACCATATACATCTATAACAACTAACATATTATTTTTTGATAAATCAATGCCAACAAGTGAAATATGGTTTTATAGATTGGATATGCCAGAGGGATACAAGAATTTTTCAAAAACAAAACCAATAAAAAATGAGCATTTTAAAGAAGTAAGCGAGTGGTGGGATAATAGAAAAGAAATTATAGACGAAAAACAAAACGAGGAATCTACTACAACTTATAAATCTAAATGTTATTCAGTAAAAGAAATAATTGAAAATGGATATAATTTGGATTTGTGTGGATATCCTCATGAAGAAGAAATAATATTAGAGCCTAAAGAATTAATTGCAAAGTATCAAAAAGAAAGAGCTAAATTGAATGCGGAAATTGATAAAATTTTAGAAGAAGTAAGTAAATTATTGGAGGAAGACTAATGACTGCTCAAGAATTAAAAAATTCAATTCTTCAATTAGCAATACAAGGAAAATTAGTAAAGCAAGATCCGAATGATGAACCAGCAACTGTATTGCTTGAAAAAATAAAAGAAGAACGTAAAAAATTAATCAAAGAAAAGAAAATAAAAAAAGAAAAATACTCAGAAATATATAAAGATCCTTCAGATAATCATTATTATGAGAAGTTTGAAGATGGTACTATAAATGATATCACAGAAGAAATTCCTTTTGATATTCCTGATACTTGGAAATGGTGTAGAATTGAAAATTTTGAAGAAATAAATTTAGGTTTTACATATAAACCAGATTATACAAGCGAAGGAGTATATTTCTTATCTGTAAAAGATATTTCTGGTGGAAAAATTGATTTTTCAAAAGCTAAAAAGGTAAGTCGAGAAACATATGACAAAGCTTCTTATGGTAGTAAACCACATAAAGGTGACATATTGTTTGGTAGAGTTGGAACTATGGGTAAACCTCAAATAATTGAAACAGATGAAGAATTTTGTATTTTTGTGAGTTTAGGATTTTTCAGAGACCATTTAGATATAATGAATAAACACTATATTGTATTATGGATGGAATCTTTACTTTTTCAGGAACAAATAAATAGAAATGTAAAAGGAGCTGCTCAGAAAAATTTAAATACTGGGTGGTTAAAAAAATTCTTAATTCCTATACCACCACTAAAAGAACAACAACGTATTATAGAAAAATATGAAAATTTATTGCCATATATAAGCAGATATGATGATATATATGAGCGATTAGAAAAAATAAATAATAATTATAAAGAAGATTTAAAGAAATCAATATTGCAATATGCAATACAAGGGAAATTAGTACAACAAGATCAAAATGATGAACCAGCAG
>CAMLYR010000099.1 GCA_946491915.1 uncultured Clostridium sp.
CAACAACAATTTCTAAAAAAATATTTATGTAATAAATCATGCTTTCCTACCCTATTTAAGAATTTAAAAGAGAATAATATATATCCAGATATTTGCTTAATTGCTTTGTTATCATAAAATTTTTTCTGGCATAATCTCTACATGCAGCAGCATATTTATAACTTCCAGTTTTCCTGATAATATTAATGTAATGATAAATATCATCAACGTTCGCATTATGTGAAACAAAACCTGTTCCCTTACCAACAAGCTCCGCATTAGCAGTTGAATCTATCGAAATAACAGGGGTTCCACAAGACAGCGCTTCAACTACAACTTTACCAAATGATTCTTCAGGTGACATCTGTAAAAAAACGTCAGCCATGGAATAATAAGTTGCCAGATCATCAACACTTTGAGTCTCTGGTATATGAATTATATTAGAAGGCATTTTTTCCTCATTCAAACGGCCTACTAAAATAATGATCTCATCGTCATTGAGAAGTCCGGATAATTTATAAAAAGTTGATAATCCTTTTAAATCACTCCACATAGATGACACACCCAATATAATAAATTTCCCTTGGAGTCCAAGCTTCCTACGCATTTGATCGGCCTCCATTTTTTTAGGCCTGAATACATCTAAATCAACCCAGTTATATATAGTTTCAGTTATATTTGCATTTTGTAAAATAGAGCTGTATACTTCATTCGTTATCCATTTAGATACCCCTATTACGGCTAATCTTTTCATTTTTTTATAACAGGATGCCTTATCCATCAGCATCTTATTAGTTTTATCAAAAAACCATGTCGGAATATCTTTTTTTAATTGCGGACAATTACCGCAACTTGCTTTCCATTTATAGCAGCCGGCCTTTGTATAGTGAGTACATTTTCCTGTATAAAACCAGCAATCATGCAATGTAATAACAGTAGCGATATTTCTATCCCCTAAATAATTTAATAGTTTAATTACGTTCAGGTAATTAGAATGCAGATTTCCAAGATGAACAATATCCGGCTTGATTTTATCCATAAATCTTAATAATTTTTCTGTCGCTTTATTTGAATAATATCCTTGCAATCCACTTACTCTTGCCATTACAGAATGAAATTTAACATCATTAACTGTCCCTATTACAAATTCATGTGGCTCTAAGTCACTACAGCCTTGAGAACAGGCAACGTATGATTCTATATTGTTCTGTTTTAAATATTCATGCAGCTCTTTGACCATGCTGCCAGTACTTCCATGTCCATATACTGCATTTATCTGTAAAACTCTCATATTTTCCCTCAATTTTTCACAAAGGATTCCAAATCTCCCATAAATGATTTTTTTATTTTTTCATGGTCATGATTAATTTTCCCAAATTCTATTGCTTTATTTGCATACTCTATAAGACATGACGGATTTTTTAAAATCATACGTAGTGTTTGATCAATCTTTTTTATATCATCTATACATATTGCAATATTATTATTCTTTAAATACCTAAAGCCTGAATGTTCTTTCCAGCATATGGCCATCACTGCACATCCACTCGTCATGCAATCAATAATTTTTGTGGAAAATGATAATCTCGTCAGCAGCTTATATTTTAGCTCAAAAGACTCAACATGAAGGGCAATATCACTTTCAGAATACCTTTTTTTCAATTCTTCTTGTGTAATACTCCTGTGAACTATACTGTTAACTCCGTCATTTAAAGCTGCGTTCTGTTTATCCGAAAGTGCATTTCCCGTATATATATCTAATACAATTTTTATAGAATCTCTATTAATTATCTTAAGTATTTTTGAAATCTCAGCTAAAGTTTTCCATCTTCCGCAATAAATGCCCCCTGCATATATTAAACGGATAGGTCTATTCACAGTTTCTTTTTTCTTCACCTTAGAAAAATCGCCACTTTTCCTCAATATTTTCATGTTACAGTGAAGCGCCTTTTCATATTCATCTTTCTGTTCCTCTGTCATTGTATAAACCAGATCATATTGCTTAAAAGTTTTCCGCATATTTTTTCTTAAGACAAAACGATTCATCCAATAAAACGGTGATAATCTGAATTGCTTTAATCCATAATTGTCATCAGATATATATGAAATCATTGGCACGTTACATACTTCTTTAACCATTCGATCAATTGCAAGTAACTCATGTGAAGCATAGCACGGTGCAAAAATCAGATCCGGATTAAATTGCGTAATAAAATTCCTTAGTTCAACTGTATCCCATTTTGCCAACTTCCATATAAGAGATCTTATTATATAAAAAATCTCCATTCTATGACCTCTGAAAAAGTTATAGAATTTCTTATTTTCAACTTCCGGTAAAGTTTGAGAATTGGCGGCGTACCCCATTTCATCTGTCGGATAATTATTAAACTCTAATATTTTCCCCGGCTTTCCCTTTTTCAATATACTTTTTATCATCATACTATCCGTCATCTGATAATAAGATTTGCATAAAAAATTTGACGGATTACCAGGGTTGCAGTAAATCTGAGCAAATTCATATCCTGTTCCGCCAAAAATATTTGAAAGTACGTTTCCCCCATTTGTATCGTCGCGCCAGACTTCTGCAGATATAATTAAAATTTTCATTTGTTTATTATCCTCATCTAATATTTTCTTTTTCTTCTATACATATTCAATAACTTACTAAGTAAGGATAACGGCAATAATCTAACTAATTTTATACCCGATGAATTGCTATACTTGCAGATTTTTTTATAACTTTTCAATTTGTTTTTACATGAATTTTTGTCTACTGTATTTATTTTATCATATACCAAAACTGCACACATATAGTGGGTGCTTAGATAGCCATATACAGCATCACGTATCTCGTCATACCGATTATCTTTCAATCGCTCGCTCCAAATATCAAGTGTACACAAAATATCATCTATAGATTTTACATCTGCAGTTCCTGTAACAGAATCATTCCTATATTTACGATATACATAAAAAGCCTGATTCAAAGCTGAAAATTTATCAGCGTGCAGATAAACATTTAGAAGCCAGTCTATGTCTTCTGCCTTGATACCTTCTATAAATTCTATTTTATTCTTTAACAAAAACTCTCTTCTAGTTACCGTAACCCACGCTGCTCCGGGAAAAAGATGATTAGTAAATAAATATTTCAATACATCATTTTTATCTGCGCTTTCCATGAATCTAATATCATATTTCCTATTACATATAACACTTTCTTCTGATATGCAAGAATAATCGATATTATTAAATACGATTGCATCGACTTCTTTTACACGTTGTATAGTCTCAGAAATCATAGATAATGCCGAATTATTATTCCAATAGTCATCGCTATCGACAAATATTATGTATTCTCCCCTTGCATGACGCACACCAGAATTTCTTGCACTACTTGATCCACCGTTTTTTTTGTGCAGCACTTTAATATGTTCCTTATTTTTGGCCCAGTTATCGCAAATTTCAGGACACTTGTCCGGTGATCCATCATCCACAAGAATAATTTCATAATTTTCATATTCTTGGTTGGCGATACTGGAAATACATTTATCCAAATAGTCTTCAACTTTATATACAGGTACAATTATACTGAATAATACTTGATTCATTTTTCATTCACTGTTTTATGTGGTGTATATAGGAATTCAAACACCATATTTCCTTTCTTTAATAATTATCATTTCTACTTCCGAATCATCTGAATTATCACTATCAGCATATACACTAAAAAAGTTTGTCTGTGTTTTGCCGCCCAATAAAATACTTTCCAATAACTTGGAAAATATTTTATTTTAAGTTTTTTATATGCATTTCTATATCTGGGTGTATAAAGTATGTCTCTAATTAGTTCCACTTTTTCTTTATGTGTTTTATCCGAAGCGGCAATATTTAGACTCTGTCCTAAAATACTTAGGGCTATCCGATTATTAAGAGCATCCTGATATAATTCCGAGAGCTTATTATCATGTATATATTCTTCCATTTTATCAAAAAGTCTATTCCATTCCGCACATAACTCTGAATTATATCTTGTTGTGATTGACTTATCATTATATTTTCTATAATGATAGTAATATTTATTTAGATATACAGCCTTATGTACATGGCGAAAATAATACAAATTAAAAAGCCCATCTTCATATGTGCCAATTTCACGAATATCCTGAAAACGAATATGGTTTTCTTCAATAATACTTCTTTTATATAATTTCCCCCATACAGTACATAGTGCATCTGCATTTTCCGGTTTTTTTAGCTCATTTCCCACTAAACCAATAAAACGCCGATACAATTTATCTCTTACTTCCTTAGTGTTAAAAATAATTTCTTCTTCATCATATATTTTCTTTTCCAAAGAACGATTTTCGAATTCTCTTATATAAGGCCAAAATACGACATCCGCCTGTTTCTTTTTAATTACATCAACCATTACTTCAGATGTATTTTTGTCAATCCAGTCATCTGCATCAACAAACATAAGATATTCTCCTCTGGCTAATTCTAAACCGCAATTTCTGGCCAGAGAAACCCCTTCATTTGCTTTTGTTATTATTTTAATTCGTTTATCATATGCGTAGGAATTCAGGATATCCAAACTTTTATCTGTGGAAGCATCATCAATAAAAATCACTTCGAAATCCTGAAATGTCTGATTCAAAATACTTTCCACACATTTTTTTAAATATTTTTCTGCATTATAGACTGGTACAATAAAACTAAGATACATCTATAAATCCTTCCATTTTTTAGCTGTATTAGTAGTATGTATGGATTAATATATATTTTTTTCTTTTTACGCTTGTAATCCAATTATGTCAAACATTTGTAAATTTTCCCTTTAATGATTCAGTTTCCCACCACAAACAGTCAAAGATCTTTGCAAAAAATCCATGGTCTTTGCAACGATTTTTTTCTTATCAAAAAATTTTTCCATACGCTTTCTCCCTGCCAATCCCATAGTCTTACGCTCATCATATGGCAATTCAATAAATTTCTTTATCACTTCATACAAATCATTTGAATTTTCAGTTTTGCAAAGAAAACCTGACATATTATCTGCAACAGCTTCCATACACCCTGGGATATTACTGGTAATGACCGGCCTTCCGGATGACGCGCTTTCTAAATTAGTATTCGCCATCCCCTCATGCCAGGACGGCAGTACAAAGCAATGACATCTTGCAA
>CAMLYR010000100.1 GCA_946491915.1 uncultured Clostridium sp.
TAGATTCAACTCCTTGGCTCACAGAACGACATGGCTACGATCCGACTTCTTTGATTTCTTTTTCTTCATTGTTTATTTCTTCGTTTTGTCTTTCTTTGATTTCTTTTTCTTCATTGTTTATTTCTTGAATTTTTTCTTTATCTTGGCTATCTTTCTGCTTTGATTCAAAATCCTCTTTATTTTCTATATTTTCTTTTATTTTTTCTTCATTTAAATCTTCTTTGTTATCACTCATTTAAATATACTCCCTTCTTAGACTTGAATCAACAAATTTAGGGTTGACATCTATTTTTACTTTATCCCCTATATTAATATCTTTTCCTGTAATATCACATATTATATGGTATGTTCCAATTCTCCCTAGTATTTTGCATTTATTGTCTTTTATTTTAACATATTTGGCTTGTTTTTTAAAAAAATCTTTTACATCTCTTACTATGTATCTTAATTTATCTATCATTCTAAACATGTCCCTATCATTAGTAACATTAACACCATCACTATATCCACATGGTATTACAGCTATTTTTGTCTCTTTTTTTGTTTTAAAAGTATTAGAATAGCCTATATTAAATTTTGCTGGTAATGTTTTTATTTCTGATACATTTGTTTCCAAATATCCAATTTTCCTTAATCCCAATGCATTTGTAAATGATAGTCTCCCAAGAAATGCAGAACCAATTCTTACAGCATTTAAGTTCATTATAGGAAACTTTGCAAATGCTGATGAGTTACAGATATGAAGCATTCCTGTTTCTATTTCATTCATTTTTAATAGTTCTATTATATCTAAAAATCTACTAAATTGTTTTTTTGTATACTTATCATCATAAAAACTTATTGAAAAATGTGAATAAGTTCCTTCTATTTTTATATTTTGAAGTAATTTTAGATTTTCAATTAATTTTTCTTTTTCGGTGTAAATAAATCCGTATCTTCCAAATCCTGTGTCTATTTTTATATGTGCTCTTATTTTTACGTTCTTTTCTTTTGCTACTTCTTCTGCTACTTCTATATCTTGTGTTGAACCAATTGTTAAAATTATATTATTTTCTACCAATAATTCTACATCTTCTTTTATTGCTGTTGATGATAACATTAAAATATCTTGTTTTATTCCTGCTTTTCTTAATTTTATTGCTTCTTCTACTGTTGATACTGCAAAAAAATCTATCCCATTATCAATTAAAAATTTTGTATATTCAACAATTCCTAAACCATATCCGTTTGTTTTTACAACTGCGATTATTTTTACATATTCGCCATTATCATTTTTTCCACTTTTACTGGCATATTTTTTTATTTGTTCTATATTATGTCTTAAATCTTTTACATTTATTATTAATTTTTTCACTTTTCCTCCAAATTTGTTAACAATTTCTTTTTCTTTTTTATCTTTTTATAAGGTTTTCATTTTTTAATATTGCATTTATTTATTTTTTAATTTCATTTTTAATTGTCTTATTGTTCTAAATGCTTTTTCTGAAAATTTGTACAGTTTATATGTTAATGGTTTAAATGGAATATATACCTCTCCTATAAATTCTGTAAATGTAGCTCCAAATCCTTGTTTAAATCTATATAAACCATATTGTGGATGATTTTCATCTACTACACCTGATACCCCTCTAAAGTCATATATGTCATCTTTTCTTTGTATTGCCATTTTTATCATTTCCCATTGTAATAAATAATTAGGCATTAAATTTCTATGACTATTACTGCTTGCACCATACAAATACCATGTTTTATTACCATAAAATATTGGTATTACTCCTGAGATTGGTTTTCCTTCATAATATGCCATTAATATTTTCATATGTTTTGGGCCTAAACAATCATACATTTTTTCAAAATATTCTAATGGCCTTATAATAAATCCATCTCTTGCACCTGTTTCTATCATTATTTTATGAAAGTCTTTTAAATCTTCTTTTGTTCCATCTTTTATAGTTACTCCTTTTCTTGAGGCTAGCCTTATATTATATCTCCATTTTTGTTTGAAGCCTGCCATTATTTCTTCTTCTGTTTTATCTTTAATATCTAGTCTGAATACATATCTTGGTTGTATTTCATCTTTGAAGTCTTTTGCATCATCTTTTATTTTGTATCCTAAACTTGTTACTATATCTCTGAATTGTTGGTCATCACTTTCTATATCTGGTTCTATTCTTAATACTATTGCATTATATTTTTTTGCTAGTTCTTTTGCTCCATCTGTTAGTTGTTTCATAACTGCTAAGTCATGTATATCACATACTGGTCCTCTTGATGAATACATTATATTCCCAAAGATTGGCATTTTTCTTATCCATACACTTAAAGAACCTATTATTTTTCCGTCATCATCTTCTGCTAATATTACTTCTGGTTTCCAGTTTGGTTTTTTTACTTCTGCCCATTCTAATGATTGTTGAAAATTACATCTTTCATGGTTTTCTAAAAATTCTTTGTATTCTTTTTTTGATTCTTCGTCTGTTACGAATCTCATTGCTTGTTTTCCTCCTAGTATATTATTTACATTATATTCGTATTTTACACTAAATTAGAAAAATTTACAAGTTATTTAGTCTGTAAAAATAAAAATAACTTAAATCTGTTTAAATCATTTAATATAGATTTTTTTGTATAAGTGCAACTCCTAATCTATATATTTTAATGACCTAAAAAACGACCTACAAACCTTTACAGTTCATAGGCTGTTTGAATTTGGAGCCACTAAGCAGAATCGAACTGCTGACCTACGGGTTACGAATCCGTTGCTCTACCAACTGAGCTATAGTGGCATATAATAATGTGATATAATAATATTATATCACAATTTTTTATCTTTCTGACACATTTTCTGGCATATTTTCATAAAGTGGAATTATGAATATTAAATCTGATTCAACTGTATTAGATGCCTGATAGATTTTCAACATATTGCTTGCTTCTGATTGAGGAGCTAACAAATTTTGCATATATTGATTAGTATATAAACTTTCATCTTGATTCACTACATCAAATTTTTGTAAATATAATGTATTTTGTCCTCTATTTATATATCCGTCTTTCATAAAATCAATTCCACCAATAAGACCTTTTTCTAATGAATTCCATTCATGTTCATATGCATACTCTGAAGCATTTTGAATTATCTCTTCACTTGAGTTTCCTGTTGCATTTATATTAAATGGATTATATACAACTTGTCCTTGATACTCATATCCTCTAGAAAGCACTGTTCCTTTTCTTCCTTGCTCCTGAATTAATCTCGAAGCTATAAAATATGGATCTAAATTAGAATTTTTACCTGCTTGTAATAATGCATTAGCAATATTCTCACCTTCTAAAAAAGTATTCTCTGTAATCTCTTGTAAACCTTCTATAGTTTGTGCATTTTCAACATATCCTAATTCTTTTAATTGAAAAACATTATCATCATTTAATACATTTCTCGGATCCATCTGAAACTTAATAGCTTTATCAGAAGCACATAACCAAGTTCCATTATCAAAAGTTCTATCTTTGTCTATTTCACATTTCCAATCTTCTGGATATTTAGAAGAATCAGGAATCAAATTTAAAGGATTTTCTCTATTATCTGAATGTCCTTCGTTTTTTATTACTTCTTCCCATTCTAATCTAGTATAAAATAGTACGAATGTCCAATTAGGATGGTCCTTTGCTAATTTATCTATTAACTCTTTATATCCTGGATATTTGCTTTCATTTAGATTTTTACCATTATATTCAATATATTTTTGTTTACTATTTTCTTGTATATAAAAGTTTATCAAAATAATTCCTAATATAATAATTATAAATATGCTACATATAATTTTTAACTTCTTAGGATTTTTTCTTATTAAATTTTGTATATTAACTACTAAATTATGTATTATCTTTTTATAATTTCTACTATTCATGTTTTTTATTATAACATAAATTTATAAATTGTGCCAAGAGGGACGGGCTATTTTGGCACAAAATTTTATTATATGAAAAAATTTAAAGATTAAAAATAAATTGTGCCAAAATAGCCCGTCCCTCTTGGCACAATTCCCTATTAATACATTCCGTCCATTCCAGTTGGTGATGGTTCGTGACCACCACAATTACAGTTTTTTGGTTCTGGTGCGTCTGTTACTAGACTTTCTGTTGTTAATACCATTGCTGCTATTGATGCTGCATTTTGTAATGCACTTCTTGTTACTTTTGTTGGATCTACAATTCCTGCTTTTTTCATGTCTATGTATTGTTCTTTTGCTGCGTCAAATCCAACTCCTACTTCTTTATTTTTTATATTGTTTATAATAACTGCTGGTTCTAGCCCTGCATTTACTGCTATTTGTCTAGCTGGTTCTTCTAATGCTCTTAATACTATTTCTGCTCCTAGTTTTTCTCCTCCTGTTAGTTTTTCTACTAATTTTTCTACTTTAGGAATTACATTTAATAATGCTGTTCCTCCTCCTGCAACTATTCCTTCTTCTACTGCTGCTTTTGTTGCTGATAATGCATCTTCTATTCTTAGTTTTTTGTCTTTCATTTCAACTTCAGTTGCTGCACCAACTCCAATTACTGCTACTCCTCCTGCTATTTTTGCTAATCTTTCTTGAAGTTGTTCTTTATCATAATCACTTTTTGTTTCGTTTATTTGTGCTTTTATTTGACCTACTCTATCTGCTATTTGTTGTTTATCTCCTGCACCATCTACTATTATTGTATTTTCTTTTTGGACTTTTACTTGTTTTGCTTTTCCTAATTGTTCTATTGTTGTATCTTTTAATTCTAATCCTAAATCAGATGTTATTACTTCTCCTCCTGTTAATACTGCTATGTCTTCAAGCATTGCTTTTCTCTTGTCTCCAAAGCCTGGTGCTTTTACTGCTACAACATTTAGTACTCCTCTTAATTTATTTAATACTAATGTTGATAATGCTTCTCCTTCTATGTCATCACATATTATAACTAATTTTCCAGATTGTTGCATTAAAGCTTCTAATAATGGTAATATTTCTTGTATATTACTTATTTTTTTATCTGTAATTAATATATATGGATTGTCTAATACAGCTTCCATTTTTTCTGTATCTGTTACCATATATGGTGATACATATCCTTTATCAAATTGCATACCTTCTACTACATTTAATTCTGTATTTGAAGTTTTTG
>CAMLYR010000101.1 GCA_946491915.1 uncultured Clostridium sp.
TATGTCATTTCTGTTATAGCTGTTTCATCTGATGCAACTATACTAATATTTGCTGTTCCTTCTTCTGTCTGTGTAACCTCAATATTTGGCTTTGTAATATCTACTCCCTCTAAATTGTACTCTTTTATAAATTGATATTCTCTATTTTTCATATCTATAACAGTTATATTTAAAACATTATTTCCATCTGGAAGCAATATTTCTTCTTCTACATATGTTGTACCCTCTGGTATGCTATTTTCTTCTCCATCATTCCATCTATAATTAACTTTAGAAATTTCTGTATTATGCTCTATTTTTAAAATTACTGTATCTCCATCTCTTGTAAGCGTAAGATTTGGTATGTTTTCTGGCTTAGACTCGTCTATTTCTTTATATAAAGCATATGAGCCCTCTCCTGCTAAAACTATACCAAATAGCATAATAAATACTGCAAAAAATCTAACTATTCCTTTTATCTCTATAGGACCTCTTGAGGTCTTTTTATTTTTTTTCTTTTTTTCAGTTACTAAAATTTGATTCATTTGTTACCTCCGTAAGAACATAAACTTACAATTGAATTATAACATATGAGTTTTTTAAAAACAATATAAAAATATAGTTTTTATTTTGATAATAAGTAGTTGCGAGCAGCAAGATACAAAAAAACAATATCTCTCTGCCTATCTATATATCAAGTCTAAGAAATAAAGAAATAGGTTTTAAGCAGTTTTCCACTTAAAACCTATTTTTATTATTTATTAACTACAAAGATTTATTAGTATTAGATAACAAATTTCTTAATTAAGATAATACCACTTGATAATATTGCTAAAACTCCTGCTGCTAATCCTATATAACCATATACATCTGCTGCACCTGTTGTTATAGATATAATTACTGGTGCATCATCTTGATCATCTTCACCATCTTTTTGGTTATCTGGTGTTGAGTCTATGTCATCTCCATCGTCTTCACTTATCTCTGCTACGTTTGTCATTAGTCCTAGATGTTCTTCACCATTTATCCATGTTAATACTATTTCTACTTCTGCACTTTCACCTGGTTGTAACAATGTATCTTTTAATTGATCTGTTACTACTTTTCCGTCTACTTCTTTCCACTCTGGATTATCAGCTTGTATAAATTTTAATCCTTCTGGAATGTAATCAGATATTTCTCCAACATGTCCGGCAATTTCACCTTCGTTTGTTACTCTAATTTTAAATCTAAATTTAACTGTTGTTTTATCCATTCTGCTTCCACGAATTTCTACTTTTGCTGGTGGTTCTGGATCCATTTCTGCTGTATTTCCAGTTTGTGTTACTGTAGTTTTTCCATCATATGTTACTATAGCTTCTGTTACCCATTTTCTTAATGCTAAGTCATAGTATTTTACTTTTATTTTTTCTATGTCTTGGTCATCTTCGCCTTCATTCCATTCATCTGGCTCTGAGTCTTCGTCATCTACTGGATTTCCTTCTTCATCGCTGTCCTCTGAAATTTGTGCGTGGTTTATTATTATTCTATCTGATGTATTTGGTTCTGTTACTTCAAAAGCTACTTTTATATCATGGTAATCAGGTTGTGTCATAGTTTCTGGATTAAATGCTTGTAATAAGTTTACTCTTCCTGTTTCTTCCTCTTGAGCTTTAGATAAGTAATCTGTCTCTATGTAGTCTGCTTCTTCTGGGTTTTCTGTTACTTCTCCGTCTTCTGTATACATTACCCATCTATGGTCAATGTTTGTTTGATTTTCTGGTAAGAATAATAATCCATCTGGTATATCATCTTTTACAAGCTCTGCATATCCTGCCATATTGCCTTCATTAAATATTCTTATAGTATATGTTACTACATCTCCTGTTTTTACATCTACAGGTTCTTTAGTATGCTCATATACATACTTACCATCTTCCGTAATTGTAAATACTGGTACTCTGTTATCTATTTGAGTTTCATTTACTCCTGTAATAAACTTTCTTAATGCTAAGTCAAATTTTGGAACAGCTTCGTCTATTATTAATTTTTCGAAGTCATCGTCATCTTCTTGTCCTGGGATATATTCATCTCCTGAATTTATCTCGTCATCTTTATATCCAGGTAAGTCTTCATCTGATGGCAATTCTACATTGTCCTCATCTGAATCTCTGTCTTCTACTGGTTCATTGTTTTCATCAGCATCTTCTGTTATGTCTGCTATGTTAGTAATTTTTTGTGTAATATCTATGTCCTTTTTAACTTTACATCTTACTTGTACATCTATATAATCTAGCTCTGTTCCATTAAATGCTTTTAATAAAACTTTGTCTTCATCTGTAGTTCTTGTAGCGTAAATCTCGTCTCTAGTTGCTGAATATTCTGTATCTGGTGATGTTATATCTGTTGTTATTGTTCTTCCATCTTCTGATACTTTCCATCCATATCTTAAGTTTAATTCATCGTTTACTAAAAATTCTAGTTGAGGTGGTAAATGGTCTGTAATCTCTTTTACATATCCATCTTTTTCGCCCTCATTATATACTCTTAATGTATATGTCACTACATCTTCTCTTGCTACAGATACTGGTGTTTTTGGATGATTGTATATAGCTGTTGTGCCACTTTCTTGAACTAAAGGAGTAACATCTACATCTGGTTCTCTTGTGTAACTACCATCTATATCTATTAGCTCTTCGTCATTAACTGCTGTAATAAATTTTCTTAAAGCTAAGTCAAATGTTGGTTCTTCTGGTGAAGGTGGTTCTTCTTCTAATATAATTTTTTCAAAGTCGTCGTCATCTTCTTGTCCTTTATAATGATAGTTTGAATCTGATAAATCTTCTTTATTTGAAGTATTTCCTCTATAATTTGGTAAATCATCATCTGAAGGTAAATCTAAATTTTGTTTATATGAATCTCTATCTGTTGTACTATCACCATTTGCATCTGAGAAAGCTGTAATTTCTGCTATGTTTGTTATAACTCCTCTAAATCCTGTATCTATAACTTTACATCTTACTTGTACTTCTATATAGTCTAAATCTGTACCATTAAATGCTTTTAATAATGTTTTATTAGCTCTAGAACCATATAGTTCTTCTTGTTCTTCTGTATGTGTTGTATCTGGTGATGTTATGTCTGTTTTTAGTGCTCTACCATTGTTAACTACTTCCCATCCATATTTTTGGTTTAATTCATCATCAGGTAAATATTCTAATTGTGCTGGCAAATAGTCTGTAATTTCTCTTACATATCCATCTCTTTCGCCTTCATTATATACTCTTATTGTATATGTTACTATATCTCCTATTTTTACCAATATTGGCGCTTTATTATGTCTATAAGAAGCTGTTGTATCCGAGTCATTTACTAAAGGAGTAACATCTACATTTGGTTCTCTTATATAATTTCCATTTGTAGCAATTTCTTTATCATTAACTTTTATTATAAACTTTCTAAGCGACAAGTCGAAGTTTTCACCTTCTGTAGGCTCATAATAAACTTCTTTGCTATCTTCAAAGTCATTTTCTCCTTTTTCTAATACAGCTACTGGTTGCTCACTTTCTTCGCTTCCTCCAACTGTCCAATATTCTATTTCTGTTCCGTAATAAGTACCTTCTACTGTTAAAACTATCTCTCCTAATTCTGTTGTATCAGGTATAGAAAGGTAAAATTCTTGTCCTACTATCTCTTCAATTGTTTCATATACTAAAAGTGAGTTACCATTAGCATCACCTACTAAATTATAGTTTGTTAGTGCATTTCCCTTATTAGTAACTTTTAAATCTAAAGTATAATCTAATTCTGATTCCTTTTCTAATCTAAATGGTCCTACTATATAATTTGAGCCAGATATAGAAACTTTTGCAGCTGTATCTTGGAATGTTATACTTTGTGAACTTGAATGTACATCATAACTATCTGCTTGTCTTTCAGATTCATCTACAAAATAGTTATATAGTTTAGTAATTTCTGAATTTAAGCTACTACCAAATTGTCTAGCAGCATATACATCTCCTAATCTTTCCAAAATAGAAGAATCTTCTGTAAAATCTTTATATGTTAAATTTCCAGCTTCTGCTCTATGTATTTCTAAGTTATTGCTATCTGAATAATCTCCTACTACATTCCATACTGCCATTTGTTGAACTACACCTATAATGTCGTCAATCTCTTCATCTGTAAAATCTATTTCATATATTTGAGCTCCTGAACCAGCAACATAATTTGTTCCAGCTTCTGCTAATATAGAATCTCTAATTCCTGCATTTTGCAATAATAACTTTTTCTGCTCATGAGCTTCTGCCTCTTCACTAGAATTTTTAGGAGCAACATAAGCATGGTCAAAAATCCATACCAATCTTTTATAATCATGTTCTGTAAGATCTGGTAAGGCTTTTTGAAGTTCATTCAACATGTCAGAAGACTTAAAGTCAAAATATTTATTATAATTAACTCTTTCTGGCGTTCCTGAACCAAAGTCAGAACCTAAACCTACACCTCTATGCAAACAAAATATAGTTTGTCCTTCATTCTTTGGTGTATTTGATGTAGCTGTAGATTCATATACTCTCCAAATTGTTTTTCCATCAGCTCTGTACGAGTAATTGTCTTTATAAATGGATCTCGCATTAAACCATTTATCTCCATTAGCTGCATTACTTACATTAAATAGTCCTGCTAGTATAACTATTGCTAATGTTGACAATATTAAAGTTAGTACTTTTTTTAGTTTCATATTTTCTCACCCTTTTAACCTATTACATTATTTATATTTTACTTTCTTCTAAAAAATAAGTCAATAACAGTATTTGCTAAGTTTTCCTATTATTACAAAAACCCTTTTTATGCTATTACGGAAATAGTTATCAGCGTTTTTTATTAATAATATTAAACTTATATTACAATTATATTACATTTTCATTACAAAATCAATAGAACTGTAAATATAAAGAAGTTAGTAACTAATTTTTTACTTAATTACTAACTTCTTTTAATAATTTTATTTATTTTAGAATCTATGTTTCTTTATTAATTTGAAAATAATTAATATTTTTTATTATTTACCTTCTTTTAAATGATATAGCATTGTGCATGCATCAATTATATTTAATATTTCTACTATTAATAATGCTAAACCAACTAATGTTGTAACAGCCATAGAAGCTTCAAATGGATTAAATATAATAAT
>CAMLYR010000102.1 GCA_946491915.1 uncultured Clostridium sp.
GCAAAGGGCTGGGGTAATTTTGTATCTGACCGCATTAATATTTGGCGCTTACAATTTATTATCTCTTGTTTCCATCTTTATGGAAAAAGACCAGCCTTACTTGGTCGGTCTTTCATCACGTTGGTTAACTGATTAGATTATTTTTCGCTGGATTCCCAAAATCTTGGTGAAATTGCTACTTGTAATTCCTTATCGAGCTCTTCCATGTCAATTTCCTTGAGCCACTGCAGGCTATCTTGAAGCACTTTCGTTTTAGATGTACAACTCTTTTACTTACGTTATATAAATTGCATACCAAAACAGCGAAAAATCTATCCATAATCAATACCAAATATATATAACAACAAAAATGTAAACTAGTATAAAATAATTACTATATTTTTATCTTATTTAAAAATAACTTTTTTAATTGTGCTTAAAAAAGTTGATACTTCGTTTTCTTTTAACAGCGAACTTACTCTTTTCATCACTGGGAAGGGTTCTGTACTAACACATTCTAAAATGATTAATGATACAAGTAGAAATATTATCCAAATTGCTAAATAAATTTTTTCTGACTTTTTTATAGATTTTTTCATTTCCTTCATCATTTTATCGTTCTCAAAAATCTCTGCAAGATCTTCTTCTGTCAAAATTTCATTATAATTTTTCTTTAACTGTTCATAACTATTATATACTTTCTTCATTTGATATTGCGATTGTACGTAACAAATAATTAGGTACACAACTGATCCAAATAGAACACATTCCATAATAATAGTTACATCTCGGGTAAAGATATTATTTAGCGGTTGTTCTGAAACTATATTGGCTAAAATAACTGTAAACAAAAAACCAAAAACTGCAATCAAATTTGTTTTAAATTTTTCCAAAATATCCGTAGCATATTCCCCTGTTTTTGCAACAATCTCTATTATAAACTCAGCTACTTTATTTTTTAATTCCAAATATTGCATTACATTATCTTTTAAATATAAATTAAAATTCGATTGAATAGACGCAAGTACTTTTTCGTCTATCTCTGTAATCGGAATATATTTACAATGCAGACTAATAATATTTCTGGCAATAATTGATTTATCAATAGCACTCCCTTCCGTATATATCCAATTGTATATCTTATATAAAGTTCCATTGTAAGAAACATTATCTACAGAACTATTATACTCCACTGTTCTTTGCCCATGGATTTTCCCATGTATCACATTACCATTTAATGATGATGATGATGCAATAAAGCTAATTGCCAATAACATTTCTATTTTTTGAAATAATGCTGTCAATGGATTATTCCTATAATTTATTTCTATTTTAAAATCATCCGGTAATACTTCATATATATCAAAATTATAGAAATAAGAAACATCTTTACATTTATCGATTCTCTCTTTTCGAGAAAATTGAGAACTTTCAACTGTGTTTCCTGTTGGGATAAAAAACAATGTTTTAGTAGCAAACATAGGAGACTCGTCAAACATTTCAAATATAATTTTTTCTGACACTTCCCTTAGTAATTCTGAAAAAGCTTTTATACTTTTTTCAATGGTCAGTTGCAAAATATCTTCTGCAAATTTTTGATAGTTATAAATAGAAAAGAAATTGTCTTTTAGCGTTTTTGTCACTTCTATTTTACAACTAATAATTTCATCATCCAATACCTTTTCCAAAAATGAATCATACAACTCTTGGCTAATTCTCTCCCTGTTGAATTGACAAATACTTTCATTTTCATCCTGCAATACAATCTGAATAGAATCTCTTAAAGGTATCGCCTTAATAATATTCTCAAAATAAGTATATGACGGTTTATTATTTTTGCAAAAATCAAAAGATGCTTCATATATCTTAACACGTTCCGAGGCACAAACATGTTCATTCCCAATTCTATGTAGTAATGTTTCCAACATATTTCCACCTCCTTCCCTTTTATTCTTGTTTCAAAAATTGTTTGAATGTTAAATCATTGTTTGTCCTAATTTGCAAATACCGATTACCATCATCTGCTCGATATGCTTGAATCGTATTTTCAATATCGTCCACAGCATCAGTAATACGTAGTTCAATTCCCTGATATACATTATATACTTTCCTAATTCTTGCATTTATCACAGACGGTTTCGAATTAAACTGTCTATCAAATTCATACTTATCTGGTAATTCTCGTAGTTTATTCAACATTGCATCCATTTTTTCTTTTGGAATTTCGACTGGCTGATATTTTTCAATTGTATTATTAAGTAATACATTATAATCAATATGATCATTACTTTTAAAATAAGAAATAATCGTATTTCTTATAATTGTGTGGTCTTTAGGAAAATCCTTCTTTATGTTACGATTCAATGTACTTTCTATTGCTCGAAATGCTTTATTCGTATTGAATTCATCACTTTTTAATTCATTTAATTCCAAAAAGTCGCTATACCAGTACTTTGCAACAGTGTTTGAGTAAATATAGGCATAATATTCCGACTGTGTTAAATCATTAATTTCAAACAAACACGACTTCCACATTGTCTTCTTATCTTTTGAAAAACCTGTTTTAAAACTGAAGTCCGAATCATCCACAAAATCAGTATGTTCCACTTTAGCCAATAAATACACATACTTATCATTTTCTTCATCATATAAAAGAGCTTGCACCAAACTTCCTTTTTGCACATTGGTATCCAAATGAGCTATATGCTGCTGTGCTTCAACTTCTTTTAAAAGTAATCTTTCTGAAATCATATTAACATTCTGCTCAACAATTTCGTCATCCACACGATTTTTTATCAATTCCAAAATGCTACTAATCACTTCTGTATGCACAGAACGTGTCTTATATTCTCTTACAGAAGTATTTCCATTTATGTAAGTAATTAATTGTTCTATATATTCAGAAAAAGTTTCTGGTGTAACTCTTGTATAGACCTTATTATTTTCATAATCAATAATACGTATCGTTTGTGTGATAATTTTCATATTTCCTACCTCCGATTAGGCTTTTTTTCATTATATCACACTTCAGATATTCCACAATTTTTTATTATACAATTATTACTATTTCCCTATTGCTATTTAAATTTTACATTCTATCTTATCCTCTACTTTTGTATAAAAAGCAAATATGGACTTGTTCCTCTTGCAATCTCAAATTTTTTCTCATAGACCTTAATCAAATTGCACATTTTCTAACGTCTTATAGATTTCCTTTAAGTATTGATTCATCATTTTTCTAAACTGTATTTTTGATCCAATACTTGCCGGATGAACAGAAAACTTAATTGTATATATAGAATTTTCCTCTTCTTCAAACCCTTCATCTGGAGTTACAATATAATTTTTGCTTAATTCAAAATATTTATCTACTGACTGTGGCATGATATTCAATAATTTTTTTAATTTATCGAAATCAGTGCATTCAAACCGTATTTGCGAATCAAAAAAATTATCTATATCATAGTCTGCGTTTGAAATTATACTACCCCATGCAAAATATTCTGAAAATTGGTCAATAAATTCAATTTTAGCATTTGTACATTTTAAAATATGTATAAATGAAAATTTTTCCCAACGCTTACAAAGTTCATCAAATTCCGTATTAACAATTTCTTCGGAAATATACCTACTTTTCATTGGATTTGCATATATAAAATTTCTATTTTCCTCTCTACTCCCTCCACATTTGAATACTTCTAGAAATGGTACATAATAATCTTTATGATCCATATCAAAATGATCGCTTCCAGAATTATATCTATATGTTAAGATATCAAATTCATATGCAACACCGTCAATTATCTCATCTTGTTCAAATTGGCTTACTGTATGTCTTAAATCATATTCTTTTTCATTTTCTTGAATAGGTATTAAACAATCTAAATATAATCTATAATTCGTATTTTTATCGTCAAAATGAGCGGCCCTTAGTCTTAAAATCCAATTTTCCGGTAGCACTTTCTCCTTAACTATGTCTATTACTTGCTCCATATCCTTTAAAAAATAATTGTAATTTGTCCCCAATCTAGCTGACATGTAAAATATATTTCCCTTAAAATTTGCATGCCAAAAGTCTGGATCTATTGTACTAATTTTCCATTCAGAATTACTCATAGATTTAGGAAAAAACATATTTGCAAGATTCCAATTGTTGGGTTTTAATAATTCACGTTCAATTGATCGTGAATCCCAAAAAACTGTAGTAATTTTTTTATTGTTTTGTATTTGTTCAAATCTTTTCACCAAGGCAGATGAAGGATAAGTGGAACATGCTAATAGATACCCCTGTGCATTATGTTCATCACAAACTCCAACAATATCCTCTAAGTCGCCTGGGTTAACTGCTCTCCCTTTATGTGCATTATGCTTACATTGAACTACCCATCTCTTTTCCACTGATTTAAAATTACTTAATGGCTTCTCAATGCATAACAAATCTTTTCCCCCATCTGCCCCCTTTCCACTCCAATACACTTCCAATCCTTTATTATAAAGCAATTCTCTAACTAATATTTCAAAATCATCACCTGATACACCTAATTCTTTAAAATCCAACATTACACATCCGCCCCCATACAATACTTTTTTATATTATATCATATCCTTAGTTTCTTTTCTGTCAACACCAAGATCTATTGTAGAACATCATTAAATTCATATATCCTTTCACCATAAATTTTTTCGTTGCTCGCTCTTAAATCTACAATATGAATACAAATTCCACAGGTTGGCTTTCACTGGAAAATCTTTTCTATATATAAATTGGGTCTTAAATGGAATCTGGTGATGTCTACACCATTCTTGTATTTGTTTCATCCGCATAGGTTCCCCTGCGTTGACTCTATTTAACAAACATCGTCTTTTAAAATCATCTATTCCAGCTTTGAAGAATAAATAAAACAGCACATTATAATACCTGATTAACACAACATCACTTGTTGCTGTTTCCTTTGACTGCATACACATTTTCCACCTTTCTCTGTATATCTAGTACAGTTTATCCACAGATTTTCACTCTATACACACAATACCCACTTCAAAATAGGGGAGTAGATTTCTAACCAGGATCAGTACAAGTTCAATTACTGTAATTCCTGACAACTCTCTGTGACG
>CAMLYR010000103.1 GCA_946491915.1 uncultured Clostridium sp.
TAATTAGCAGTTATCTATGAAGGAGGCAGACTGACTTATGAAAGATATATATGCATTGGGGATTCATATTGGACATGATCGTTGTGCTGCACTAGTAAAAAACGGAGAATTGCAGGCATCTTTAGCGCAAGAAAGAATAGACCGTATAAAGCATTCTGACTCTTCGGAGATACCATATCAAGCAATAGATGCTATATTTGACTATTGCCAGATTACTGTGGATATGATTGATTATATTGCGTTTACTTTTTCTTCGGTAAACGCATATGAATTAAAGCAGTATTACTTTGAAGAACTAACTTCTCACTATCCAAAGGGTTCTTTTGAAGTGATACCGGTTTCGCATCATTTGGCACATGCGGAATCAGCATTTTGTACATCAGATTTTACGAAAGCTTTAATTTTGGTTGCAGATGGTGGTGGTGACAACCATGGTTTGATGACAGAAGCAGAAAGTTTGTATATGGGGGTCAATAATTCTGTATATCCATTAGAAGCACGGTATCAAATACCACCTATAAATACAATTAATAAAAAACAAAGTTATATTTACCCTTTTATGAACAAAGAACTTTTACATAACCCTATTAGTATAGGCCGAAAATATGAGCAGATTACTTATATGTTGGGATTCAAATGGGGACAATGTGGAAAAACTATGGGGCTAGCTTCCTATGGAAAATCAATACAAGATTATTCACATTTACAAATAGATTCTTTTAATTTTGATTTACAATTTGGAACCTTAATTCAAGAAATTTATGCAAGATACCTGGAGTCAGGACTTAGATATTATGAATTTCTCCACAATGAAGCTGCTAATATCGCTAAAACTGTTCAGGAGTTAACAGAAGCATTACTTAGCGGGTTGATAAAGTACATTACTCAAAAATACGGGATTTATGATGTCTGTTTGTCTGGTGGAACTTTTTTGAATTGCATGTTAAATCATAAACTGTTGGAAAATATTCCCAATTTGCGGCTACATATATGTCCAGCTTCCAGTGATGACGGACAGGCGGTAGGAGCCGCTTTTCATGCTTATAAAATCAGCGGGAAAAATGTCCGTAATACGAGCAAGAGTTTGCCATATTTAGGTCTTAGTTATACAAATGATAAAATTAAAGAAGAGTTGGATGCATTTAGTCTAAATTATATATACTATGATAACGATGAAGAATTGTGTAAAGTTCTGGCTCATTATATATTTGAAAATAAAATTGTTGCAATATTAAGAGGGCGTAGTGAATTTGGACCTCGTGCATTGTGTCATAGAAGCATTTTGGCAAATCCTACATGGAAAGGAATGCAGGATCATCTGAACAAAGAAGTCAAGCATAGGGAATATTTTAGGCCATTTGCTCCTGTTGTAACAGAAGAAAAAGCTATGGAAATTTTTGATTTGAAACAATTATCTCCATTTATGTTACTAGCTTGCAAAGTACGCAATGAATATAGGACGAAAATTCCGGCAGTTACACATGTGGATTTCACCGCAAGAGTTCAAACCGTAAACAAGGCTCAAGAATCTTTTATTCATAGACTGTTAATAGAATTCGATAAGCTTGCAGGTGTACCTGTGTTGCTTAATACTTCATTTAATGACAATGGGCAGCCAATAGTAGAATCCCCGGTCGATGCAATTCAAACATATTTAAATACTAATATTGATATTTTAGTATTAGAAAATTATATTATTAAAAAATAGAATAGGGGGGCTGTCACATTTGACTGCTCCCCCCTATTCTATTTAATGAATCACTACATAATAGCCAGTATAAGGATCAAGTAAAGGGTATTCATATTTGTCACCAATAAGAATCAACTTTTTATTTTCGATTTTTTTAATATTTTTCTTAAATATATTTATGTTTTTATTACATGAATAATGACAGCTCTTTCTTTTTGAACAGTCAAAATCACAAGTTTGATTACTTTGGTAATAACTTAATTTACTTAAAAATCTATATAATCGTTGTTCATCGCCATAATTTAATATAAACTTCGCATAATTAGTTATGGATACGATATTACCATAACAAAAATCCAAGTTCCCCAAAAACAGTAGATTTTGTTTTCCAAGATAGTCTAGCATTGTATCAAAATACTTTAAGGTATGTTCAGGGGAATATGCTTCTCTGATAGATATTATTGCCTTTAAGTTATAAAAATAATTCATTAACTTTTCGCATCCGTATCGAATACTTGCGTTAATGCCTTCTTCGATGTATTGTTTAGACTGTTCTATATCATATTCTTTTTCCGATAGATAGTATAATGCTGCTAACATTAAATGACATCGAATTATTGTAAAAGAATAATTTTTATCAACCGCTTCTGCAAGCAGACTCTTAACATTTTTTATATGATCAGTAAAATCGAATGTCTTGTTAGCTGAAATCAAAACTTGTGAGCCTTCGATTGAAACATTGTTATGACAATTTATACGATATGCATTATCATGAAGCATAATTTTACGCGCCTGATCCATATATTCAAGAGATTTTTGAGGATCACTGTAATAGCAGATTTTTGCTTTCATCATTATTGAAAGAGTAATTAGTTTAGAGTCTTCTAATTCATTAGCAACACCTTCTGATAATTCGTTATATTTTTTTGCCAATATTTCATAGTTATAGCGGGTATAAAGGCTAGCTGTTCTGTCAAATAAATCAAAGCGGCTTTCTAGCGAAAAAGCATCCGGTGAGATTCTCTCCTCAGCCAATAATTCCAGAAAATATTTTTCTGCCTGTTTTAATTTAGCAGCCGTCAGTTCTGCATGTGCCCGCAATTGGAGAACTGTATTTTTCAACTGATAATTATTTCGATGATATTTATCAATATATTTTAAGGCATTATCAATTGAATTTTTTGTTGTTCCGTAATCCATGTTATGCATTGGAATATAAACAGAAGCTTGTATTATTTTTTCTTGTAATTCAATATTCTTATTTCTTTTGGCTAAAAAATATATTTCATCTAAATATTCAAAATAATCTCTTGATAAATTATTGGATGAGATATTCGGTGTATTTATTATATCATTTATTATAGGTTGAAATAATTTCTCTGACTCTTTATATTTTTTTGAGTAAAATAATAATTTTGCTTTTGTGAAGTTTGATAAATAATTCCAAATTCCTATATGATGTTCTAAAATCAAATTGCTAATATAAGTTAGCTTTTGTTTATGTTTCAGTTGTTGATTGTAGTATAAATATAACGTTTCATGATCAAATTTTATATCGCCATTATCGTCCAAAGATAAGTAATGTTTTGTGAATAGAGGGCTAACTAATTCTGCATTTTCTCTCCCCCAGTATTCTTCAAGAATATTAGAAGGCGCAGTTATCCCAAACAACGAAAGAATTTGTAAAAAATCAACATATTTTTGTCCATCCTCTAATTGTAATAGCCAATCTTTCCGTTTTTTAATTAAACTTTCTATTTTAGATGGCATATATTTCTGACTTGAAAACGTATTTACATTGGTCATGCCTACCGTATTTCTGTTAAGTAAAGTAGCAAAATTAATTTCTAACAGATATTCTATAAACTGTACTATATAAAATGGATTCCCTTTTGAAATATTTGCTAGTTTCTCTAAAACCATCGAAGGAATATCTTTAATCACAGATTTTATAAATCGCTGGCAGTCTGGTTCGTCGAATGGAACTATTTCAAATGATTGAGTATGTTCTTTTAGCCAGCTTGAGCAAGAGAAAAATGACTCATTATATACAGTAGTATCTTCCCTGCCTGCTAAGAGACACGCGCAAGGAATACCGGACATTTGGCTTATCATATTCTTTAATTCACTATAGAAGTCATCAGATGCATTATGAAGATCTTCGATTACAATCAAAAGCCTTGCAAATGGTTTTGATTTAAAATAATTAAATAAGATCTTCTGTAAGGATTCATCCGCATTTCTTATTTTAAGCTCTTTGCATAAAAGATTACGCAAGGTTTGTTTATTGTTTTGTTTGCATAAAATATGTAAATAAATATAGTCAGTACTATAAATTTCTTTGATTATCTCATCGATAATCCGGGTTTTGCCAATTCCCGCTTCTCCATATAAATAGTAAAAATGAGGAGACGATAGATCTAATAGTTCGTTATAAATTTGTGTAATGATTCTTTTATGCTCAGCTCCTGATAATGGTGGTTGAAAATCCGGGACAACTTCCGGATTCTTAATATATAAAAGCTGTGATTGATTATTATAGGATATATTTAATCTAAAATCATTTAGCCCATCGTTATAGATTCTTTTTACCAAAAAGCGGAGACATATCCCCTGATGAGCCGGTACCAACTTTTCATTCAGTGAGTCTTCTATATTCCAATTTCTATTAGAAATCAAATTTAATTTTATATTAGTCGGCTGATTAGAGTAATTTCTTATGTCGAAATATAACTCAAAGCAATTACGACCGTCAATCCTTCCTTTTCTTATCTGATACTGTAGTTGTATAGGCGACGACTGCTGAATAAAACAGGCATTCCCCTCAATACTGTATTCTGATTGATTTAAAAATTGAAGAAGGAAATACTGGTCAAAAAGCAGAAAGCAACAATTACTTTTTTGAAATTCTGTAATTGCCGCATAAAATGCACTTGGAACGATGGTTCCATTGGTTACTAATATAAAATAATCCAGATCTATATCACTGTTTTCGATAATATTTCTTGCAAATTTATCCAGCGCAATCTTATTATGACTTGTAGATTTACATTCTATGACTACTTTGATAGTCTCTTTTCCGTTTAATGCAAAATTAACTCCCAGTAATACAAATGAAACTGATGACTCAATATAAATATCAATACCATCATCTCGTGTTCGAGAGGTTTTTGTTATCCGCAAACCATCTTTATAGTAAGGTCTCAGTTCTTTTGCCAATATTGAATGTATGTATTCCTCAAATTCATTTCCAAGATTGTTTCCCAGTTCCCAAAATTGGTTATTGAAATTTTCTGTAATGTATTCTATTGATGTAAGCATACGTATATTCCTCTTCTGATTTACAGATAACTGCTAATTA
>CAMLYR010000104.1 GCA_946491915.1 uncultured Clostridium sp.
TTTTCTGTATGCAAAGCCATCGCCAGATCTTCTACAGAATGAAACATTTGATAAAGTGCTCCTGTGTTTGCATCAGGAAGAAGTGTTTTGAAATTTCCTCCAGAAAACTCCGCAATTATTTTTGTAGCATTTTCATATAATGTTTCTCTTTTCTGCAAAAAAACTTTTCGAAAGCAATAATAAGAACGCAGAAAAAATGAGAACCATACAGACACAAATACTGCCAAATAAAACTGCAGATTTTTTGATAAATGGAGACAACAGAAAGAATGTGGATTTTGTATGTCCAATTTGTCGCAGCAGTTCGGTTTCGTCTGTTGTAATTTGTGTTCGGTTTAGTGCCTTTGCAATTTCTGCCTTGGAGATACCTTGACTCAAAAGAGAAGAAGCAATAGCTTTTTCTCTTTCAAACATCATCCTTTGCAGCTCAGAAACATGAACCCATGAAATAAGCATTGCAAATAAAATTAGAAATACAGAAAAGAAAGATATCCAATAAAAAATCTATGTGACTCATCTTCTTGTAAAAAATTCATTTTATTCCCTCCATTGGTATCCAAAGCCACGTATAGTCAGCAGATGTTTCGGCTTTGATGGGTTTAATTCAATTTTTCACGCAGCCTGAGAATAGATACAGAAAGTGCATTATCATCTACTAAATTACCATTCATATCCCGTAAATTTTTAATATGGTATTACGTGAAAGAGTGATGCATGTAATTTTTAAAACAGGCATAGTAAGCGATATTCTGCACTTATTAAATCAAAGGCTTATTATAAAAAATACTCTGTTTGAAAGTAAATCTACAACAATAGAACCTGATACCGGTTTATCTACCTGAGCATTTGTTTTCCTACTGCTTCGTCTTAATTAAGTCCTAATTCTGGAGCAAAGTTCGCCCATCTTAAAAGGTTTTGTAATATAGTCATCACCGCGTCCGTCTAAGCCACGAATGATATTTACCTCTTCATCAGAGGCTGTCAGAAATACAACTGGTATTTGCTTATTTTGTGCTCGTACTTTTTCGTATACGCCAAAACCTGTTCCATCAGGCAGTGTAACATCTAAAATCAATCATATTAATTGACTTAGGAAATGATTGCAAAAGGTTCTTTCACAGTATGAACAACATCCACATCAAAATCATTTTTCTTAAAGAATAGACCAAACCATCTACAAGGCTAATTTCATCTTCCAGCAATAATAATCTATTTGTAGATAAAATCCTTTCTTTTACCATTCATTTTTTCTTGTGGAGGATTGGTTTGGACTGCGCGGAAAGAATAGTTTGAGAAACGCCGTACCCTTTTATCAGGGCAATCTGTGCGTAGATGCTGCGATAAAGTTAAATTAAGGGTTGTTTTTTCCTTGTCAGATTAGGATCTTGTATTTTGGTATATCTATTTACAAATCAGATTAACTATTATAATATAGATCCATAACAAAATTGGGGATAGTTGGATAGAAATTTATGGACATGACTATGATATCACTATTTTTATATTCCTAGTTTTTATTTAGTTTTATAAATTTAACATGTCATTTTTTGTTTCTATAAAAATAAAAGGAGCGTATTATGAGTACAAGAAAAAAAGAAGAACTGAGCGGAATCACGCTTTTAGGAAATCAAAAAACAGAGTATCGTTCTGATTATGCACCAGAAGTTTTAGAAACATTTCCGAATAAACATAGAGAAAATGATTATTTTGTAAAATTTAATTGCCCTGAATTTACCAGTCTTTGTCCTATGACAGGTCAGCCGGATTTTGCAACGATCTATATTTCTTATGTACCAAATGAAATCATGGTAGAAAGCAAATCTTTGAAACTGTATCTTTTTAGTTTTAGAAATCATGGAGATTTCCATGAAGATTGTGTAAATATCATTATGAAAGACCTTATCCACCTGATGGATCCAAAGTATATCGAAGTATGGGGTAAATTTACGCCCAGGGGAGGTATTTCAATCGATCCATACTGCAATTATGGAAAAGAAGGAACTCCTTGGAAAGATATTGCATTTATGCGCTTAAGCCAACACGACCTTTATCCTGAAAAAGTGGATAATCGTTAAGTCAATTAAAAGACGTCAAATTTTTGAGTTCTTTTTCGTTCAAAATATAAATATGGTATGAGTTTTTATTGAAAAATGTATTGACATCACATTTTTGTTGTGATTATAATAGATATGCATTATTTGCCGACAGTTCATTTGTACCATCCTGTCGTAAAACAAAACTAGGGCTTTTTTCTATTTTATAGATTATTTTATTTTCACTATGAAAAATAAAAGCACACTCGGTACAATTTGAGTGTGCTTTTTTATTTGTTTATTTTTACAGAAGGGGAATAGTAAATTATGTATATGTTAAGGACGGAACAAAGCTTTGATGCGGCACATTTCTTGAAAGACTACGATGGAAAGTGCAGTAATATTCATGGACATCGTTGGCGTGTGGTTGTTTCTATTCGTGCAGAAAAACTTTCTACGGAACAACAAACAAAAGGTATGATTCTTGATTTCAGTGATCTAAAAAAAGCGTTAAAAAGTATTTGTGACTATTTTGATCATGCTTTTATTTATGAAGAAAATTCATTAAAACATGAAACGGTAGCAGCATTGCAATCTGAAAATTTCCGATTAATTACAGTACCATTTAGACCAACAGCAGAAAATTTTGCACATTTTATCTATGAAAAATTGAAAAAAGAAAACGATATGATATGTCGTGTGGAAGTATATGAAACACCGAATAATTGTGCGATTTATGAGGAGTAATTATCTATGAAAGTAGTGGAAAAATTTGTAAGTATAAATGGAGAAAGCAGACGAGCAGGAGAATTAGCTGTATTTATAAGATTTAAAGGATGTAATTTAAATTGTTGTTATTGTGATACAAAATGGGCAAATGAAAAAGATTGTGAATTTGAAGAACTTACCGTTGAAGAAATTGTATCTTATGTTATTTCTACCCGTGTAAAAAATGTAACGTTAACTGGTGGAGAGCCTTTATTACAACCGGAAATGGGTAATCTTTTAAAAGCGCTCGCACAGCATCCGGAAATAAGAGTGGAAATAGAAACAAATGGAAGTATATCTATAGAACCCTTTTGCAAGGAGAATAGACCAAGTTTTACAATGGATTATAAATTACCGGAAAGTGGCTCTGAAAAAGAAATGTGTTTAGATAATTTTGGGTTCCTCAGCCATACAGATACGGTTAAATTTGTTTGCAG
This sequence comes from uncultured Clostridium sp., assembly GCA_946491915.1. Next base: position 3,239 of record CAMLYR010000104.1, read on the forward strand.
CAGTATTGGTGATTTGGAGAAAGCCAAATATATTATTGAAAAATATAATCTAACAAAAGTATGTGCTGTATATCTTAGCCCGGTATTTGGTAAAATCGAACCGGCTGATATGGTAAGTTATATGATTGCAAACAATTTGAATGATATTAAATTACAGATACAAATGCATAAAGTTATTTGGGATCCTAATTTGAGAGGAGTATAATCATATGATTGATGAAAAAGCCATTGAACAACATATACGTGGTATATTAGTTGCCTTAGGGGACGACCCTGAACGGGAAGGTTTGATTGATACCCCGAAGCGTGTAGCGAAAATGTATACAGAAGTATTTGCAGGAATGCAATATACGAATCATGATATTGCAGAAATGTTTGGCAAAGTATTTGAGGAAGAACGTGTTTCCAGTAATAATGTAGTAGTTATGAAAGACATTGATCTCTTTTCCTATTGTGAGCATCATTTGGCGTTGATGTATGATATGAAGGCTACTGTCGCATATATTCCAAAAGGGAAAGTCATAGGATTGTCAAAAATTGCGCGTATTTGTGATATGGTTGGGCGTCGTTTGCAGTTACAAGAGCGTATTGGCTGTGATATTGCCGATATTATTTCAGAAATTACAGGAAGTGAGGATATTGCTGTAATTTTAGAAGGGTATCATAGTTGTGTAACCATAAGAGGAATACAAAAAACAAATACGAAGACAGTTACGGTGGAACGACGTGGGAAATTTTTGGAAGATGCAACATTACAATTATATTTGAGATAAGGAGAATTTTGAATGAAAGTATTAGTATTATCCAGTGGCGGGATTGATTCTACAACGGTACTTGGAATGATGGTGAAACAATATGGAAAAGAGAATGTGATTTCACTTTCTATTTCTTATGGACAAAAGCATAATAAAGAATTAATTGCCGCTCATGAAGTTGCAAAATATTATGGTGTTGAACAGATATCTTTGGATTTAGCAAAAATATTTGAATATAGTAATTGCTCTTTATTACAACAATCCACAGAAGAAATTCCAGAAGAAAGTTATTCGGAACAGATTAAAAAGACAGAAGGCAAAGCTCCTGTCAGCACCTATGTGCCATTCCGCAATGGTTTGTTTTTATCTGCCGCTGCCAGTATTGCATTAAGTAAAGATTGTAGTATTATTTATTATGGAGCACATGCTGATGATGCTGCGGGAAGTGCTTATCCCGATTGTTCTCCTATGTTCAATCAAGCGATGAATGACGCTATTTGGGAGGGCTCAGGAAAACAATTACATATTGAGGCACCTTTTGTAAATAAAAATAAAGCGGATATTGTTAAAATTGGTTTGGAATTAAAAGTACCTTATGAGCTTACTTGGTCTTGCTATGAAGGACAGGATAAGCCTTGTGGCAAATGTGCAACTTGTATCGATCGAGCTGCTGCTTTTGCAAAAAATAATGCGGTTGATCCTGCATTAAAATAATAATTAGCTATAGTAAGATTTGTACTACATTCAATAAATTGAAAACACATAGTTTAAGTTATGATAAAAATGAAAAACAGTATGATTAAGCTCTTTTTTAGTGACTTAAAATGATTGCTACTGTGTTATCATAAGAGCAAACTGTTTGAAAAATAACCTTGTACCAGGGGAAAACCGTCTTCATTAGGCATACTTTTCGCGAAATCAAGATGGGATGAGTGATCAAAATAGATGACATAGCC
>CAMLYR010000105.1 GCA_946491915.1 uncultured Clostridium sp.
ATAGAATATAAAAAAATGAAACAATTTTGCGTATCTAAATTTGAATTTAGAAATTTAGCTTATACAAAATTGTGTAATGACTTTATATTCTATATTTTTTAAGTGTCTTACAATATAAAAAAGGGAAAAATGAGTCCGTCCCCAAAATCCCTTAAACATATTTCTCTACCAAGACCACTGTTCTTCCACTTCTGGTTGTTCCTGTGAATTCTTTAATAATAAATCTACCTTTTCCTCTAATGGTTATAATATCTCCACATTTTACTTGTTTCGAATTTTTTGTTTCATTTTGACCATTTACAAATACTCTTTCTTGTGCAATAATTTCTGATGCTTTACTTCTAGAGGTTCTCGCTAGGTCTGATACGATATTATCTAATCGTAATGAAGGAACAATAATGCTAACTTCTTCTACTTTGATCTCTAATTTTCTCACATTTTGAATATTTTCGATTTCTATTTTTGCATTTTCAAATCTAGTAAGTGATGGTAATTGTGTTTTTAAAACATCTGCAAAATCACTGACACTTATGATATCTGCACCTTCTTCTCCCACAAGAATATCCCCTACTTTTTCTCTTTTTAATCCTAATTTTACAATTCCACCTAAATAATTTCTATGCGAATATTTTCCTTTTTCTTCTTCTGGTAATTCTATTCGTACCACTTTTAAAATCTTATCATAATTTTTTTCTAGCATGTTATCATCAAATTTTTCAGGAAAAGTGATTAATACCTTTCTTTCTGCATCTTTATATCCACCATATAATTTAAAATTTTGAAATTGAATTTTTCTTAAAAAGTTTTCTACTAAAGATACTTGATACATATCTAAAAAATCTGTATATTCGATTTTTTCTCTTTTTGATGATATTTCGATTTTGTCTAATACTTGTGACAAACATAATTTATCTTCTTGCTTTTTGTAATCTTTTAACAGTTCTTGTTTATTCATTTATGTTTCTTCTCTCCTTTTTTATGTCAGAGGACACTCCTTACATCTAAATTTTTTCTTAGGTTAAGGAATTTCCCTTTCTTTGTAATTGATTGCTAATCTTTTTACTTATCTTGTTTTTATTTTTCTTTTTTTATTTTTATGTTTATTTTTCTTTTTATTTATCTTTTCAACTTCGTATTCTTTTGCTTTTTTCTCGTCTTTATTATTATCTTCATTTTCATTTGTTTTTTCTTCCTTAATGCTATTTTGTTGTTCTCTTAACTCCTTTTTTCCATCAATCTTCTCTTCCGTGGATTTGTCTACCATATGTTTTTGTATATCTTCTACAATAGAATCTTCATCCAAGCCATATATCTTCTCTAACTCATCAACACTTCCATGTTGAATAAACTTATCTGGATAAGCATAGGCTTTTACTTCCACATCTTCCATATGATTATCTATTATCAATTCTTTTATAGCTGTACCTAATCCATTGATAATGGTTCCGTCTTCTATAGTAACTACTTTTTTCGTTTTATCAATAGATTTCTTTAATGTCTCTTCATCTAATGGTTTTAAAAATCTAACATTGATTACTTCTGCACCTATATGTATATTTTGAAGTTTTTTAGCAATGTTTATTCCTCTTGCTACTGTTTTTCCAATTGTCAATATAGATATATCTTTTCCTTCTTTTAAGATTTCTGCTTTTCCTTCTTCTATTTTTTCATGTTTTTCAAATGGTTCTTTATCTTCTCCACCTCTTGGATATCGTATCACCACTGGCTTTTTCAAATCTACTGCAAATGCTAACATATCTTCTAATTCTTGAAAATCTTTTGGTGCTAAAATCGTTAGGTTAGGAACCAATCTAAAAAATGCCATATCTAAGGTTCCTTGATGGGTTTCTCCATCTGCTCCGACAATACCTGCTCTATCCACACACATAATGACCGGTAAGTTTTGAAGAGCAATATCATGAATGACTTGGTCATATGCTCTTTGATAAAATGATGAATAAATAGGAACAACTGGTATCATGCCATCTATTGCCATACCTGCTGCTAAGCCTAATGCATGTTGTTCTGCAATTCCTATATCAAAAAATCTATCTGGAAATTCTTCACTAAATCTCGTAAGACCTGTTCCATCTTTCATAGATGCTGTAATGGCAACAATCTTTTCATTTTTCTTTGCTAGTTCTACTAATTTATCTCCAAATACTTTAGAATAGTCTTTTCCTTTTTCCTTTTTTGCTTTTCCTGTTTCAATATCAAAAGGTCCTGTTGCATGAAATTTATCTGGATTTTTTTCTGCTATTTCATACCCTTTTCCTTTTTTCGTTAACACATGAATTAACACCGGATTATCAATTTGTTTACTTAAAGTTAAAATACTTTGCAATTCTTCTATATTATGTCCATCTACAGGTCCTAAATAAGTAAAACCAATATCTTCAAAAAACATTTTTGGTATAATTAATTGTTTAATACTTCTTTTTATAACTTGTACCATTTTTACAATTGGTTTTCCTATAACCGGTATTTTGCTAATTCTTTTTTTCATAATGACATTTGATCTTGTATACATCTTTTTGGTTCTTAATTTACTTAGCAACATATTTAATCCACCAATATTTGGTGAGATACTCATTTCATTATCATTTAGAATAATCGTCATTTTCGTTTTACTATATCCCACATCATTTAATGCTTCTAATGCCATACCACCAGTCATAGCACCATCGCCAATCACAGCTAATACAGCATAGTTTTCTCCTTTTAAGTCTCTTGCCCTTGCCATTCCTAAAGCTGCTGATATAGAGGTACTACTATGTCCAGTATTAAAAAAGTCATATGGAGATTCATTGGTTTTTGGAAAACCTGCAATGCCATTTAATGTTCTTAAGGTTTTTAAAGCATCTCTTCTTCCTGTTAAAATTTTATGTACATAAGTCTGATGTCCCACATCCCATACAATTTTATCTTTTTTAAAATCAAATACATTATGTAATGCTAAAGTTAATTCTACTACTCCTAAATTTGAAGCCAAATGTCCACCATTTTTTGATACAATGTCTAATATATATTTTCTAATTTCTTCTGCTAATTTTTGTTCTTCTAAGATACTTAATTTTTTCAAATCTTCTGGAGAGTTTATATTTTCTAACATGTTATCACCTTTTTTTTTAATTTGCATGTTACATTTTATCATATTTTTTTGGTTTTTTCTACAAATTTGTTGTATTTTTTATTTCTTGTGTTAAAATATATAATGAAATAAATTATGGGAGGATTATATATATGAAAAAAAGTGTTTTTATTACCTTATTTTTAATTCTAATTTTAGTGGCAAATATTTCTTTAGCTTCTTATGATACAGTTACCATGACAGTAGTTGAAGAACCTGTTTGTACAATAGAAATTGGAGAAACTTCAAGTTTTGAAAAAAGATTAGTCGAAAAAGATTTAAATAATAAAGAAGTAACACTTCAATTGCAGGTAACCAACGAAGAAACTTCTATTCAACCTACTGGAGAAATCATGCTAGTTATTGATAACTCTATGAGTATGGAAGAAACTGTTGAAGGAACAACTACCAGAGAAGACTTAGTTATTGAATCTGCCAACACTCTAGTTAATACTATTCTAGAAGGAAATGACCATTTACAAGTTGGCGTTGTTAGTTTCTCAACAAATGCTGATGTTTCTAAAGAAGGAACCATTGAAGATGCTAACTTAGTTTCTGATTTATCATCAGACCCTCAAAGCTTAACATCTGCTATTTCAAATATTCAATATACTGGACCTAGAACAGATTTAGAGGCAGGATTGAGTTTAGCTAGCCAATACTTTACAGAAGAAGATAATAACAAATATGTCATTGTTTTAACAGATGGTATTCCAAATGTTGCCTTAAATTATGATGGTATGTATTATTCTGATGATGTCATTAATAAAACAAAAGCACAATTACAAGCTTTAGATACTGCTGGATATGATGTTATCACAATGCTTACAGGTATTACTGAAACAGATAGTGTTCCAGCAACTAGACAAGATGATAAAACATATGGAGATATTATTGAGGAAATTTTCGGTACAGAAGAAGCTCCAACGGTTGGAAAATTCTATGATGTACAAGATAGTGAAATAGAACAAACCATTACCAATAATATTTATAATGATTTATTACCAATTGAACAAGTTTTAACAGATATAGTTGTTACAGACTATTTTCCACAAGAAATAATCGATAACTTTGAATTTGCTTATGTTTCAGAACCAAATATTGGAACGATTTCAGCTGATGTAGATACTGAAAATAATTCTATTACATGGACAATTTCTGAATTACAACCAGGAGAAACAGCTACTGTTCAATATACTTTAAGTTTAAAAGAAGATTTTGATAGTAGTATTGTCGGACCTATCTTAGATACAAATGAAAGAGTCGATATTTCTTACACAAACTTAAATGGTGAAACTGTAGAAGACACATCTGATGTAACACCAAAATTAAGACTTGCAGAACCACCTGTTAAATTACCAGCAGCTGGTACACCAATTATGATTGCTTTGTTTGTAATCGTTGTTGGAGCAATTGTTTATTCGTTTGTTAGATTTAATACTTTAAATAGAAATATGAAACATTAATGTCCATTAGGACGTTGAGGGAAATTTGGGGACGGACTCATTTTTCCCTTTTGCTATTTAGTAAGCTGATAAAAAATATAGAATATAAAAGAATGAAACGATTTTGCGTATCTAAATTTGAATTTAGAAATTATTAAAGAAAAAAGTGAGGGATGTTCATTTGGCTTAGGCTTTATAGCCACAATGAAAGAGGCTCACTTTTTTCTTTTAGAATTTCTATGAAAATTTAGCTTATACAAAATTGTGTAATGGCTTTATATTCTATATTTTTTAT
>CAMLYR010000106.1 GCA_946491915.1 uncultured Clostridium sp.
AATAAAAACTTACGAACTTTAATTAGTCCGTAAGTTGTATTCAAATGGAGCAGGTAGTGGGAATCGAACCCACGTCATCAGCTTGGAAGGCTGAGGTTCTACCATTGAACTACACCTGCATTCCCCGTTCACAGTTTCTAATTATAAACTACTTTTTTATAATTGTCAATACTTTTTTTGAAATTTTTTATTTTATTTTTTTGCAATACGGACGAGCAATGCTCGCCCCTACAAAACATATATATTTTTTTATTTTTGGGGGGTAGTGCAAAAAATGCTAATCGGAAATCAGAAATCGGAGGTCAGACCTCTGATTTCTGACTTCCGATTTTCCTGTTTATTTATGCTCTTGGATTTTTGATTGCTGCTTGTGCTGCTGCTAGTCTTGCAATTGGAACTCTGAATGGTGAACATGATACGTATGTTAAGCCTATATTATGGCAGAATTCTACGCTTGATGGTTCTCCACCGTGTTCTCCACATATTCCAAGTTTAATGTCTGGTCTTGTTGCTTTTCCTTTTTCTACAGCCATTTTTACAAGTTGACCTACACCATTTTGGTCTAGTTTTGCAAATGGATCTGATTCATATATTTTTGCTTTGTAGTATGCATCTAGGAATTTTCCTGCATCATCACGGCTAAATCCAAATGTCATTTGTGTTAAGTCGTTTGTTCCGAATGAGAAGAATTCAGCTTCTTCTGCTATTTCGTTTGCTAAAATAGCAGCTCTTGGTATTTCTATCATTGTACCAATGTGGTATTCCATATCAGAACCTTTTTCTTTCTTAACTTGTTCTGCTGTTTCTACTACTATATCTTTTACGAATTTTAATTCTTTCTTTTCTCCTACTAATGGAATCATTATTTCTGGAACTATGTCATATCCATCTTCTTCTTTAACTTCTATTGCTGCTTCCATTAATGCTCTTGTTTGCATTTTTGCTATTTCTGGATATGTTACAGCTAAACGACATCCTCTATGTCCCATCATTGGGTTGAATTCATGTAATTCTGAACATTTTGCTTTTAAGTGTTCTACAGTAACTCCCATGTCTTTAGCTAATTGTATAATATCTTCCTCTTCTGTAGGTAAGAATTCATGTAGAGGTGGGTCTAAATAACGTACTGTCATTGGTAGACCTTTTAATTCTTTATACATTGCTTTGAAGTCACCTTTTTGGAATGGTATTAATTCGTTTAATGCAGCTTCACGAGCTTCTACTGTTTCTGAAAGAATCATTTTTCTGATTTTTGGTATTCTGTCTTCTTCAAAGAACATATGCTCTGTACGGCAAAGACCTATACCTTCTGCTCCTAAATGAACAGCATTTTTTGTATCTCTTGGGTTGTCTGCGTTTGTTCTAACTTTTAAGTTTCTATATTTATCAGCCCAAGCCATTATTCTTCCAAAGTTTCCAGTAACTGAAGCTTCAACTGTTTTTATATCTCCTTTATAGATTTTTCCTGTTGTTCCATCTAATGAGATATAATCTCCTTCATGGAATGTATATCCACCAAGTTCAAATTCCTTAGCTTCTTCATCTATTTTTATTTCTCCACAACCTGATACACAGCATGTTCCCATACCACGTGCAACAACGGCTGCGTGTGATGTCATACCACCACGTACTGTTAAGATACCTTGAGATGCTACCATGCCTTCGATATCTTCTGGTGTTGTTTCAAGACGTACTAATACAACTCTTTCACCTTTTCCACCTTTACCTTGTTCTTTAGCGTCTTCTGCAGTGAATACTACTTTTCCTGCAGCTGCTCCTGGTGATGCTGGTAAAGCTTCTCCTATTACTTCTCCCTCTTTTAAGCTATCTTTATCGAATGTTGGGTGTAATAGTTGATCTAAAGATTTAGCTTCTATTCTTAAAACAGCTTCTTTTTCATCTATCATTCCTTCATCAACTAAATCGCATGCGATGTTTATAGCTGCTGCAGCTGTTCTTTTTCCATTTCTTGTTTGTAAGAAATATAATTTTCCTTCTTGTATTGTAAATTCCATGTCTTGCATATCTTTGTAATGTTGTTCTAGTTTGTTTGCAATATTCATGAATTCTTTATAACATTCTGGTAAATCTTCTGCAAGTTTTGATATTGGTTGTGGTGTTCTGATACCTGCAACAACATCTTCTCCTTGTGCATTTATTAAGTATTCACCAAATATTCCTTTTTCTCCTGTTGCTGGGTTACGTGTAAATGCAACACCTGTTCCTGATGTTTCTCCCATATTTCCAAATACCATTGCTTGTACGTTTACAGCTGTTCCCCAGTCTCCTGGTATATCATTCATTCTTCTGTAAACTATAGCTCTTGGGTTGTCCCAACTTCTAAATACAGCTTTAACTGCTCCCATTAATTGTTCTGTTGGGTTTTGTGGGAATTCTTCCCCATTCATGTTTTCTTTGTAAACAGCTTTAAATCTTTTCACTAATTCTTTTAAGTCTTCTGTTGTTAATTCTGTATCATAGTGAACTTTCTTTTCTTCTTTTAATTCATCTATGATTTTTTCAAAATATGATTTTGGAACTTCCATAACAACATCTGAATACATTTGAATAAATCTTCTATATGAATCATATGCGAATCTTGGATTTCCTGTTTTTGCTGCAAATCCTTCAACTGCAACATCGTTTAAACCTAGGTTTAATATTGTATCCATCATACCAGGCATTGATGCTCTTGCACCACTTCTTACTGATACTAATAATGGGTCATTATTATCACCAAATTTTTTCCCTTGCATTTCTTCTAGTTTCTTTAATGCGGCAAAGATTTGTTCTTGAATTTCTTCATTTATTTTTTTACCGTCATTGTAGTATTCTGTACATGCTTCTGTTGTAACTGTAAATCCTTGTGGTATTGGTAATCCTAAGTTAGTCATTTCTGCTAAGTTAGCACCTTTTCCACCTAATAATTCACGCATATTTGCATTTCCTTCTTTAAAAAGGTATACATACTTTTTGCTCATAAATAACTTCCTTCCTTCCTTTATATAAAATTACCGATATATTATATATCACATTTTGCCAAATGTAAAGATATTTTTGGAATTTTTTTCATAGTGGATTAGCTTAATTGTTGCCATTTAGAGTTAAATGTAAGAAAAGTTGCAAAGCCACATTAGCAAATCTAAAGCGGGTCTTTTATATGTTACTTTTCTTGTTGTATACGGAAAAATCTTATATGAAGCTAAGATATAAGCCGATTTTCTTTTGAAAATAAAATCTTATTTATATGATAGGGACTTGTTTTTGCACGCAAAGTCCCTATTGTCTAAATATTACATATTTTACCATTTATCTTTTATTGAATTTATTTCTATTTTTTAACTAGCAATTTCTATTTTATATCCTTTTTCTTCTAGTTCTTTTATCATTCTTTGTTCTTTTTTCTTTTGCACTATTTTTTCATAATCTTCTTTTTCTCGTTCCTCATATTTTATACCACTTACTAATATATGATAGCATAATCTTAATATTAAATTTCCAACCGCATGTATTGCTTTTTGTGGTCCCATCCTTTTTACAAATCTCCAATATGTTGCTGATATTCTGGTTTTCTTACTTCTTACACATGACCAGGCACATTCATTTAGTGTTGCTCTTAAGTTTCTGTTTCCTTTTGTCGTTTTTCCTTTTTTTTTATTCCTGCACTTTCATTATTCCCTGGACTCATTCCTGCCCATGATGTTAAATGTTTTACTGTTGGAAATTGATTCATATCTGTTCCTATTTCTGCTATTATTGCTTTTGCACTTTCTTCATTTATTCCTGGGATACTATCTAGCAATTCTATTGCTTTCTTATATTTCTCACATGCTTCGTCTATCATTTTATCTATTTCTTCTTGTTCTTTTTCTAAATATTTTAAATGCTCATATATTAGTTTTATCATTTTTCTATGATGTACTCTTGTCGTGCCTTTTAATCCTTCTTTTATTTGTGGTATTTTTTCCCTTAAACTTGCTTTTCCTCTTCCTGCTGTTACTTCTATTAAATCTTCATTGCTTATTTCTTTTCCTTCTATTATTTTTTCTAATAGTTTTCTTCCTGTGTCTCCAAATATATCACTTATATCTGTTGTCATTTTTATATTCGCATCTTGCAATATTTTATGAATTCTATTTTTTTCTGCACTTGCTTCTTGTATTATTTTTCTTCTATATCTTGTTAAATCTCTTAACTCTCTTATTTCTACATTTGGTACAAAGCTACTCTTTATTAATCCACATCTTAATAACTCTGCTATCCATTGGGCATCTTTTACATCTGTTTTTCTTCCTGGCATATTTTTTATTTCTTTTGCATTTGCTAGTTTTATTTCATATTTTTTATCTTCTATGATATTCCATACACATTTCCAGAATACCCCTGTACTTTCCATTGCTATCTGTTCTACTTCTTTTTCTAGCAACCATTCATGTAATTCTTCTAAATCTTTTGTATATGTTCCATATGTTCTAATTTCACTTTCTGGTTTTTTATTTAGCTCTCCTGTTAGAACACATGCTACAATTGTTTCTTGATGTACATCTAATCCTGCACACCTTTTTACCATTGCCTCCATATACTCACCACTTTCTATCAAGTATCTAAACATTCCTAATCATTTTAAAATTTTCTTTCACGTGCTCTTTGGCTACAATTTTTTGCTCTTAGTAAATGCTTAGTTTCAGTTTCCTAACGGATTGTTTCATACCATTAAATCGTCGAATTACTTTATACTTGACATATCCATTATATATGCTTTTTGTATGTTTTGCAATTTATTTTCACTTTGAGTTGCGTAACTTAAAGTTTCATATTGTTTCCTATACAATAA
>CAMLYR010000107.1 GCA_946491915.1 uncultured Clostridium sp.
GTGAAATATTCGTTTCTAAACTTTTAAAGTGATTTTATCATAAATTAAATACAGCGACATCTCGCCAAACTTGACAAAATAGCTATTTCCAAGTAAAATATAATAGAATAATTATAAGGAGAAATATATTTATGCAAAATACAAATAGAAAAGTTTTTGATAAACTATTATCAAAAACGAAAATATATTTAGCAATTATTTTTATATTGTTAGTCATTGTTTGTATAGAAAACGTCATTATGATTATACCATCCATATTAATATTTATGGCGGTTGTTGCTTATTCATATTATGCAAATAATAGAAGAAAAAGTGAAATATCAGAAACCTTGCAAGATTTAACCTTATCAGTAGATACAGCAGCAAAAAGTAGTTTAATCAATTCTCCATTTCCATTAATTATTATGGAATCAAATGGAAATGTTATATGGAGAAGTGCAAAATTCATATCTGAATTTGAAGGTTTTGATATTAATCAATATTTAACAAATTTAATAGATGATATTCAGTTAGATATAAAAGAAACAGAAAAAGACGATACAAAAGAAAAAGAAATTTCAAAACACGTAGAATTAAATAATAAGAATTATGAGGTATTAGGTAAATTTGTTCATTCAAGAAAATACGATAAAAAACATGATGATAAATATATGATGATGTTATACTTCATAGATGAAACAGAAATCGTAAAATTAAAAGAAGAATATAAAGATTCAAAATCTTGTGTAACAATTATCATGATAGACAATTATGAAGAAACTATGCAACAATTAGAAAGTGAAGAAAAACCTCAAGTTACAGCAGAAATTGATAAATGCATTTATGAATGGACAGACAAAAGTAATGGTGTATTAATAAAATCTGATAGAGATAGATATGTCTATTTATTTGAACAAAGATATTTTGAAAAAGTAAAAGAAGATAAATTTAGTATTTTGGATAAAGTAAAAGATATCCATACAAAGGAAAATGTACAAATTACATTAAGTATAGCAGTATCAAATGACGGAATGACAGATAAAGAAAAATACAGATCAGCACAGGCAGCAATGGATGTTGTATTAGGTCGTGGTGGAGACCAAGCCGTTATTAGAGAAAATGAAATCTATAAATTCTATGGAGGAAGAGCCCAAGAAGTAGAAAAAAGAACAAAAGTAAAAGCAAGGGTTGTGGCACATGCATTAGAAAATTTAATAAAAGATGCAAGTAAGGTTATGGTTATGGGACACACCAATCCAGATATCGATTCTATGGGATCTAGTATGGGAATTTATCGATTAGCCAAAAGCCTAGGTAAAAAAGCATATATTATTGATAGTAGTGAAACAAACACATTACAAAGCTTTAAGGCAGACTTGGCAAAAGAGCCAGAATATGAAGATATATTAATCACAAAAGAAGTAGCAGAGGAAAATATAGATAAAGAAACATTAGTAGTTGTGGTAGACACACATAAAACTACATATGTAGAAGCACCAGAATTGCTAAAAAGAACAGATAAAATAGTCATTATAGACCATCATAGAAGAAGTGCAGACTATATAGAAAATGCAACATTAACATTCCAAGAAGTATACGCTTCATCTGCAGCAGAATTGGTAACAGAATTATTACAATATGCAGAAGTACATGTAGATTTAAAAACCATCGAAGCAGAAAGCCTATATGCTGGAATCATGATGGATACAAAGAACTTTACATTTAAAACAGGAGTTAGAACATTTGAAGCAGCTGCATATTTGCGTAGATGTGGAGTCAATATTATTAGAGTAAAAAAATGGTTCCAAAGTAATTTAGAAACATTTAACAAAATTGCAACCATTGTAAAAAAAGCAGAAATTGTCAATGAAACAATTGCGATTGCTACATATGAAAAGAAAGATAAAGAAGCGAGTTTAATATGTGCAAAAGCAGCAGACGAATTATTGACAATTAGTGATATAACCGCATCGTTTGTTATGGGAAAAGCAGGAAATAAGATATGTATTAGTGGAAGATCAATAGGAGACATCAATGTACAAGTTATACTAGAAAAGCTAGGTGGTGGAGGTCATATCACATTAGCTGGTGCACAAGTAGAAGGAATGACAATGGAAGAAACGAAACAAGAACTAATCAATAGAATTAATGAATACTTTTCAGAAATAGAAAATTAATGTCGCATTGGGATCAGATCCTTATGCGACATCGAAGAGAAAGAGAGGTAAAGAAAATGAAAAAATTACCTTATGGAATAAGCAATTATGAAGAATTAATAGAAGATAACTATTATTATGTAGATAAAACACAATATATAGAGCAACTAGAAGGTTTAGCAGAAAAGAGAATTATGTTTTTACGCCCAAGAAAATTTGGAAAAACATTATTTACAAGTATGATAGAAAACTATTATGATTTAAAAAAGACGGATAAGTTTGAAGAACTATATAAAGACACATATATTGGAAAGCATCCAACCAAATTTAAAAATAGTTATCACATATTGAGATTTAATTTTTCAGGAATTGATACTACAAATGTAGAAACAACAATCAAAGGGTTTAAAAGTAAAGTTAGTGCATCTATAAAAGTATTTGTAGAAAAATATGGATTAGATTTTTATGTAAATAGAGAAGCAGAGGCAGAAGATATATTAGATAATTTATTTAAAGCATTTTATATACAAAAAGCACAAGAAAAAATATATGTTATTATTGATGAATATGATCATTTTGCAAATGAATTGTTAGGTTTTAATACAAACCAATTTAAGGATTTAGTATCAAAAAATGGAAAAGTAAGAAAATGGTATGAAATATTAAAAGAAGGAACAGAAACAGTAGTAGACAGGATTTTTATAACAGGAGTTGCACCAATTACATTAGATAGTTTAACATCAGGATTTAATATAGGTTCAGACATAACAATGGATGAAAAATTTAATGAAATGCTAGGATTTACAGAAGCAGAATTACAAACACTAATGGAAAATCAAATGATATCCAAAGAAAAACAAGCTGAAATATTGCCAATTATGAAAGAAAACTATGATGGATATAAATTTTCATTATATGCACAAGAAAAAATATATAATTCAAATATGTGCTTATATTTTCTAAAAGATTATGTGAGACTAGGAAGAATCCCAGAACGATTGGTAGATATGAACATAGCAAGTGACTATAGTAAAATAGGAAAGATGCTAGATTTATGCAAAGGAGAAAACAGAGAAGAAATTATAGAAAAGACAGTATCAGGAGAAGGGATATTAGCAGATATTGTAGAAAAGTTTAATCCAGCAATAGAATTTGGAGAAACAGAACTAGTATCTATGCTATATTACTTAGGATATTTAACGATTTCAGAAGAAAAATTAGGAAAAGCAGAATTAATCATACCAAATAAAGTAATGAAAGAAATATATTCAGAATATTTTATGAATATTTTAAATGAAGAAACAGACATGAAAATAGAAAATAGAGAATATAATGAGATATTGCAGGAAACAGCATTAGAAGGACGAATAGATAAAATTGTAGAGATATTACAAAGATATTTAAAAAATCTATCAAACAGAGATTATCAAAGATTTGATGAGAAATATGTGAAATTAATATTTTATTGTATAGCCATGAACTTAAAAATCTATACAGTAAAATCAGAATTAGAAGTCGAAAGAGAATATCCAGATATTGTATTAATCCCAAGGGATAAAAGCAAGGGATATCAAGCAATCATGGTAGAATTCAAATACTTAAAAAAGAGTGAGGAAAACAAGGTAGAAGAAAAGCAAAAAGAAGCAAAAGAACAAATCGAAAGATATTTAAGTACTGAGGAAATAAAAAATATTGAAAAGATGAATGCCTATACAGTTGTAGCTATAAATGACAACATCAAAGTAGAAAAAATAAAATAAATATGTCCTTTTGGGGACGTTTCTGTTTGGGACATTTTGTCCAAATGGGGCGTCTCTTTTTTTTGTGTGATGTAGTTTAATAGTAAAAACCTATACCACTGAATAGTTACTCAACAAGAAAAAAAGATAAAAAAGTACACTAACACTACAACCAAAAATTGGAATTAAAAAAGAAAAATGTCCCAAACAGAAACGTCCCCAAAAGGACAAAACGGAAATGTCCCCAAAAGGACATTCCCTAGTAAAAACATAGATAATGACAAGGATTGTAAAGGAATTGTAAAATAAAAATAATATTACATAATAGTTCTCAAATGCTAAGAATCCGTAAAATAAGATAAAATAAGCCAAAATTTGACAGCCTTCGACATATTTACTTACAGTCTCTAGTATATTAAAATAAATATATACTTACAGCATACAAAAAAAGGAGTCGGTGAGCAAATATGAAGAAAAGTTTTAATGGCAAAAATAGTAAAGAAAAAGGCAATTTAGCACACAAAACTTCAATGCACCAAAAACTTGCATTAAGCATGAGTAATTTAAAAACAGCTATTGTGCAGAACAAAGCAAAAGTAATAACAAGCATAATAGCAATGTTGACAATCATTGCAATAGTAATGCTTGCTATTTATCATGCAAATGAAACACAAAAAAGAAGAGACTTAATTGCAACAAATCCAGAACTTGCAAGAGCCATGACATATGGAGAACTAACAGAAAAGGATGAAGAAACGCAAAGTGAAAATGTAAGGTTTAGTGTGTATTTTGCCAGAGATTTAAATGGGGATGGTTATGCTGATAGAGTAAAAGGAACATGTAAAGAGGTGGAAGGAGAAGATACACTTTACATGAGCTTAAACGTGCTTGAAGATGGATATCTAAAAGATGCCAAAATAGAAATTGAGGCAGATAATATATATTTTAAAACAGCATT
>CAMLYR010000108.1 GCA_946491915.1 uncultured Clostridium sp.
ACAAATCCTTCAAAATTAATATTTGCAATATCTCCTTTTTCTACTGGTCTATCTTCTACAGATATTAATCTTGAATTATGTTCTTGCATATGTCCTAATTCATGTTCTACATCTTCGTCTGTTACTTTATATTCGATTTTTTTAATTTCTACACCTTTATATTTTCCAAGTTCTGCTTCTGGTTTTGTTTGGAATACAGCTGTAAAAATTAAGTCTTGTCCTTGTCCAATTTGTGTTACTTCTATATCAGGTCTACTAACAACTTCTAATTTATTTTCTTCTACTGCTTTTTCTAATTCTTCTGGAACAACTTCATTAAAAGCATCTTCATAGAATATTTCTTTTCCATAATATTTTTCAACAATATTCATTGGTGCTTTACCTTTTCTGAATCCAGGGATATTAAAATATTTTGCACTTTTAAAATATACTTTTTTAATAGCCTCATCAAATTTTTCAGCTTCTATTGTTACATTTAATTTTACTTCATTTGCGTTTTTTGTTTTTTCTACTTTACATTCCATTCTTATTCAATCCTTTCTTTAATCATATAGCTTAATTATTATACCACATTTTTCCTAATTTGCAAGGATTTTTAAATATTTTTTGAAAAATACTTGTTTTTTTCATACTTTTGTGTTAAACTTGTTAATAGTCAGTTTATTTTAAAAATTAGGAGGTGCAATTAAGAATGGCTAAATGTGCAATATGTGATAAATCAGTTAATCATGGAAATAAACTTAGCATTACACGTTCTCACATTAGTAAAAGATCACCACGTACTTGGAAACCAAATTTAAGAAGTGTTAAAGTTACAGAAAATGGTGAAACAAAGAGAATTTATGTATGTGCTAAATGTTTAAGAGATGGAAAAGTAAAGAGAGCATAAGCTCTTTTTTTGATACATGTTAAGTAGAGTTCAATGAATCTTTTTGAACTCTACTTTTCTTATTGTATAGAAAATTAGATTTTATCTTAATCATCTGTGAAATTTTTCTAATTCTTATCTTTTATTCCAAATATCAACTTTACAAATCCTCTCAAGAATTTTGGAACTTTTTTAACTACAATTGTCATCTATGTATCCCTCCTTTTATATTAGCATGCTAACCACATAAATCCAACGCATACCACTACTACTCCTATCATAAATAACCAGCCTGTTATTGGAAGTAATAAAACTAATAATATACCTAATCCTAAACCTATTAAACAAATGGCAAGTGTTTTTTTTAATAATTTTAACATGTTTATTACCTCCATTCTCTTTTGTATATTATATTCTTAACTTTCTTTTATGTTACATTTATGGTAACTCTTTTAAAATCTCACTATAAATCAATCTAGATTTTTATTATTAATCCTATCAGAATCAATTACTACTTTTGCTTATCCATTATCACAAATAAATCAGACTATCAGCTACTACTCTTGTTAATCCATTGACTTTTCGCTAATTTTTCTTTAAAATATATAGTAAATTCAAAAAAGAAACAATTATATTAATCATAAGAAGGGATGATATATGAACAAAAAAGACGCAGTAAAAATGGTAGAAATTTTAAAACAAACTTATCCTGATGCTACTTGTAGTTTGGATTTTGAAACACCTTTCCAGGCAGTTGTTGCTGTTATTCTTTCTGCACAATGTACAGATGAAAGAGTGAATAAAACAACACCTGCCCTTTTTAAAAAATGTAAAACTGTAGAAGATTTTGCCAATATAGATATAAAAGAACTTGAGGATTTTATACATCCTTGTGGCTTTTTTAAGAATAAAGCAAAAAATATCAAATTATGTGCAAATCAAGTATTAGAAAAATTCAATGGGCAAGTACCAAATAATATGGAAGATTTAATGAGTCTAGCAGGTGTTGGTAGAAAAACGGCTAATGTTGTTTTACTAGAAGTTTTCGGAATTGCAGAAGGTATTGCAGTTGATACCCATGCAAAGAGAATTTCTAATTTAATTGGTTTATCTAATGAAAAAGAACCTAAAAAAATAGAACAAGATTTAATTAAGATTTTTCCAAAAGATTATTTAAAAGATATTAACCACTTATTTGTTTGGCATGGTAGAAATACTTGTATTGCTAGAAATCCAAAATGTGATATTTGTTCCATTAAGGATTATTGTAAACATTATAAGAAAAATGTACATTCATAAATACGTTTTTTCATTGTAAGAACATTACTATATCTTGTATATTTATTCATCTTTTCCACATACTACTATATAGAGGTGATTTTTTGACAAATATTAATTGTTCACTAAATTGTATTTATCAAAAAGATGGTAAATGTTCTTATTCTAGTATCACACCTACCATTTTTTCCACAACAAGTGAATGTGCTTACTTTGTTGATAAATCAGAAAAGAAAACTCAATGATTAAGCGTTGGGACTATTGGGACCAACGCTTGGTCATTTTTTATTGTATAGGAAAAATCGGCTTTTATCTTGACAAAATTTAGATTTTTCTGTATACAACAAGGTTAAGTTTCTTATTATTGACAAAATCCTTTTTACGTTATATATTTCTATTAATATTAATTTAAAAGGAGGATATTATGTTAAAAAAGAAAATAAAAATTATTTCTTTAATTGCTTTATTACTTATCTCTTTATTGACACCTATTGTCAATGCTGAAAATGAAGTTACAGTTGAAACTACAACAACTGATCAGGTAAATCCTATAAGTGAAACGCAAGAAACAGTAACGATAAAAGAAGGAGACGAATATTTATTTCAAGATACTGTAACTGTCGACACGCCAGTTGATGGAAATTTGTTTATTATTGCAAATACAGTTACAATTAATTCTCAAATTGGTGGAGATGCATTTATCTTTGCTGATACCATTAATATTGAAGAAAATGGATACATTTTAAGTAACTTATTTGCATGTGCCAATGCCATTCATGTAAAAGGTGTTGCATACAACATCTATTCTATTGGTGATACATTAACCATTGACGGATTTGTCTACAGAGATGTTAGAACTATCTGTAATACACTTAATGTTAATAGTATGATTGGAAGAAATGTTTTTGTTAACTGCTCTTCTATCAATTTTAAAGAAAAGCCAAGTACAGAAGACACAGCTAGTATTACATCTTATGGAAGTATACAAGGAGATTTAAATTATTTTTCTGATGAAGAAATTGCAATCCCAGATGGGCATGTTTCTGGAGAAACACATTTTACTGCACTAAAAAATAATACAGTTAATATTTCAAACTATATCTACTCTCTAGGTGCTATATTAGTATCTGCAATTATTATATGGTTAATTGGATTATGGCTTTCTCCAAAATTATTACATAACACAAGTTATCCTATAACATTGAGAAAAGCTTTACAAATCATAGGATTAGGAATAATTGTTCCAATTGTTATTGCTTTATTATCTGTCATCATCTCACTAATTCCTATCACTAGCCAGTTTACAATGTTATTACTTTGTGTATTAGTTATCTTGTTCTTTGTTAGTACATCTGTTGCAATCATCAATGTTAATACTATGATTTGCAATAAATTAAAAATTACACAAAATTTATATAAATTAGGATTTCTAATTGTTACTACTATCATCTTCTGGCTATTGACTTTAATCCCTTATGTAGGTATGGTTATTTCACTAATCACCATTATATGGGGAATTGGTAATGTTTCTTATAGTATTTTAATAAAAGATAAATCTGATGAAAATAATTCAGATTCTAACAAAAAGATTTCAAATTCTGAAAAGAAAAAAGAAAAAGTTGAATCTAAAACGGAAAAAGAAAATAAATCTAATAAATCAAAAGAAAAAAATAAATCTGATAAAACTGTAAAAGATAAAAAAACAGATAAAAATAATAATTAAAATTCTAAATAAATATTTCAAAAGAAGGAATCTGCATCGTCAGAGTCCTTCTTTTTCTAATTTCATTTTTGCTATATTTATGATTTGTCAATTACTCTTCTTTTTTCAATTTATCTATAATCACCTTATAATCTACTGCATTTAGAATCGCTGTTCCTGCAACTAAAATATTCGCACCTGCTTTCTTGACTTCTGGTGCTGTTTTTAAATTAATTCCGCCATCTACTTCTATGTCTATTTCTAAATGGTTATTGTCAATATAATTTTTTAATGTTCTTACCTTTTCTGTCATTTCACTTAAATAACTTTGTCCACCTTTTCCTGGTTCTACTGTCATAACTAAACACATATGGATATATGGTAAATATTTATAAACTTCTTCTATCTTCGTATTTGGTTTTACTGATATTCCTACTTTACAATTATATTGTTTTATATAGTTTATCATTTCAAATACCTCTTCTTCATTTTTGCAAGCTTCTAAATGAAATGTTATGATATTTGGCTCTACTGCACTAAAATCATCTACTGCTTGTTTGATATCATTTACCATTAAGTGAACATCTAATGGTGCATTAGATATTCTTCTAATATATGAAGCATATTCTAACATAGTTTTATATGTGTTTTTTTCCACAAATTCACCATCCATAACATCTATGTGAAAATAATCTGTTTTAGATGCTTCTAATGCAAAAAATGTTTTTGACTCCTCTCCTTTTTTTACTGAAAGAATTGATGTTGAAACTTCTACCATTTTCTTTCCTCCTTTTCTTTTAATTCTTGATATATTTTGCAAAATCTTTCATATCTTGCTTTATCAATCTCTCCATTTTCTACTGCTTTTTTGATTCCACAGTTTTCTTCTTTTATA
>CAMLYR010000109.1 GCA_946491915.1 uncultured Clostridium sp.
TTCTTTAAGAATTTCTAGTTTCAAATTTAGATACGCAAAATCGTTTCATTTTTTTTATATTCTATATTTTTATCCTAATTAAATTTAGAAAAAGGGAAAAATGAGTCCGTCCCCAAAATCCCTCAAAATGTCCCAAACAGAAAGATTCCCAATTGGACATCACATTTATAAATATTTTTTTAATCTTTCAACATTATTTTCTTGAAATTGGATAAAGTTTGTTAAAATATTTTTTATTTCAGGAGTTGTTTCTGGATTATTGTTTAACAATTTGACACCTTCAATAATTCCCATATTGGTTCCTTTAATTAACATTTCAGCAATTTTAGAATCAGAATCATCAGTCATTGTACTAATTTGAACATCAAACCATCCCATCATTTTTTGTGCGGGATTTAATTCTTTAGGAAATTCTTCATATTTTCCAAGTTCTGCATTTACATCATTTAAAATTTCATTATATTGATTATATTCAGATTGTAAGTCATCTTTTAATTGGTCATCTGTTACTTTCTCGGCAATTGTAGAAATGGAGTCCATTCCCATTTTTAT
The DNA here is from genome assembly GCA_946491915.1 of uncultured Clostridium sp. Next base: position 553 of record CAMLYR010000109.1, read on the forward strand.
CCCTTTATTAATTTCATTTAAAATATATTCTGGTCTATTCATTTTTTACCTCCTTGAAAAAATTATTATATATTTGCAAATAAATAGATAGTTTTGCAAATTTCTTTCTAAATTTATTATGTGCAAATATATAAAAAATATGAATATAATATTTAATTGTATAAAAAAATAAAAAAACGGAAAAAATGTACATATAAAATGAAAGATAGGAGTGAAAAAAATGGAAGAAATGGTAAATAAGCTAAATGAATTTTTAGCAGATTTAAATGTATTTTATAGAAAATTACAAAATTATCATTGGAATGTAAAGGGAAAAAACTTCTTTGTACTACATGAAAAACTAGAAGAATATTATGACAAAATTAATGAAGAAATTGATGAAATTGCAGAGCATATATTAACATTAGATAAACAACCTTTGGGAACAATGAAAGATTATTTAGAAAAAACATGTATAGAAGAAGCGCAAAATGCAAAAATAGAAGGAGAAATTGTTTTAGATAAAGTATTAAAAGATTTTGAAACTTTATTACAAAAAGCAATGACAATAAAGAAATTAGCAGATGAACATCATATATATGCAACTTCTAGTTTAATTGATGATTATATTTTAGAATATAGCAAAATTATATGGATGTTAAAACAACATAAATAAAAAACTAAAAACAAAAAAGAAAAAATGTTCGCAAAAAGTATTGACAATTTTTTAAATTGTGTATACAATAAAGGCGAACATTTTTTCATGAAACAATTTTTCCCTTTCATGAAAAATGCATTGCACAGAAAGTGTAGTATTCAATAAAAAGAAAGTAGAGGAACGAATTATGATATCATCTTTACATATTAGAAATATAGGGATTATAGAAGATTTGACTATAGATTTTAATAAAGGATTAAATGTTTTAACAGGTGAAACAGGAGCTGGAAAAACTTTAATTATTGACTCTCTTCAAATTATATCAGGTGGAAGATTTTCCAAAGAGATGATTAGAAAAGGAGAAACAAATTCTTTTGTTGAGCTTTGTTTGTATTGTCCAGAAAATGAAAAAGCCATAGAAGGAAATATTATTGTTTCAAGAGAAATCAATGTAAATGGTAAAAACATGTGTAAGATTAATGGCAGAATGGTAACAGTCAATGAATTAAAAGATTTTATGAAACAATTTATTGAAATTCATGGACAAAATGATAACCAAAATCTTTTAGATAGTAAATTACACTTAAAATATTTAGATGGATTTATTGGAGCAGAAATTTTAGGAAAAGATAAGGAAACATATAGAACATTATACAATCGCTATTTAGAAATCAAAGAAGAATTAAAACAAAATTATGGAGATGATAAAGAAAGACAAAGGAAATTAGATTTATTGAGATATCAAACAGAAGAAATTGAAGAAGCAAAACTAAAGGAGAATGAAGAACAAGGATTGGAAGAAAAAAGAAACTTATTTTTAAACTCAGAAAAGATTGTTGAGAATTTAAATGAAGCAGATAATTTATTATCTGAAAATACCATAGATAGTTTAAGCATGGCAATTCGTGCTTTAGAGAAGATAGAAGGTATTGATAAAAAATATGAAAAAGCAAGTAATAGTTTAAAGAGTTCCTATTATGAATTACAAGAATTAGCAAGAGATATTAATGGATATAAAGAAGATGTGTATTTTGATGAAGAAGAAAGAAACCATATAGAAGAAAGATTAGATATTATTTATTCATTAAAAAGAAAATATGGAAATAGTATACAAGAGATATTAGAGTACAACAAACAAATACAAGAAGAAATTGAACATATAGAAAATCTAGAAGAGTATAACAACAAATTAAAAGCAGAATTAAAAAAGATAGAAAAAGAAATGAATATATTAGGTAAAAAGATGAGTGATATCAGAACAGAATATGCAGAAAATTTAAGTAAATGTATTAATCAAGAATTAGTTGATTTAGAAATGAAAAATGCGAAAATCAATGTAAAAGTAGAATATAAAGAGGATGAATTTTTCAAAACAGGAAAAGATATTGTTAAATTTTATATTACCACTAATTTAGGAGAAGATGAGAAAGAATTATCAAAAATTGCATCAGGTGGAGAAATGTCAAGAACTATGTTGGCAATCAAAAAAGTATTAGCAGATACAGATAAGATACCTGTATTGGTATTTGATGAAATTGATACAGGAATTAGCGGAAAAGCTGCTAATTCTGTAGCAAGTAAATTAAAAGCGATTGCCAAAAAACATCAAGTAATGTGTATTTCTCATTTACCAAATATTGCAGCAGTTGCAGACTATAATTATTTTATCAGTAAAAATATCAAAGAGGAGAGAACAAAAACACAAATTAAATTATTAAAAGAAAATGAGGTCATAGAAGAAATTGCTAGAATTTCTTCTGGAGAAATTAATGAAGTTACTCTACAATATGCATATGAATTAAGAAATAAAAAAGCAAGTTAATTTGTATTCATAATTTGCAAAAATGACATTTAATGATAGCTATAATTTTTAAATACCGCGTAAGCGATCAAACGAACGTTAGTGAGTGCGATTGGAGCAATCAACAATTTTTTTGTTTGTAGATTGCGACACACAAGGTGTAAAAAATTATAGCTATCATTAAATGTCATTTTTGCAATAATTTATATAAAGTTGTATAGATTTCATGAAATTGTAAAAACTGTATATATATGTAAATAGAATATTTTTTAGAGCAGGAGTGCTCAAAAGGAGGTTTTATGAAAAAAAATTCGTTAATTAAAAGTGTAGAAGCAATTGAAATATTAGATTCAAGAGGAAATCCTACTATTCAAGTAGAAGTGATAACAGAAGAAGGTGTATGTGGTGTAGCAGCAGTTCCTTCAGGTGCGTCTACAGGAAGTTTTGAGGCAGTGGAATTACGTGATGGAGAAAAAAATCGTTATCAAGGAAAAGGAGTTACAAAAGCCGTTGAGAATGTCAATAAAAAAATTAGTAAAAAGACAATCGGAATGAATGTATTTGAACAAAGAAAAATAGATGAAGAAATGATACGATTAGATGATACATTAAATAAATCAAATTTAGGAGCAAATGCAATATTAGGTGTTTCATTAGCAGTGGCAAAAGCAGCAAGCAATACATTAGGTATGGAATTATATAGATATATAGGAGGAATTCAAGCCAAAGAATTACCTATTCCTATGATGAATATATTAAATGGAGGAAAGCATTCAGAAAATAATATTAGTATACAAGAATTCATGATTATGCCGATAGGAGATATCACATTTGCAGAAAGATTAAGAAGAGGTGCTGAAATTTATCATACTCTGAAAAAAGTATTAAAAGAAAAAGGATTTGCAGTAGGAGTTGGAGATGAAGGTGGATTTGCACCTAATTTAGAAAATGAAGAAATGGCATTAGATGTGATTATGGAAGCAATAACAAAAGCAGGATATGAACCAGGAAAAGAAATTGCTTTAGCATTAGATGTGGCAAGTACAGAAATGAAAGAAGAAGCTAAAAAAATAGGAAAAGATGGCTACTATTTTTGGAAAACAGATATGTTAAAAAGTAATGAAGAGATGATAGACTATTTAGTAGATTTATGTAATAAATATCCCATTGTATCCATAGAAGATGGGTTAGCTGAAGAGGATTGGGATAATTGGCAAATATTAACTGAAAAGTTAGGAAATAAGATACAACTAGTGGGGGATGATTTATTTGTAACCAATATGTCAAGATTAAAAAGAGGAATTGATAAAAAAGTAGCAAATGCTATTTTAATTAAACCAAATCAAATTGGAAGTTTAACAGAAACATTAGATACGATACAAATGGCGAAAGAAAATGGATATAAAACGATTATTTCTCATAGATCAGGAGAAACAGAAGATACGACAATTGCAGATATTGCTGTTGGTATAAACGGTATGCAAATAAAAACAGGAGCACCTTGTAGAACAGATAGAGTGGCAAAATATAATCGATTATTAACAATTGAAAATGAATTATCATGAAAAAAGTGACAATGGGACGTTGAGGGATTTTGGGGACGGACTCATTTTTCCCTTTTTAAAAATTGAATAAGAAAAAATATAGAATATAAAGCCATTACACAATTTTGTATAAGCTAAATTTTCATA
>CAMLYR010000110.1 GCA_946491915.1 uncultured Clostridium sp.
CAAATTAGGAGGACTTTAAAATATGATACGAGTGCTTTTCGTGTGCCACGGCAAATCGCTCGGCAAATATTCATAGCCAACGCAAAGTGCGTCAAAACGGTGCAAATCGCGGCAGTGGAAACGGTGTTTACACCGTTTTTACTACGATTTAATTACATCTTATATTATGGCGTGGTACCGTTGGGAGCAAATTGCGGCAAAACGTGGCATTTAAGGGAAAATAATTATGAATGTAAAAAATAATGTTTGTTTGCTATGCGGGTATCTTCAGTTTTTGTATGGATAGTTGTAGTGAGATAAATTTAAATATAGGTGCTGATACTGATGATAAATATAGATAGACAGATTTTAAAGTGTAGCAGTTTTGATATAAAAATAAGCAGAAACTTTATTTCTAATTGCTTAAATAAAGATGAAAAAGGTTGTACTGTGTGATATTAATCTTGATATACAGATAGGGAAGACGATCTTTTGACAAACAAGAGAGGAGATATTTATGATTGATTATAGAGCTATTTTTGGATATGTTCCTAATATAACTTTTACCCTTGAACAGCACTTAAAAAATTATTCTGAAGTTGAAATAAATGCGAGAAGGTTACTTGAGTCTTTTCATATTATTCGTGACAAAATGGAAGTAAATTTGCGTCCAGTTATTGCGTTATTTCCACATTATAGTGAACATTCACATGAACATTCTGAGCACATTATTTCTGCAATTGAGAAATTATTAGGTAGAAATCGCATTGAAGTACTCTCACCAGCAGATACATGGATGTTGTTGGTATGTGCATATATGCACGATTTAGGTATGTTAGTCCAAGGAAAAGAATTAGCATCAGATTGGAAAAGCCCGGAATTCCAAAATCATATTTATAATTGTATGCATTCATGTGATGGTGAATTAAAAAAAGCTGCTTTAAATGTTTGCTCTATAGAATGGGCAAATAATAGCCCTAACTGGCCCGTACATATTTATCGAGATGTTATTTTACTCGCTTCGGAATTTTATAGACGTAAACACCCTGAACGTGCAAGACTTCTTCCTCAGAGGGAGGAATTAAAGCAAGCATTAAATAGCGTTATGAACAGTGATGGAAAAATTCCACAAAGAATACAAGAAGTTATTGGAAAAATATGTTTCTCACATGGAATTTCTTTTACTGAAATGCTTGAACTTTTGGAACCTATGGATAGCCTTTTGGGTTATGTGTTTCATCCTAGGTTTATTGCTGCATTATTATGTCTTGGTGATCTTTGCGATTTAGATAATGGCAGATTCAATTCAATGGCAATAGAAGTTTTCGGCGGATTAACTAAAAGTAATTTAGTTCATTATTTTAAACATGAATCTGTAACATCGTTTGTTATTCAAAAGGACTTGATTTCAGTAGTTTTTGATATACAAAACAGAAAAATTAAGGATGAATTAAGAAATGGGCGTGTATTTGTAGCGCCTACAGACAAGGAATTACAAGATTTTTGTGATTCGATCCTTCTTGAAACACAAAATTGGATAAGTTGGATGGTAGATATTGTCAAAAATATAAAACTATATTGGAATGAGTTTTATATTTATGATATGGAGGCCTTGACACCAAGTTTGAGTTACAAAATCTTGGTTGAAGGAAAGGAAACAATATCTTCTAAGAAAAATATGCGGTTTTCGTTTAGTAATGAAAAGGCATATGAACTCATTGAGGGTCATAATCTGTATAATAACAAATTTACATTTGTTAGAGAATTATTGCAAAATAGCATTGATGCAATGAAGAAACAGTTTTGGGCAGATATATTGTCGGGAAGATGGAATCATCTTTTGAAACATTTAGAAAACAATGGGCGAATTGATTACAGTATGATACAACCGTTTGATTTTTCAGATAAACATGTATTTGATTACTATCAGGTTAAAATACATGTAAAACATAATGATAAAGATCAATTTGCTAATTTTGTAATTGAAGATAACGGAACTGGAATAAGTAAAGATGATGTAGAAAAACGAATTATAGACACTGGTTTTCGTAATGATTTGGATGATGATGTTATAAATAGGATGCCGGAATGGCTTAAGCCAACTTCAGCATTTGGCATTGGATTACACTCAGTTTTTGCAGTGACAGATACTTTGTTTATTCAAACCCGTACGGAATTTGATAAAACAGTGTACAACATTAATATGCATTCTGGTAAATTAGATGGCTACGTTTTTATGAGCGTTGCGGAACAGCAAGATATTAGGTTTTGTAATTGCAATCATGGGACTAGAATGGAGTTTTCTGTAAATGTTTCTAGTTGCATGCAAAATGAACTGACAGAGGAACGGCATGAGGATCCTTTAGCTGAACGCCCAGAAAGTAATTTCTGTAGAATGCTTCAAGATACGTTGACACATATGATAGATGCATCTTTGTTCCACATTACATATAAATTTAATCGTGATAATGTAATTACCTTCAATAAGTTGTATCAAGATAGGTACATTGGATTGCTTTTTAGGGCTGATAGGCGAAATAATGTATTTGGAAATTTGCGTAGCAATGACTATTATGATTTTGCCATTGATATGGGTGGAGAGCATATCGTATTATGGGATAGGCAAAATGCCATTTCAATTGTGTATTCATTGAAAGTATCAGAAAATACTAGTTGTAGAGTTTTTTGTAAAGGGTTTAAAGTTGAAAATGCAAAGATATCATATAGTGGTTACTGCATGACACCCGATACAGTTAATTATTGGGGCGGTAATACAAAAAATATATTAAATATTTCTAGAGATAATCTGTCAAAAGAGCAAATGGAAAATAATAAAGACATATTTTCAAAAGCGAGAACTTATATGGCAGAGGTTTATTATTCAGTGTTAAGTTCGTTATTGACGGATAATGATATTAAAGAATGGCATAACAATATTAATGAATTTATGAAACCGTGGTTAACAAAAAAAATAATTGATATAGATATGCCTAATTTATCTGAAAGACTAATTATTTTTTTAAATAAATACAACACGTTTATATATTGTGAAGATGATATAAAGGGATTGCTTTTAAGGCATGGATTTTGTTTGCTTCTAAGGTCTTGTGAAGAACAAATAAAAAGTGTTTTGAATTTATTGGAAGATAATGAGCGAATTAAATATATCTTTGACTTTGAATTGTTTAATGAAGAAAACAATTCAAATAAAGTCATTAAAGAAGAGACTTATCTATTTGAATTTATCGATGAGGCTTTAGAGGTTTTTGATAATGAAAATGATCAAATATATATTTATGAAATATTTAGGGCAGTTTTCAAGGCTGAATATGCAGATGTATTTATAAATTGTTCAGAGCATGAGTTATATAAAATTAATGATAATTATAGGTTTCGTGACTTTGGAGAGGCTTTTGGAGAAATATATACTTCAGTTTTTGTGGGCATATTGGCTCATTCGTTTAGAAAAGCAAGAAACCGATATATTGAGTATTTAAAAAAGGATGAGGAAGGATATATACTGCGTCCTTTAGATGTTTATTTGTCTGTGCCATTGACTAGGATAATATATTTGTTAATTTGTGCAGAAACAGAAATGTTACCACTGAAAAAAGCACTTATATCAGAGCTTTCGTATATTCCAGGATATGGTAATACTTATGGTTTCATTGGTGTCAATAATTTTTCTGATTTGATTATGTCTGCGGAGCTTAAAATTGAGAATGAAAGATTAAATGATACATTAATGAAATATCTTCCTTTTATGCGTTGGCTACCATGCAAAAATATCAGCGTAAATTCGGATGGGAAATTAGTATTACTCTTTAGCAAAACATATGAAAAAAAGAGGCTTATCGAATTTCAAGATGATTCTTTTGCAAAGTTACTTTACTCACATAGTCATTTGAAAATGTTTCCGGTTCCTTTGGGATATGATGATATTGCAGTAAATAGAATGGCTGCTTTAAGTGTAAGTTCAAAAGATTATGATGAGAAATTATATTTTTATGGGAATTACGCAACCTGTCTGTGGGATGACTTTATTAATATTAGGGAACTATATGGTCCTAGATTAGTTGCAGGAGAAAATAAAGAAGCTATTATAGATGAGATTATGCCAAATTCAAGGACGGATGATAAGCCTACAATCAATCTTTTACGTTATATCTACCACAACAAAGTTTATAATAATGATCTGAAATTTGAAGAAGCTTGGCAAAAAATTTATGAAACATATAGAAGATTTGTTTCAATGGTATTAGATTGCATTTCAGACTAAACCATGTTACTCTCGGACATGTACTTGTGGCAGTATATTCGCAGTAGTAAAACGCCCCTGTTCTTACTACGTTTTGACTACGTTTCATGTCCTCAACTTGCCCCGATTTGCCACATTTTGCTCATTCTGTGACAAATTTAACAATCTCAGAGCAAAAATTATAATCGGCAAACTGCGGCAAATCGAGGCAGAACACGGCATTTTAGGAGGATTTTCGTTTATGATAAAAGTATTATTTGTTTGCCACGGCAA
>CAMLYR010000111.1 GCA_946491915.1 uncultured Clostridium sp.
CGTGAAAGGTGATCAGATTGACCGTGAAGGATGGTCAGTTTATCTGAAATATACAGTGCCATATTTTCTTTTAGTCTACCATTAAAAATATCAGATTTAATTGTCTCTGAAATTTCATTATATTTATTTAATCCACTCATAATCTTTTACCCACACAAATTATTAAATGCAATTAAACCAATTTTTTATAAAGTTCCATTCTGTAATATTCAGAGAATAATATATACTAAGCCCCATACGCTTTCTTTTAATCAGCTTGCTTTCGGACAGTATTTTTAAATGATGTGATATAGTAGCTCCAGTTAGATTAAAATTTTTAACTATATCTCCAGCACTAAGAGTTTTTTTCGCCAATAAGGAAAGGATTTTTCGCCTTGTCTCACTAGATAACGCTTTAAAACAAAGATTTAATGAACCTTCTGTCATTTTTAGTCCCCACTTTATGAATTAAAAATTTTTTCTTATTCGCCTTAAACATAGAGCCAAAATAATTGTTAAGATCAAAAGAAGAACCATCAAAATATATGACGCAATCAACATATGTAGATTAAAAAATTTCATTAAGCACCATATCGAACCGCCAATAATCAAAATACTAAGAAAAATCGTTGAAACCGCAGGTATGCTTTGCTTAATAATATAGGTTACATTTTCCCAATTGTAATTAGGAAATAATAGATTTAAAAATAAGCCTAACATCCCAGCAAATGCGGAAACCGTAATTGGTAATGCCAAGCACAAAATCATTTCTGCTATATTCATTTTAAAAACTATTTCCATAACAAATGCTACTATACATATAACAGGAATTGTCATTGAGAGATGGAATAAATATTTTGCTGTTAATAATTCCCTCAGTGATATGGGAAATGCCTTTAATACATCACGGTTCTTACCTTCTATTGAAATACTGGCATAGGTAGTATTCGACAAAACAATCAGTAAACTTATTGCAAAAATAAGCAGAATTTTAATATTTTGAATTTTAAAAATATTTCCTATCATTTCTACGTACCTAAGAGTTTCTTTAGGCTCAAAGCATGAATATACAGTAAATAACAGAAGCAAAACAATTCCCAGCATGGTATTTATTACATACACAGGAATTGAAAAATATCGTTTCATTTCCCTTATTAAAAGAGAATATAACTTGGTTTTTTCCCTTAATGGTTGTTTTTTTTCAGATTTTCTTTCGCTGGATATTTGTATTCGTATACATTTCTTTTTGTAAGTCATCAAAATATAAGTAAATAGCAAACCGCCAATTAATAATACCATAGTTAGAGATAAGAGCGTTTCTATTTCATGAGTAAAAAATGCCCCCTTAATCATAATCCAAATATCATCAACTCCAATGATCTGTTCATATAAAAAGTTGAGATTTATATTATTAAAAGCAAAAAGCACCAATACCATAAATACAATAAATAAAATCAGATATAAAACACTGCGGACATATGAGATAGACCGAAAAAACTTTGCAAACTGGCTGTGTATGATATACCCAAAAATCACTCCTAGTAATACTGGTATAATCGGCGACACAAGTATATGTATACAATCCATAATACTAAATAAAATATTATATTGGAATGACTCATAGCGGATTAACGGAACAAGCAGCAGGGCAATAGATATAGCAAGCCCCCACAGATATAGGCAAAAAAGTTTTGCAACAACTATATCACGTTCTTTTATTGGATATGCAAATAATATATCAATACTCTTATCTGAATACAGTACACCACTCCCTTTTATAATTGTTGAAAAAAAGATTATGCAACTGCACAAAAGCGTTAAGGGATAAATAGAATAGTTTAATACTTCTTGTGATGATTGAAATATCGAACAAATTTGATAAATTGTTTTAAACCAATAAACTGCGAATATGGACATACCTACTAAAATGGTACATGAAATAGAAATGTAAACTCTTTTTTCCTTTTTTTCACCATGTAAAATTTTATTAAATTTAAAAATTTGTAATAATTCTCTTTTAATAAGCAAATTCAATGTTTTCATTTTCCGTTTATCTCCATAAAAACATCCTCTAAATCACTTGTCCCTAAAATTTCTTTTGTACTTCCACTCCTGATTAATTTTCCATCTTGGATAATTCCAATCTTATTACAAGTTTTTTCAACGACATCCAGAATGTGACTTGAAAATAGAACAGAACCACCTGAAGAACATAATTCTTTCATTAAATATTTTAACTGTATAAATGCTTCCGGATCTAGTCCAACAAAAGGTTCATCTAAAACCAGCAAAAGGGGAGCATGAGCAAACGCACCTATTAAAGTAATTTTCTGTTTCATACCATGTGAATAAGAAGAAATCAAATCGTTCAGTTTATCGCTCATACCTAAACGTTCAGACAAGTCATAAATTCTTTTCTTTCGAGTATGTGTTGGTACGCCATAAATATCACAAATAAAATTTAGATACTGTAATCCGGTCAGATATGTTTCCAAAATTGGAGAATCAGGAACATATGCCATTTTTCTTTTACATTCTGTTGGAGCCGTTTTGATGGATATTCCATTTAAAAGAATATCGCCAGAATCAAAATCATGTATCGTAAGACAGGCTTTTAGCGTAGTCGTTTTTCCAGCACCATTTTTACCTATAAATCCAAATAAATCACCATCTTCTATGGTCATACTCAGATTTGATACTGCTTTCTTCCCATTAGGATATGTTTTGGTTAAATTTTTAATTTCTAGCATAGTGAGAAAGCCTCCTTTAGATTTGCTTATCATTTTGAAAATTTTCAAAATGATAAGCAAAAAAATAATTCCATCCCATTTCTATATGCCACAAGACACATAATCTCAATATATACGCTTATAATGACAGTATTAGAACTACAACTGCTACAATAATCGCAATCACAGGTATTATGTAATACATGAATATTTTGGGTTCTTTCTTTTTGATTAAAGAAAAGCCCGAAATAAGATTTAATAATGCACAAATCAAAGGAATACCAAATACTACAACTGCTTTTGGCAATGTAGAGTTTGCATTACCTGCAGAATCAAAATGAATCGGTACATCTGCTGGTAATTGCCCCCAAAAGACTAAAAAGATTAACAAGGTTGCAAGGCAGATGACACTACCAATGGCTATATGTTTCTTCATTTTCATTACCTCCTCGTATAATGCAGCATTAGAGAATATACCAGCGGCAAGATACCGACTAATATAATGACTAATGGAATGGATACTACTTTCAGTGGACTAATAAAAAGTTGGGCAATGCAAATGATACCTGCTAGAATCCATGTATAACCAGCTAATTTATGAGTTTTATCCCAACTTTTCTCATCATTAAACAGCCACGGAAATTTTAAACCTATATATGGATTTACATGATTTTTAGGAAAATAATTTCCGCTCATAATAAATAACAAACCAACAAAAACATAAATCGCACTATCTGTAATTGAAGATGTTGGAAACATGCTGGAATAGATGGATATAAGCAGCAAAAAAATTGCTGTAAATGGCATAATCCATTTTCCTAATCCAACCAAAAATTTCGCTCCCATCTTTTTACAAACCGTAAAATTTAACCCTATATTAAGAATAATATTAAAAGCAATTCCTGTTAATAAAATAAAATCAATGCGATAATCCAATACCGGTGTATCTACCAAAGGAAAGAATTTGTAAAATGCTATATAAACAAACAAGGTACAAACACATACTAATGTAGTAATTAAAAGCGTTTTCCTATCTTTTTTCATCATCATTAACAGCCCCTTCATTAAATTGCATACACCAAAGAACAATATCCTCAAATACCGATACATTAAGTTTATAGTATATGTACTTTTGTTGTCTTTTCTCAAATACTAAATCAGCCTTTTTTAACAAGGATAAATGATATGAAATCGTCGCATTTGAAATATCAAATTCAGCAGCTATTTCTCCGGCTGACATTTCCCCTCTCTTTTTTAACAGTATCAATATATCCCGTCTTATCGGATCACTTAGTGCTTTGAATACATTAGGTAAGCTCATTTCTATCACCACGTTCTCATTTCGAATAAATTCTAAATGACTTTTTGTATTATACGCCCGATTTTAATGTCTGTCAATATATCAGAAAGCTTGAGTTTCCGTAAACTGCAATAAAAAAATGAATATGTCTTCCCAAAGTGTCAATCTGCCGCATTTTTAAGGGATTCAGAACGGCAGTACCAAAAATAGAGACACTTTAATAAGCCCGCCGGAACCGGGCTTGAGGAGAACTATTCTTTTATCTATTCAAACAGCCAGCTTAAGGCAGAGTTGATGGTATGCCGGACGTTTTGGCCGGAACCATAGCCTGACGCCTTGTTTTGCATACGATAGTATGCCGGAGATGCCCTTTGCCAGCCGATAATAGCAAAAAAATACTTTTTCCTTGATTGGATCTGCTGTTTTTATGATTGACACCTTAAGGGCATTCGTCTCGGATTC
>CAMLYR010000112.1 GCA_946491915.1 uncultured Clostridium sp.
ATACAAATCATAATTCCTAAATATATTTAATCAAAAAGGAATGGTATTACAAATGATAAATAAAATCAGTAAAGCTCAAATTGAACGTGCCCAAGCGAATATCGAGAAGCAATTACCCGATAAAGATGTCTATAATGGACAGTTATTTCAACAATTTTTGAATGCAACTCCTTCATGTAATTTGAAAAGGAAAAGCCTAAAAAGAATTAATGTTAAAAGAACCACTTTCAAAAATACCTGTTTCGTTGCCACTGCAGGAACTGGTTCAAAATTTAAAGAAACGTATTTTCATAAATGCAATTTTTCGGGAGCAAATTTTCAAAGTTGCTATTTTGATAAATGTACTTTCAGTTCTAAGAGCTTAATAAAAGGGGCTAATTTTAGTCACAGTATATTCATAGACTGTGTTTTTAATAATATAACTATTAAACAGTCCACATTATATGATTGTCATTTTGAAAACTGCACTTTCGAATCTTGTAAAATTTATTCCAATACTCTGGAAAATTCATTGTTTTATATGTGTCGAATCGAACATGTTGATCTGGCACATATAAATCTGGAATATATGCAGATTAAAAACCTGAAAATGAATGATGTTAAATTACCACCTTATCAAGTTGCATACATTATTGGTGCACCGTATTTTATTAAAACTACTACAGATAATGTAATGATCTATACGGATAAAGGAGATGTAAGCGCCTCTGAATATTATGCATTATATGAAGATTTAGCCCTATATTATTATTCTCATGGGGAGTATTTTCCGTTAGCCAATATCCTTATGGCTTTAGGAAAGCATCAGGAAGCGTTTGAATATATAAAAGTAGGTATACAGGAAGCCTGCGATTATTTTGATTTCCGTATGATAAAACATTTTTGCCGTTTGGTCTGTACGAATGAAAGCTATACATCTTATCAATTAAAAGAAATCTATAATATGATTACTGGCTTGTCCTTTAACACAAACTGGGATTTAAATACACTACATTCATATATGATACACATAGGTGCTATTAGGGAACTATTGCTGAATAATTCTGAATCTAATTCTACTCAACGGGTCGAAGTACAGGTAAGAACAAATATAGATAAAGATGATTTAGCATCTGTAAATGAACTTTATAATGAAATTAATATACTTATCCGCAATAACTGTTCAGAGCAACATACGGATTGTATTGAACTAAGGCACAATTCCCCTTACGAACTATATATTACGTTTATTGACACCCTTCCCTATGTTTTATCATTCCTTACAAGCCTATATGGGCTATTTGCTGTAGGAAATAAATTCGTAGATATATGCAAAAATATACTTGAAACGCAAAAGGTATGGAAGGAAAATGACATGCTTAACTATGAAAGAGAAGAAAAGAAACTAGATATCGAATTGAAACGTCTGGAATTGGAGGAAAAAAAGAGAAAAAACAATTCCAGATATGCAGTTACTAAAATAGAACATAATATCAAGTGTAATACACTTGATGATGCAAAAGCAATTGCTCCAGAAGTCCTTCATTACAAATTCGAACAAAAAACTCGGAGCAATAAATAGATATTATTCAGAAAAGCTTAATGTATTATTTTGGCATTCAACACAGTCAGGTCCTAATTTTAAAGAGTATTTTTCTGCTATTTTTTTACATTTAGAATAAACATCAAATATATCGAGTGTAGCTGGAGGATTTTCGTTTTCTAATAGGGTATTTGCCAAAGGTCTGAAAATGGAGATGATAGGTTCCACGCCCATACGACACAAATCTTCCAGCCCTTTGCAAAAATTATTATCCGTATCAAAACCATAGATCAGAAGGGATCTGACTTTTCCAGTATTTCCCCATAAAGATACTGCATGTCGGAAAGTTCTATTGTATTGGCCTAGAGAGATCCTGCCCTTTCCTGGCATTATCTGCTGTGCAATCTGTCTGTCAAAGATTTCAAGATTGAAAGCCACCTCTGTAATACCCGCCTCTTTTAATGCATCTAATATAGAAGTATCTTTAGGAGGGATTGCCATTAGATATATATCTTTGTTGCATTTTCTCCTGATATACTGTGCAATCTGTCTGATGATTTCCCATCCACCTTCCAAGGAATATGTTCCTCCACCTATTAAAAAATGTCTAAAATCAATGTATTCCAGACAATAGTCAATTACTTCCTTTATATCTTTTAAACTATATCTATAATTTTCTTCTGGGAGATTACAAAATAGGCAAGGTTTATTATTAATTTTGTATATGCACACAGGAGCAGGATTTATCCTGATTCTATCCGTTGCAAAATGATAAATCGCAGAAAACGGAATGCCCGAAGCTGTTTTTTTATTAATTAATTGAGGTAATATAAGGTCAATTTGTACTTTTGTAATAATTTTTTCATCAAACAATAAATACAATTCATTTTCTATAAGATCAATTGTGAATGGACTTATAGAGTTGAATTTACATGAAAATGGGACGTTAACTTTTATATGGTCAAAGATAGTTATATCAATAGCATCGAATACAGCTTCTTTAATAATGCCGTGCTTTTTTGTCCATAATAATGCCGTCCCGCTTAACGATACTCCATGGTTGAGTAGCGCAAACTTTACTTTTTCTTTTTGGCTGTGCACATGAGATACAATATAAGGCGCAATTTCTTCTGTAAATATATTGGGATGCAAAAGAATATTATCGTTGTTTATAGTGCAAATATTCTTGTCAAAAACACACCGACAGAGATATACGTCTTGATTTTCATATTCTTTTTCACATAAATTATATCCGTCGAATTGTTTATGAAAAATTTCATCAGAGCATATCACTTTACTCAAACGCTGTAAAGATATGTTATCTGAAGTATACGCAAAATTACTATAGTCAACACTTAAAAGAAGGTTTTCTTGTGATAGTGTATCTTCAAACGCCATTAAATGAAGCTTCTGTAATGATGTTTTATACTTTTGGCTAAGTGATCTGTTAATTAAATCCGACGATGCCTGAAACCTTGGATTTATTTCTACAAAATATAATTTATGTTCATGCAACAGGAAATCAAGGCCGACCACACCTCTGTACCCTCTTTTTTGAAGTAAAGAAGCAATCTTTAATGTGTCTTCATTAACATTTTGTTTCACCTGCTCAGATAATTGTCGGAAACATATATAGTCTGCTCCAGAGTATAGAAATTTACCTTCTCTGTTACAGATAATCTGAATAGATGCGGGGAACAATTGTATTTTGCTTCCAGCTATAATGGCATGAATATTTATAGATACTGAATTCGATAAAAAGGGAGACAACATATAGTTTTCATTTTTATTTGCCAAAATTTCTTTTAGAGTTTGCTTATTATTAGGTGTAATATGATATGTACTATTTCCACCTGATGAAAATATTTTCTGAATAACAAATTCATCGCAAGTAAAATAATTACACAAATTATGATAATTACAGTCTGCCCCTTTTAGCGTAACATATGGAATAACATTTACTATATCAGATAATATAAAACGACATTTGGCTTTATTCGACAAACTTTCTAAAAGCCACATATCGTTATTCCCTATACTATGTGCTTCGACAACCTCTCCATAGCGAAATGCTTGTTCTGGATTATAAAATAGAAATTTTATATCTGGATTTTTTTTGATTAGATTCACTAATTGATTCTTTATAAAATTATCGCACAATTCATTTGCTATATTATGATTAATACGGTTGTATTGTTGAGAAAATGCTGTATTCCCATTTTTTCCATCACCAAATATAGTTATAGAGCCTTTAAAAAGGCGATTAGTATAATCAATATCTGATTGACGTGGACCTATCCAGTAAAGTTCATCCATCATTTCAGCCTCCTTATCTGTTTATATCTTTTAGGAATTTTTTTATTGTCCAATTTCATCTGTAGACAAGTACTTACGTCGTGACTTAAGTATGTAAAATCAGAAAATAAGCGATTGTAATTTTTGTGATCTCTTTCTCTCTCAACAAATTTGGTTAAGCCATCTAACATTTCAGATAATTCTTTAGGAACGAGGTATATAAATAGTTGAAAGTCATATATATTATAAAATAGTCCTCTTGAAAAACTTTCCCATTGTGTTAGTAATATCATTGTTGATTTATAAATTTTTTTATTGGATTCTATTTTTTCCAGATCAAATGTCGAGTTATTAAATGCCGATAAATATTCTTCGCGAGCCGAATAGGTACTGTTAAACAGATTATTAATGGTTTGCAGTGTATCACTACATTTTTTTCGTCTAGTTTCCTGCATATATTTGTAAATTGCCAATGCTATTTCACCGATAGTAATTATTAAACCTATAATAGAAATATTTTGTATCATTTGTTTAAACCTCTGTATATGTTAGAATTTAGCTTTGATAAATAGC
>CAMLYR010000113.1 GCA_946491915.1 uncultured Clostridium sp.
AAAGAAGAATCAAAAACAAGAGAACCAAAAACAGAAGACAGTGAAGAGAAAAATGATGAATGGAGAAAAGTAGAAACAAATAAAAAACATAAAATAGATAAAAAGCAGAAGAAGGAAGCTAAACTTCAAGCCAAAAAAGAGAAGAAGGCTAAAAAAGCAGAAAAACGAAAAAAACATAGAATCCTGAAATTTATTATAAAGTTTTTCTTAATAATCATCATTCTTTTATTATTAGCGCTAATTGCAGGAATGTGGGGATTTGCAGGATTATTATTAGGTTGGTATGGTAATGAAGATATACAAATTAGCAAAGAAGATTTAGTAATAAAAGTATCTAATTCTGTCATAGTAGATCAAAACGGTACAGTACTTGCAGATTTAAGTGGTGACGAAAAAAGAAAAATTATTACTTTAGAAGATATGGCAGAATATTTACCAAAAGCATATATTGCCATAGAGGATGAAAGATTTTATGAACATAGTGGTGTTGATTTTAAAAGAACAGCAGGAGCAATTGCTAATACATTATTAAATGGTAATAGTAGTTATGGTGGGAGTACTATTACACAACAATTAGTAAAAAATATAACAAATGATAATGAAAGTACAGGAATTGAAGGAATCAAAAGAAAAATAAGAGAATGGCAAAGAGCTTATCAAGTAGAAAGAATGATATCAAAAGAGCAAATATTAGAATTATATCTAAATATATTATTTGTTGGAGCCAATAATTTACATGGAGTAGAGCTTGGGGCTGAATATTATTTTAATAAAAGTGCAAAAGATTTATCTTTAGCAGAATGTGCTTTTATGGCAGGAATTAATCATTCACCAAATTCATATAACCCATATAATACAGCTGTAGATAATTCAGAAAAAATCAAAAATAGAACCATAACGGTTTTGGACAAGATGAAAGAATTAGGATATATATCTGAAGAAGAATATCAAAATGCAGTTACAGAGGTACAAAATGGCTTACATTTTGGTACAGGAGAAATTATGGGAGGAAGTGTATTTTCATATCATACAGATGCAGTTATTTCACAAGTTGTAGAACAAGTCATGGAAGAAAAGAATATGACAGAACAAATGGCGAAAAACTATGTATATAGTAGTGGACTTACCATTCACTCTACAGTCGATATGAATATTCAAACTCGATTAGAAGAAGAATATGCAAAAGAAAAATATATCATCAAAGGAAGAGAAAAAAATAGTGATGGAACATTATTAAATGAACATAGTCAATCAGGAATGGCAATTGTTGACTATAAAACAGGAAATGTAGTTGCTGTTGCAGGAGGCTTTGGAGAAAAGACAAGTGCAGGTTGGAATCGAGCAACACAAATGGAAAAACAAACAGGTTCTAGTATTAAACCATTAGCAGATGTAGCGCCAGCATTACAAGAAAAGATTATAACTGCCGCAACGGTTTATGATGATAGTAGTACAAGATTTGGTAAAAATTATGAACCGAAAAATTATAATGGATTTAAAGGGTTAATCAATATTAGAAGTTTTATTAGAACTTCACAAAATATACCAGCTGTTAAAATTATGGTAGAATTAACACCAAAGAAATCCTTAGAATATTTGCAAAATATGGGAATTAGTTCATTAGATCCTGTTACAGATAATGTATTAAGTTTAGCATTAGGAGGAATGACAAGTGGTGTTAGCCCATTAGAGATGGCATCAGCCTATGGAACAATTGCCAATGACGGTGTATATATTACCCCAACATTTTATACAAGTGTTACAGATTCTGATGGAAATACAGTTTTAACACCAAAACAAGAAACAAGACAAGTGATTTCAAAGCAAAATGCATATATTATGAAGACAATCATACAAGAACCAGTAAAATCAGGAGGAACAGCAACATATTGTGCAATTCCAGGAATAGATGTGGCAGCAAAAACAGGAACAACAGATAATGATTATGATAGATGGCTTTGTGGATTTACACCATACTATTCAGCTGCAACATGGTACGGGTATGATAATAGTGAAACCGTATATTATAGTGGAAATCCAGCAGGACAAATTTGGGATGCAGTTATGACAGATATACACAAAGATTTACCAAGTGCATCATTTGTAAGACCAGAAGGAATTGTGGAAAGAACAGTATGTAGAACCACAGGTTGTTTAGCTTCAAAAAATTGTGCAAATACCTATACAGAAATTTTTACGGAAGATAATCTTCCAGAACAATGTACGAATCATGGAAAAGTGCCAAAAGAAACTTTAGGATTATGGACACCGTTGAATAGAAATAGGAGATAAAAGAAAAATTAGGACGAAAAGGGAAATTGGGGACGGACTCATTTTTCCCTTTTTTGGTATAATTTTTTGAATAATTAAGACTTAAATAAAAAAGGGAAAAATGAGTCTGTCCCCAATTTCTTTTTTTTATAAACTAAAACTATCAGGTAGTAAATCTTCTAATGTTTTTTTGTCGATTTTATCATTATCATAATACATGTAAATTTCAAAATCTTTATTACAAAATTCAGACATGAATTGTCGACAATATCCACAAGGAGAAGTATATTGTAAATCTTCTTTTCCACCTAACACTAAAATACATTCAAAATCTTTTTCACCTTCAGAAATTGCTTTGGTGAAAGCGACTCTTTCTGCACAAATAGACATAAGTCCATCATTTTCTATATTACATCCAGAAAAAATCTTTCCGCTTTTAGTAAGTAAAGCACAACCTACCTTATAATTTGAATATGGAGTATAGGCATTTTCCCTGGCTTTTTTAGCAGATTCAATTAATAAATTTATATCCATTATTTGATTCCTCCTTTGAAAGTAATATATCATAAAATTAAAGAATTTACTATAAAAAAGATAAAATATATTTTGTATAGAAATCAATAATGAAAATGTCAACCTTTTTTGTTACCATACATATAATGTAACAAAAGGAGGAATTTTAATATGTTTAGTAGAAGAAAATGCTATTGTATGAACAACAATTATTCAAATAATTCATGTGAAATGCAAAATGATATCATGGAAACAAAATGTAATCATGTTGTATCTTATGAAGACAATTCAAATAGTTGTGATTGTGGCTTTGATGAAGAACAAAGTGTATTCCCAGAAAATCCAATGTTAGCACAAAGTTATGTTCCAATCCAATATATGGATAGAACATTTAAACCATGTGTAGGATTAAAAATGGGAACGATTTTTCCTGAATTAGTAAGCCCATATTCACCAGGTCAATCAATGGAAGAAATCAAGTATATTGAAATGACCAATAAAATAGGAAAGGGGTGCAACAAATGTCAATAAATCAAAATAGAAATTGTGGATGCGAAGAGGACAATGAAACGATGTGTTGTCACCAAATGCAAGATGTTGAAAGAACAATAGATTGTGATGAAAGAAGAGAAATGGCTGAGCACATTAGATGTCTTGAATTTGCGATAAATGAATTAGCATTATATTTGGATACACACCCAAATGATCAAAAAGCACTTTGTTTGCATAGAAAATATTGTAAGGAAGTAAAAGAATTAAAGGATAAATATCAAAAAGTATATGGACCATTAACGATTAATTATCCTTGCAATAAATGGAGATGGCTTGAAGAACCATGGCCATGGGAAAGGGGGAATTTTTAAATGTGGACATATAATAAAATGTTACAATACCCAATCAATATCAAGTGTACAGATCCAAGACTTGCAAAAGTAATTATTTCACAATATGGTGGACCAGATGGAGAACTGGCAGCATCACTTAGATATTTATCACAAAGATTTGGAATGCCAGACCAAAATGCAAAAGCTATCTTAAATGATATTGGTACTGAAGAATGTGTACCATTATGATGTCAATAGCTAAAGACAGGGATTACAATCTTTGCTATTGACTGTAAATGTATAATTTAATTTTGTTTGTTTCTTTTTTCTAATTGTTCTAAATATGATATGCCTGTATCTGTTAAATGAACTTTTTTATCTGTAATATAATTAGATTTAAATAGTGCTTCTATAATTTTATCATATTCATTTTTATAAGAATCTTTCAATTCTTCTATAGTATAAAAATTCTTATTTTTAATTTTGTTCAATATATTTAAAATAATAATTTTATCATCTTGAAGCATTCAAATTCACCTCCATCTATAATTTAGCTATTTTAGGATAAATATGTAACTCAAAGTTGGTTGGGTCAGAATCCTTTTTTATAGCCTTTTTCGTTTTTAAATAAGTAACTTTACTAATTATACTTTTTAATAGAATATTTTTGTCTTCAGCTGTTTCTAAATTATAATATAAATCTATAATATTTTCTAGCTTTGGTA
>CAMLYR010000114.1 GCA_946491915.1 uncultured Clostridium sp.
ATGACATTTATTCATTTTATGCCATGTAATTCTTATTTTTGCAATAAAAATATTGTAATTATGACTGAAAAAGAGAAAAAAGAACGAACAGTAATACATCTCTATATAAGAGAGAATGATACTCACCACTATTTTGGCAGTATCGCTAACGTATTTGAATACTTTTCTGCTGAGGAAATTGGAATAACCTACGGTTCGCTAAGAAATTATGGACTTTCCAATGAAAATTCATATCAAAATGCAAAATCTATAATCAGGAAAGGAATACTTTTATCAAAATCAGGAAATCGTGGTAAAAAATAGATAGCAAACAGTGTGCCACCTAACATTCGGATATATATCCAGTCACTTATATTTCATATAAAACATTGTATTACAACAAATTGATACCATATCACAAAAATCAGATGATAATAAGACACTTTATACCATACTTGTACTTTTTGAGGACTTTTCAGACTAAATTTCTTATTAAAAGTTAGTAATATACATTAGAAAGTCGTATATTTGCATAAATAAAATATACTTATATTATATAGTTGAAAGTAGGTATACCTGGAAGTAATGGTTTGTTAAGGTTACATTGCTTCCTTTGTTCAACTATCAAACCTTAACATCCTAAATAAGTGACACGTACAAGTCACACAATAATGTCAACCTTAACATGTACAAAAATGAAAAATTTTCTTTTAAATTGATGATTTCCGTCAATGGTTTCACAGAAAAACCTACCAGTAAAGACTACAACAAAATATCCTTTGAAGAAAAAGAAATTACTATTTCTGAATTGGAGCAATTTATAAAACAAGGATATATATTCTCTTGCACATATATCGACAAGGAAATAAAATCCCTCTTTGGTTATAAGAAGAAAGAAAGGGCATTACATACTAACATAATAGTATTTGATATTGATAATACATTATTATCATTCAATGAATTATTAGTAACATTGAAATATCAGCCAAGCATTGCGTATACCACATTTTCACATATTACTAAAGGAAACAGATATAGACTTCTATACATTTTCAATACACCACTAAATAAAAATCAATATCAGATACTATATGATAATATTATAGCAAATATAGAATTAGATAATCATAATAGAGCAATCTACCAATTTTATTTAGGGAGCTATGCAAATTGTAAACTTATAAACAATCTTATCATTTATAGTTATGATGACATTTCCATTTCTAACAGTATAAGAGAAAAGCCAACACCATACAATATACAGTTACAAATGGAAAAGAGAGATAAAGTTGTTGTTGAAATAAAGGACCATGAATATATTACCAATTTTTGGAACCTTTCCCATAAAGACTTAATAGAAAAATACAGAGAAAAATATCCATTCTTTGAAAATAATTTGGAAGAAGCCAATGAAGATATTCCATATATTACAATACCTGAAAACTATTGCTGTATCAAAAGATATTGGTTCAAGGAAAAAACAAAACTTGATAATGGTAATTGTGTTTACTCCAACAGAGTATGTAAAATTAAAGACGGGAACGGGCGTAGAAAAAAACTCTTTTTAAATGCTATAGTACGCAAATATATGTACCCACAAATTGAATTTGAACATTTACTGCACTGTTTAGCCAATGAACTATACTACTACATCAACAACAGCAAGGACCCAATAAGCAAACAAGAATTATATGATATCGCAGAAAATGTATACAATGAAAACATTGACAAATACTCAGCAATGATTAAACAACAGCAGACAGAAAAAAGAAAATGGATAATAAACCCTCAATATTGCATTAAATACAATCTTTCAGCTAAGACTGTACGAAATATGGTAAAAGGGAAAATCAATAATGAATTAATTGGCTTATATTATGATTGTTCCAAATCCCTAAAAGAAAATCTATCAACTTTTAAAGAACTGAATTTAAAAGTAGGAAAAAGTAAATTATATGAATGGTGTAAAGAAAACAACATTCCAACCAATATAAAAAATAATCAATCAACTAAAAATACTGTTGGCTTATATCTGTATAACCCTATTTCGGCAATAGCAGGATAGGATTCCCCTATAGAAATCCACTCGTTACAAACTATAAGGGGGGGACTACAAAATCCTCCCCCTGAGTGAGGGGTTACGGTGGTAGGAATATTATTATTTATGACTTGGATAATAAACGTTCCAAGACCTTGTCATTGTGTGCTTTCCAATCAATTCCGTTTTCTTGTAAAGATTTTCCAAAATTTTCACTAGAAGGTACGCTTAAATCTTTACCACTATCTTCATAAGCATAAAAAGGGAAACATCCCATCCATCCTGTTTCTTGTATCATTTGATTAAATGTATCATAATCATACTCACCTGATTTAAACTCCACATATATTTTACTTCCACCATGATAAGTAATAATACGTGTACTTTTATCATACGAAAAACAATGTTCTGTATTATTAAGTAACCACCCCTGAAATTCAATACCATAATGACAATGCAATTCATCATAAAACATCTCCTCCTTTTTATAACGAGCGCATTTAATTGTTCCCCACATCTCCTCACCTCCTTTATAAGATACTACGACCAATAACCAAAGTTCATGTAAACGAAATATAGTAATTTTATCAATATATTCATCAACCATAGTCTTTACCAAATCCCTATTTTTCCTAATCTCATCCATTTTATTAATCAACAAAGGATTGGCATTCAAACGCTTCAAATTATCAATAGTAATTCTCTTTGTTGTGATTTCTCGTGACAATTTATCCATAGTTTTGTTCAACACGTTTTTAGTTTCATCATATTTATGTTTTGCATCTGAAATCAAATTCTTTGCAACCTCATCGTCTTCAATCGCAATAAGACGTTTAAGTGTCTTTTTATAAAGATTCTCCGCTTCAACCAATTCTGTATTCTTTGATGATTTTATTTGAACCAACTCTTCGATTTCTTTCCCTAAATTTTCTATCTTTAAAATATTGGTCTGCTGAATATTAATCTCAGCAAACATTTGAATTGACAACTGTAAAACAAGTCCATCCAATTTCCATTGTCGAAGTTCTGCCCCATTCGTGCATGTTCGTGGTTTATCTTTACGATTCACTCTACCATAACATTTGTAAGTACGTCCACCACTGATATAATTTTTAGATGTTTCATTTGATTTCCCTACAGAAAAATTAGCACCGCATTCGCCACATACCATTAAATGTTTCAATAAATTCTCATGCCTGACTGCATTATTCTTATTATAATGCGCTTTGGAAAGTTTATCTTGGGCTTGCTGAAACAACTCGTCTGATACAATTCGCAGACTTTCCACATGTTCCGAATATTCATAAACAATCTCTCTATCTTGCCTTTCGGATAACGGAAGTGGATTGGTAGGGTCTGGTTTATAAAATGTTATTCTACGATTACCTTTATATAACTCATTGTGCATAAGTCTGTTTATTGTAGAAATACGCCATTTTAAATTATCTGTATCAAATTTATACTCTTTCACCTCCAATCCTTTTGCTTCTCTATTCTTCTTGTACTCATTCAATTTTCTTACGTATGGAGCAGGTACTTTCTCAGCATTCAATATCTCTGATATTTGAATTGAAGAATATCCACCAACATACATTTCAAAAATACGGGTAACAATCTTACTTTCGATAGGATTTATAACAATCTGTTTATTTTCATTGTGCATATAACCATACGCACGTTCATCCCCGCCTCCATGACCTGCTTGAACTTTTGTTATCTTGCCACTTAATGAACGTTCAACAAACAATTCTATCTCATAGCTTGACATAACAGCAAGCACATGCAATAAAATAAGACTACCTACATCTTTATTAGTATCTTTTACCCACAACTTTTGTTTATCAAAATACAAGTTAATACCTTTATCTATAAACAATTTGATTTGTTCTAATAACTCCGTAGCATTTCTTGCAAGACGAGAAAATTCAGAGAATAAAATTATATCAATATCCCCATATTCGACTCTTTCAAGCATCTTCACATATTCAGGACGGAACTCTCCCTTTTTAAAACCACTAATAACATCTATGAAAATATCCTCTTCTTCAACGTTCCAATGGTTTTCTGCTGCAAACTTCAACAATTCCTCTTTTTGTCTATCAGTTGTCTGTTGTTGCGTACTAACACGACAATAGATTAGTACCTTCTTATCCATATTATTCATTATCTTTGCGCTGTTAATTACATCAATATCAATTAATATGGAAACAAATATAGAAATAAATAAACCAAGTCCCAAGTTTCAGGATGTGTCAATCGCACCTATGCATACAGCAGAGCATTT
>CAMLYR010000115.1 GCA_946491915.1 uncultured Clostridium sp.
ATTTTCTCCATATAAGAAATGGTTATGAGATTGGCATGGATGAAGATTTACTTGTCAAAGAGTTTTCAGCATGGTACCAAGAGTATAGTGGACAAGCTACAGCAGAATCCGAGATTAGAACGGCTGTTGATAATTTATATAACCAGAAAATTTTGAATATAAATTCTGGAAAGATTTATTTGAAAGAGCGGGTAGTAGGACATATATAGTTTTGAAGCCAGCGGAAAAGTAATAACAATATAACTGTACTAGAGGGAGTGGCGTATGGCAAAAGATGAATATCATTTTGAACGATTAACACCAATTAATGATATTGAGCTGAAAGTATATGAAGATGCAATCAATTATGTATTTGAGAATCAGGATATAAAGAACGTAGCTATTTCGGGTGCATATAGTGCAGGTAAAAGCAGCGTTTTGGAGTCATATAAGAAGAAACATAGTAAGTTACAGTTTTTACATATTTCTCTTGCACATTTCCAATCTCCGGATTTAGAAGAAATAGGGGATGCTAACCAAAAGGATCATGAGGAAAAGGGAGGGGTTAAAGAATCAGTATTAGAGGGGAAAATATTGAATCAACTGATACACCAGATACCTTCTGATAAAATTTCTCAAACTAATTTTAGAGTTAAGAGAAAAATTAAGCGATTAGATATTGCGAAAAGCGCGGTAATAATACTTATGTTAGTGCTTATGATACTATATTTCGTTTTTTTTAAATCCTGGGGAAATTATGTGTTATCACTGCCGGACAATATATTGAAAACGATTTTATCGTATACCATTAGTCAATATAGCTTGCTGATTAGTGGAATTATCTTGACCATATTATTAGGAATCGTAATTTATGGAGTGGTAAAAATACAGAAGAATAAAAATGTATTCCGTAAATTGAATTTTCAGGGAAATGAGATCGAGATATTTGAAGAGAGCAATGATTCATATTTTGACAAATATCTCAATGAAGTGTTGTATTTGTTTGAGAATGCAGAGGTTGATGCGATTGTTTTTGAAGATATGGACCGCTTTAATGTAAATAGCATATTTGAGCGACTACGAGAGGTAAATACTCTTGTGAATATCCGACTACAAAAGGATAATAATAAAAAATTTCGTTTGAATATCTGGCTACGAAAGGATAATAAAAAAATTATTCGTTTTTTCTATTTGCTGCGTGATGACATTTTTGTATCAAAAGATAGAACGAAGTTTTTCGATTATATCATTCCTGTTGTACCTGTTTTGGACAGCTCTAATTCCTATGATCAATTTCTTGATCTCTTGAAAAAAGGAGGGATCTTGCAACTCTTTGATAATAATTTTTTACAGGGGTTATCATTATATATTGATGATATGCGTCTGTTAAAAAATATTTATAATGAATTTGTGATTTATTATAACCGTATAAATACGACCGAATTGGATTGTAATAAAATGCTTGCTATGATTACATATAAAAATTTATTCCCACGTGATTTTAGTGAGTTGCAATTAAATCAGGGATTTGTATTTACTCTTTTCAATAAAAAGGATGAGTTTATAGCAGATGAAATAGAAGAAATAGAAAACCAAATTGAGGAAATACAAAAAAAGATAAAGTGCTTAAATGATGAGCATCTTATATCAACCAGAGAGTTAAGTGCAGCTATAGCAGATAAGTATTTAAGAGGTTACAACTGGGAATCAAAAGATGATAATAATTTATCTAGCTTTATATTAGGTTATTTAAATGGATCAAAACGAGAAGAATATGTCCGACGTAAGAAAAGTTTAGAAGATAAATTAGCAGGAAATATTTCACAATTAGAAGATCAAATATATGAGTTGGAAGAGAAGAAAAACACTTTAAGGAATCAACAGCTTTATGAATTGATTAATCGTAATAATATAAATAGAATTTTCAGTACTACAAGTACAAATGAAATCGGGGTCGTTAGAGAATTTAAGGAAATAAAAAGCAGCGAGTATTTCGATCTCTTAAAATATCTTATCCGCCATGGGTATATTGATGAAACCTATAGCGATTATATGACATACTTTTATGAGAATAGTCTGAGCCGTGTGGATAAAATTTTCTTGCGTAGTATTTCAGACAGCAGGGCGAAAGAGCATACATACCGATTGAAAAATCCTAAATTAGTGGTTTCAAGGCTCAAAATCGTGGATTTTGATCAAGAAGAAGCCTTAAATTTTGATTTATTTGCTTATCTATTAAAGACTCCGGATAAAGTGGAATACTTAAATAGATTTATAAATCAGCTTAAAAACACAAAGAATTATGAGTTTGTCGGGACTTTTTTTGACACTCGAACAGCGTTACCTGAGCTTGTTCGAAATCTTAATATCAGATGGCCAGAGATGTTGGCAGAAGCGCTTGATGAAAAAAATTTATCAGAGAAACAGATATGGAAATATTCTGTTTACACGCTGTATTATTCGGACAGCGATACAATCCGCTTGATGAATCAGGATAATGTCATTAGCGACTATATATCAAATGAGCGGAACTATCTTTCGATTAATGATGATGTGGATATTGAAAAACTGGTTGCTGGATTTAGACTCTTGGAAGTGAGATTTAAAGGTATTGACTATGAAAAGTCTAATATGGCTTTATTTCAAAGCATCTATGAGGAGTCGCTATATGTGATAAATAGCGAAAATATTCAGCTTATGTTGTGCAAAATGTGTGGTATAGAAGATCAGGAGGCGATACTGCATAAAAATTATTCGATTTTATGTTCCATATCAGATTCTGCAATCGCTCAATATATTGAAAAGAATATGGCACAATACATTGACGTGATGTTGCAAATGTGTGAAGGCTGCATTATGGATGATGAGACGGCTGCAGTAACTATATTAAACAAGTCTGATATTACAAAAGAACAAAAAGAGAAATATATTCAGTGTTTGGACACTGTTATTTCTCAGATAGTACAAGTTGAAGATTCATCTTTATGGGGAAGATTATTAGATAATGATTCGGTGCACTATTCAGAGGAAAACATTTTTGCTTACTTTGAAAAGCAGAAAGGAAGAGAGATAGATCATACTTTGATCTCTTTTATCAATCGCCACGATATGATTCTTGATTTTTCAGATTATAATTGTGCAGAGGAATCCAAAGAGCAATTGTTTATAAGTTTTATATCATGTAATGATATTGATAATGCTAAATATGCGCGACTTCTATTGTCGTTTATGTTTAGTATTAATAAGTTTACTGAATCAGGAATCTCAGACGAAAAGATAGATATTCTTATAAAGATACATGTCATTCAAATGACAAAAGAAAATTTGGTATTTATGCGTGATAAATACCCGGATCATGTACTAAACTTTATCAATGGAAATATCGAGCAGTATGTGGATATTATGGACAATGAGATTTTTTCTCTTCAAGAATTATTAGAAGTGCTGAAATGGAAGGTTAGTGATGAGATAAAAATCCAACTTATGTCCTTTACAAATCAGGCAATTTCTATAATCAACGAGCACTATTCAACTAAAGTATGTATATACATTCTTGAAAATAATTTTTTGAAATCCGATTTACCGGAATTGCTGCAGTCATATGATAATTGGGATAAAGAAATGCAGGCTAAGATATATGCTTTAGCATTAGCATATATCTCCGACATAATAGCGGATCCCCAGAATGTCTCTTCTCAATTGAAGAACAGATTGCTGTACTCTAGGGAACTGAATATTGAGAGTAGAATTGACTTGCTGATAGCAATGCTGTCCGACTTAGACATGGAATATGTAAAGCCTGTACTGGCGGAATGGGGGTTCGATGATTATATTAAAATTTTCGATAACCGCAGCCGGCCTAGATTTGAAATCAGCCCGATTAGTAAGAAAATCCTGGAGGCATTTAAAAAGAAGAGATGGATTCAAAATTATGAAGAGGATGGGAAAAAGCCCGGGTTTTATAAAATTATTAGAAGAAAAGCTCCTAAAGAATTACCAAAAGAATTATTGTAGCGATGCATTTGATTACGCCATTGATAATCAAAAAGGCATACATTATCTACATATGTAAACAGTGTTGAAATAGCCATTTTACGCTGGTTCTACATAGAACACATTATCAAAAATAGATGTGTATTGTGTGTAAAGCCTGTAAAATGGCTATTTCCACTTTTTAAGTGGTGCCGAAAATTATATTCCGTAAAGATGTTGATACGTTGAAAAGGAGATCGTTAAGTGATTGGCTTAAGAATGGAAGGAATATCAGAATGAAAGATATCTACGGGTGGTGTATA
>CAMLYR010000116.1 GCA_946491915.1 uncultured Clostridium sp.
ATATCCTTCACCTCCACCGCTTATTATATCAGAGATGTGTGGAGTTAATATGAAATTGATTAAGAATTATATTTTAGTATGAAACCAGTGAATCTTTAAGCCCAGCAAGAAAACCTTGCTTTTCTTGCTGGGCGTTTTATATTTATCGAATCATTTTTACATACTGCTGCTCTAATTTTTTCAACCCTTTGCGGATGCTGTCACGGACACGACCTGGGTCCACGCCTTCTCTATAATTCATTTGGGATCGGTTTAGAGCTGTTGTTTGGAAACGGCGCTGCCTCCTATATTTCCAGACTATTGGGGCAAAGGAATGCCGTCATAACGGTCTTTATGACAGTTTTCTTGCGCCATAGCCTCCGTGCAACAAATTTTTTGAATGAGCATTGATTTCTGTATAGATGCGCGCTATATTAACAATAGGTTATTAAAAAATATATGTAAAGTTAACTTCTTATACATGGAACAACAAAAATCATTAAGTTATAATAAATTTGGAGGAATTACTCATGCAAAAAATAGCCATCGGAAAGATATTACAAGGATTGAGAAAAGCAAAGGGGGTAACACAAGAACAACTAAGCGAAATATTGGGAGTATCATGTGCAGCAATTTCAAAATGGGAAAACGAACAAATGTATCCAGATATAAATTTTTTCCCGATTCTTGCCCGTTATTTTAATGTTTCAATAGATTGTCTGTTTGGTTTTTCAAATGAATTAACAGAGGAAGAATACGCCGATTACAAAAAAGATTGCACTGAATTATTTGCACAAAGAGAATATTCAGTTGGAATGGAAAAAATAAAGGCACTATGCTTTTTATTTCCTACAAATGATAAATTGAAAATTGATTTAATAACAAATTCTATACCATATCTTGCACTCTGTGATGATATGCAAATACGGGAAAGTGTTGCACATCAAATGATAACCCTCTGCCAGAATTGCATAGATGAAAATGTTCAATGTCAAAAGCATTTTGTTTTAGCGCATTTATTTATGCTAACTGGACAAGAGAAAAAACTAAATACAAATCATATTGTAGAAACAAAAAATTTTATAACCGTTGATATGACAAATAGTTTATTACTACGAGCAAGTGGCAATGCGGAAGAAAAAATTGAAACGGCGATCTTGTCTCTAGGCATACAGCTAATATATGAACTTAGAAACAAATCGTCTTATTTACAAAAAAGGAATGATTTCCAAAGCGCATTAACTGTTGCCAAAAAGCAGATTGCACTTGTTGAATTGCTAGATTTAGACGACAGTATTTGTTTTATGCTTTATATGAATATAGCATATCTGTACTGCCTTTTAGGGGATTCAAAAAATGCCGAAAAGTCTGTTGAAATATTTGTTAAATTGTTCCGTGAAAAACCCATTACAGATAACGTGCTTTTTCAAATTTATAAAACGGGATTTTCATCAAATCAGTTTGACTTAATAAGGGACACTTCGATTTTTAAGAATTTAGAAAATTTATTAGAATAAGGGAGGACAACCTATGAGAAAATATACTTTCATATTTTCGTATCTCAAAAAATGGAAATTACTATTATTGCTATTCTTAGTGATTTTTTCTTCTGCTTTAACACTTCTTCCCCCGTATATTATTAGCTATATTTTAGACAATGGAGTAGTTAAATCTTCAACAACAACAATCGTTTATAGTGGACTGTTTTTACTCTTTATATATGCTTGCAGTTTTTTAGTTAATTATTTTATCAGCCAAACTTTAACAAAAGCCAGTAACTATTTCATTGCAGATTTGAAAAACGATTTATTTACTCAAATATTAAAGCTACCTATGGAATTTTTTGACAAGCAACAGACAGGATATATTTTTGAGCGTATAAAAGAAACAGATTCGTTGAACGTTTTTTTCTCCCCTGTCTTTCTGAAATTTGTAACGAGTATGTTTTCATTTGTTGGAGCGTTAATCCTTATTCTTTCAATTCGGTGGGAGCTATCTTTAATACTATTGCTATTTTTGCCTGTTATATATTATTTTACTAACTATTCAAGTATTAAAATAAAAAAGGCATCAAAAGTATTACTTGAAACAACTGCCCAGACCTCTGGAAAAGTACAGGAAAATATAGGAGGTATATCAGCAGTCAAAGAGTTAAAAATGGAAAGTCAACGTTCATTAGAAGTATCGCGGCAACTAAAAAATGTTGCAGATAAATCAGTAAAACGCGGCAAAATGTTGAATTTGGCCTCGGAGGGAATTGTTGGGATTACAAACATGGCTTCAGTCTTTCTTATCGTTTTTTCAGGTCTTTTTATAATTAGAGGAAAGATGTCTTTAGGAAACTATTGGGCTGTATCACAGTATGCTTTGATGGTATTCGCACCTATGCAACTTTTGGCAAGCATTAGTATTATGGTGCAGCCAGGTATTGCCGCTATGTCAAGGATCAGCGAACTATTAAAATTAAAAACAGAAGATGAAATATCCGGAGATTCAAAAATCGGAAAAATAGAAAGTATTACATTTGATGATGTTACATTTGGTTATTCGGATAAACCTGTTATTCAGCATTTTAATATGGAAGCTAAGGATAATATAAAAATTGCTTTAATGGGTAAAAACGGAAGTGGAAAAACCACTATTGCAAAATTGTTATTGGGATTTTATAAAAATTATTCTGGCTCAATTCGTATCAATGGCATTGAATTAAAAACTATTTCTCTGTCTGATTTAAGAAGCAGAGTAGGAACAGTTGCTCAAAATGTCGTTCTTTTTACAGGTACCTTATTAGATAACATTAGATATATTGCACCGGATTTAAAAGAGTCTGAAATCATATCTGCACTGGATAACGCAGGAATGGATATTTCTGAATTTGCAGACGGGCTTCAAACTATGATATGTGAAAATGGGAAAAATTTATCCGGTGGACAAAAACAAAAAATAGCTATTGCAAGAATGATTGTCAAAAATCCAGATGTAATGATTTTTGATGAAGCAACTTCAAACTTAGATATTGCTACTAGCGACATAGTAAAGAAATCCATACGCACACTTTTTTCCGAAAAAATTTGTATCATCATTACGCATGATCCGAACATAGCTACTCTTGCAGATACAGTAATTGAATTAAAATAGAGAGACTAAAAGAAAATTAATAGCGGGAGGTGCGTAACTTGAATACTATATTTCAACGAACAAATATTTCAGAACCAGCCTTATTCAGCCCTTGCAATACAACGAAAAAAATTGATAATTTTCCAGAGCTATGTGTTTCCACATTTTCGGAAAATATCATCCAAAAGTTTTCTTCGTTGAGCTACACAAAAAAGATCGCAGAACTCTATACTGCAAATGGTGTCATTCCTGTTTACAAAATTCGTTACAAAGATACAGACATTGCTTTCTACCTATCCAGAGTAGGAGCACCTGCCTGTGTTGTCGGATTTGAAGAAATTATTGCTATGGGAGTTAAAAATTTGTTTTGTTCGGTTCCTGCGGAGTATTGGACGATGACAAGGTAAAAGATAAACTCATTATCCCCATTTCTGCCATCCGTGATGAAGGTACAAGCTATCATTATATAGCGCCTTCTCCGGAAATCGAAGCAGATCCGCGCTCCATCCAGATATTGGAAAGCGTTTTGTCAAACTGTGGTTACCTTTATGTAAAAGGAAAAACATGGACTTCAGACGCAATTTACAGGGAAACACTTCCGCTTATTCAAGAACGTAAACAAGAGGGCTGCATCGCCGTAGAAATGGAATGCGCTTCTATGCTGGCAGTTGCTAAATACCGACATATACCTTTTATCCAGTTTTTGTACGGTGCAGATAATCTCAGCTCTGATATATGGGATATAAGAGATTTGGCTTCGTATGGACTTTCTAACGCTGAAAAGTACATGGTACTCGCTTTTGAATGTGGTCTAGCATTATGATTTTTACAAATTCTCTTGACTCTCATATTACGCGATACTGTATTCTTTTCTCAAAGACACTCATATCTGACACACAAACCACTGCCTCAAGACTATTGGTTGAAAGTGTAGAAAATTACTGCCGAATGATGATTGACACCTATTCGGTGAACCTTTAAGCCCAGCAAGAAAACCTTTCTTTTCTTGCTGGGCGCTTTATATTTATCGAATCATTTTTGCATATTGCTGCTCTAATTTTTTCAATCCTTTACGGATGCTGTCACGGACACGGCCGGGGTCCACACCTTCCGCCTGGGCGATCTCCTTTGGAGTCATGCCCAGATAGAAATGGGCAT
>CAMLYR010000117.1 GCA_946491915.1 uncultured Clostridium sp.
CTCTGCTTTTGCAGGGCGTTTTTTTGCCTTTCAATAACCGAAGGTCTTTGTTATAATAATCGTGACAATAGAAACTCGGAGAATATCAATATGGAAGAAAAAGCAATTGCTATAAAAATAGAAATCGTATGTGATTATATAAAAAGGCTTGAAAAAGCTATAGAAACCTTTGAGCCTGCTCTTGAAAATAATGATGAATTAGTTGATTTGAATATTGAAATAGCGAATATTTTTGATGAAGAAATACCTCAAATTAAAAATACCATTCTATTACGACAGGGTACAGAAATACGTGATGCCAATACAACTATTGGACTTTTAAAACTATATCTTGCTAATCACGGTATTAGGTATGAGCAAAAAGAGGATGAAAAGAACATTCAAATAAAGCATTTCTGGTCGGCTTTTATATTATGGTTTGAAAATGAGTTGCCAAATTTAGAATTGCTACAGGACAAATATGTGCATTGGGATAATTGGGATGGGGGAACATGGTTTTTAAATTTAAACTATGATTATGAATTTAGAAAGTACAGAGGAGTTGATTATCCTGAATCTTTAAAAAATAATACAGGTGATTTTGAAGACATAAAAATTTTTTTGGAGATTGCGTATAAATATTGGATTATTAACGAAGGAAAGGCTCATTATGATTTTACTGTTGAGGTAAATGAACGGTTTAAAATATTTAGACTACCCTATAGAATGCAAAATGGGAGAATTCTGAAACAGGGATATAAAACAACATATGGAATTGACAAAATCATAAATTATCGAATGTTTGAGAGAAAAATCAGATTTTCGGAAGATATGATTAACAGTAATGATTTGATGGAAAAGAAAAGCGCTTTAGATTTCATAATAGATGCACTACAATATTTAGTTTCCATCCAAGAAGGAAATAGAGATAAGCAGTATGCGGCATTAGCAAAAAGTGTTAATGAAGATAATAATAGTAAAGTTTACGCAGTGATAAAACAAGAAGTAAATGATCTTATGAAGATATCAAATGAATATTTTGATATACGTCATAATGATTACTTAAATGCTGCAAAAGAAAAAAGAGAAGCATTATCTGATTCGCAATTTATAGAATACTTGTATAATAGAGCCTATTCATTACTCTATTTATTGCGTTTGAAAATAAATAAAACTCAATACACTATATTAGATGAAAAATAGGACAGTAGTAACACACCCCCATTCTTACTACGATTGTGTTAGAGTCTATTTTATTACATTAATCTAATTGAGGCAAAACGGGGCAAATTGCGGCATATGAGAGCTTCTCATTATGAGTGTGCTAAATGGTGTTTGTTTGCTATGCGGGTATCTTCCGTTTTTGTATGGATACTTTGTCGAAATAATGTTTATAATTGAAATGCAAAAAGCTGTATAATTCAAAATTTCTAAGTAACTGTGGAGCTTGAAGAAGTATTTAGTTGTAAAGCGCATAAATATGATATGGATATATTTGAAATGAAAATAATCTTATATTAACTAATAATAAGATATAGAAAAAAGAGAGGTTTTTTACTTTGAGAGGAAGGGACATTTATGGCATTTAAAATACGAAAAAGAGAAGTTTTTTCATATTCTTCCCCACAAGATATGTATCAGGATAACAAGCTAAAAAAGATAATGGGGCCGCTAGATTATCAGACAGCAATGCTAGATTTATATATTAAGAATATGGAAAAAAGAACGGTCGCATTAGAATTACCTACAGGAAGCGGTAAAACATTAGTTGGCTTGCTAATTGGAGAGTATCGCAGAAGGAAGAATAAGGAAAAAATATTGTTTTTATGTCCGACAAACCAGTTGGTACATCAAGTTGTTGAACAAGCAAATCTAAAATATGGATTGAAAGCAATTGCCTTTTGTGGAAAACAAAAAGATTATTCACCAAAAGATAAAAGTAGTTTTTTGATGTCAGAAGCGCTTGGAGTTACTACATATAGCTCTTTTTTTGCTTTGAATTCTTTTTTTAAAGATGTAGATGTTTTAATAATGGATGATGTACATTCCTGTGAAGATTATATTATATCAAATTGGACCATTCAGATTGATAGTGAAACTACAATATTTACGGAAATAGCAGAATTGTTAAAAAATTGTATTAGCGAAGTAGATTATAAATATTTGTTGGAAGAAGAATATCTTCCAGATGTTGCATCATGGTGTAATATGTTGCCAATGCCTTTAGCACTAAATAAACTTGATGAGCTACAATTAATTTTACAGCATGGAATAGAGAGTGGTACTTCGAATTTTTATGCATATTCAAGGATTTCAGAAAATTTGCAAGAATGCAATATTTATATTGCAAATAGAAAAATTCTTATACGCCCTTGGATAGCACCAACTATGTCTTTCAAAGCTTTTGCAGACGCTAAGCAGAGAATATTAATGTCTGCAACATTAGGAAGAAGTGGCGAATTAGAGCGAATTACCGGTATAGAAAAAATATGTCGTTTACCAATAGTGAATGACTGGGACAAAAAAGGATTGGGAAGAAAATTTTTTACTTTTCCGGATTTATCATTGGGAGAAGATGAACAAGGAGAGGTGGTTATGGCACTCCAGAATTTATGCAAGAAAAGTGTTTTTCTGGTTCCGGATTCTCAATCAGCAAAAGCTATTAAAGGGTTTTATACAGAACACATAAGTAGTGCAAAAATTTTTGAGGCAAAAGACATAGAAGAATCTAAACAATCATTTGTGGATTGTCCTGAAGGAACAGCCATATTGGCTAATCGGTTTGATGGAATAGATTTTTCTGATGATGCGAGTAGACTGTTATTTATTTGGAATCTTCCTAAAACTACAAATTTACAAGAGAGATTTTTGATAACTAGAATGGGAGCTTCAAAATTATATGCGGAAAGGATACGAACAAGAATAATTCAAGCTGTGGGAAGATGTTCAAGAAATCCAAGCGATTTTTCGATTGTTTGTGTAATTGGAGATTCAATTCAAAATGATTTGACAAAACAAGAAAAAATCAAGCAATTTCCTCCTGAATTGAGGGCGGAAATCCAATTCGGATTAGAAAATTCAGTGGATTATTCAACTGTAAAAGATGTAATAGAGCAGGCAAGAGATTTTTTAGACAGGAA
This sequence comes from uncultured Clostridium sp., assembly GCA_946491915.1. Next base: position 3,120 of record CAMLYR010000117.1, read on the forward strand.
TGAGAATTGGCAAGAAGCAGAAGAATATATTGTAGATTTAAGAAATGATTATTGGGATGAAATAGACGAAGTTGAAAAACAGGTAAATGATAAGCTACAGAAATCAGCGGTGTTAGAATTAAAATTTCAATATTCATTATGGAAAAAAGATTATAAAGCCGCATTTGGTTTTGCTTGTGATATTATTGGAGTTTTAAATGCACCAGTATTAAGTGGTTATAAATGTTTTTGGAATTATATGGCGGGATGCATGGCTTTTTATTTATTTCAACAGGGACAGTCTGAGTATAGAACTTCAGGTATACAATACTTAGAAGAGGCATTAAAGGAAAATATAAGTATTAGATGGCTATCAGGTCTTTCAGAAAAATTATTCTGTGCTGAAAACAAAGATATCGAAGAAAATGATTTTTTCTTTGATTGTGTTGAAAGGTTAGAAAATGTTTTTACATCACTACCAACAGCTCAAAAGCTAGAAAAAAGAATCAAAAAAATATTAGATGATTTGAATTCATTAGACGGAAAAGTCTTTGAAAGAGGGCACAAAGAGTTAGGTGAATTATTAGGGTATATTTCACATAATCCGAGTAGTACTGGAGCCCCCGATCCATATTGGATAATTAATGAAAATAATGTCGTTGTCTCAGAAGACAAAATTTATGAAGAAAAAGAGCAGATAAAAAGTATTCCAATATCAGATGTGAGTGAGGCCGGAAGACATTGTGTATGGATTTTGGAGCATGAGAAAAGGATTTTAAAAGATGCTAATATTTATACTGTTCTTATTACAAATTCAACAAGCATTGAGGACGATGCGCGTATATATGCTGATAATCTTTATTATGTATATAGAAAAGATTATGTTAGCTGGGCGGTTAAAGCCCTTACAGTCATTCGAAGAGTATGGAACACATATACAGATGGGGGAGAGATGGCATGGCGAGAAGCTGTGCATGAAGAATTCATGAAAGAAAGTGTTACCCCCAAGGATTATTTGGAGTTTGTATGCAAAAAGAAACTTAAAAATATATAAGTTGAGGTATATAAGTGTCAAAATAGTTAATATGAAGAGTAGTAACACACCCCCATTCTTACTACGTTTTTACTACTTTTGACGGCCTCA
>CAMLYR010000118.1 GCA_946491915.1 uncultured Clostridium sp.
GGAGATTGAATGTAAAAATGAAGAGGAGTAAGAAAAGATGCCGATTGGGAGTTGAGATTCCTGATTGGCTTTTTTCTTGTTCTTTTATTGATTTTGCAAAAGTAAAGTTTACTTGATTGAATGAATATAGTATAATATATTAGTAGGATTATGCGAAATACTGATTTTGAGGTGGTACTATGTCAGATAATAAAGGTGAAAACACTAAGGAAAAGAAATGTGGAATAATTATGCCTATATCTACAGGAAATGGGTATGATGCGGAGCATTGGAAATGTATGTTAAGGATTTTGAAATCAACAATCGAGGAAATTGGCATATTTAAGCCATTACCAGTATGGGAAAACGAAAATGCAGATATTATTCAATCGACAATTATTAATAACATTTTAGATTGTGATATAGTGGTATGTGATATGAGTTCTACCAATCCTAATGTCATGTATGAATTAGGATTGAGAATGGCTGTGAAAAAGCCAATCGTGCTTGTAAAAGATGATGCAACAAAGCCACCGTTCGATATAAATTCTATTAGATTTGAAGAGTATCCTAAAGATTTGCATTATTTCAAGATTAATGAGTTTATGGAAAAATTAAAACAAAAAATTATTAATACTTGGGAAGTGTATGACAAAGATCCGGAAAATTATTCGCAATTAATAGATTTGAGTGAATATAAAAAATATATTATAAAAGGGGTAGGAGATGAGGAAACGCCACAGACTTTGCAAGATGCGGTAAATTCGATATATCAGTATATTGTAAAAAGTTCAAATTTCGCTGGCAAGGAAGTCTCTAAAGGAAATAGTAATAATTTAATTGAATTAAGCACTACAATTTGGGAATTAAAAAATCAAAAAAAAGAATTTACCAATAGTATTCAGAAGATGTCAGACACTATTTCTCAATTAACAAAAGAAGTGGATGAAAGTATAAAAGAGGAAATCAAAGATGTGTTAGAAGAAATCAGTGAGAAATATAGTGTTTTCAAGGAAGAATTAGATACAACACTGAAGAAAATAGAGGATGTAATCAATGAATAATGAAGATCAATTCATTGGGTATCTCATTAATGTTGGAGTTACTACTTGCCGGTTATTTGGTGTTAGAGAGGATGAATCTCTAAAAGAGTTAAGTGTTAATAGTTATGGTATTTTACCTGAAAATGAAGGTTATTTTGAAGAAATTATAAACCAAATAAATGAAAGAATTGTAAAAACAATTAATAGTGATGCCTTTTTAATTAAAGTGATAGTTGATAGTAAATTTGCAGATTTATTTGAAAGTGAAATCGAACTTAAAGAGTTTATAAGAGAGTTCTATGTGCAAACTAATTTATATTTCAATATACTGACACAGGATCAAACTGAGAGAAATTTAGAAAAGTTGTTTGGAGAGATAAAAGAGGACACAGCAATAATAAATATTGGTCGTAATTATATTGATATTATGACTATTAAAAATCGAAATGTCGATTCGATTTCGTTGAAATATAGTTTAAGGGATTTGGATGTATTTTTGTCAAATAAAAAGTATCCAGAGAAATTAACAGAAGCTGATATTGATAAAATTAAAGCTAAGATTTCTAAAGAAATAAAAAAGAGCATAAAAAACGTTTCTGTAACCAAGGCTATAATTATTAAAAATGAGTTATCATTTATGAAGCAATTTGAATATCCATTGGCTCCCAATAATGATGCTGAAATAAGGGATCATGAATTTGAAATAGATTTTGAAGAATACAAAAAAGCGAATCGAGAGAAGTTGTTTTGCATTGATTTAGACAAAAAGTTATCTGAAATGAATATAGACAAATCCGACAGAGCTAGGTTATATGGCTTTAAATCAGGACATTTATTGTTAGAAACAATATTTGAAATAATAAATGTAAAGAAAATTGTGCCATCGGATTTGCTTAATATACATGGGAGCATTAATAGTTATATTTATAAGGTCGTTTTAAGTGGGAGCACTAATGAGAAAAGAGCAGATTATTTTTTTGAAGCTGCAAAGTTTATTAAAAAATTAGGTGCAAGTATACTAAGTCCTAATTTTGAGGGAGATAAATTGACGCCTATTACGACAGCGTCAGATTATAGACATCTTAGAGCAATTGATGATTGCGATATATTATTTATATGTAATAAAGATGGATATATAGGTGAATCGACAGCATGTGAAATATATTATGCTTCAGCACTCCGCAAAACTATTGTTTTTTGGGCAGAGCCAGATAAAGATGATAGTAAAAGGTTATACTGTATCCCTCATGAACATTGGAATAATATTAAGATTATAGGAGTGCATGAAAATGAAAGATGATAGATATTTATTATTTGAAGTAAGTGAAACATATATAAGTGCTGCCATTTATGAGCAAGAAAAAATGAAATGCTTAGACAAAACATATATTAATTTCTTATATTATCCTAAAGAAATGTATGGGATAAGTAACAAACAACTAAAAGAACTCATAGATATATTGAACATGACAATTTTGAAAAATGAAATTGATATTTGCCATGTAAGAGTATATGCTTTTAGTTTTTTTAGACAATTTAATAAAAGACAGTTACATGAATTAAGAAATCAAATATATGTAAAATTAAATTTAAACTTCTATATAGTCAAAGAAGATTTGGAGAAATTTTATTTACAAAACACAGTAATTGGGGAATCTATCTTGCAAGGAATAGTTAAGCAGGAGTTTAGAACGGTAGTTATTTGTGGTAGTTTTCGCAAACATATGGATGATGTAAAAAAAGTTGCTTCATATTGTAAACATAAAAATATAGAGGTACTAAGTCCAAAAAACCTTAATGTGGTTGATATTTTTGATGATAATTTTGTTTTATTCCATGGAGAAAGGATTGAAAATGAGAGAGAAACTTATTGGATCGAGAATAAGCATACTAATTCTATAGAAAATGCTGATGCGGTTTTGATATGTAATAGTAATGGGTATTTCGGAGATACAACTATTTATGAAATTGGTTATGCAATGGCATGTAACAAAATGATTGTTTTAATGGACTTTGGTAAGACAGATTTTGATATGAATTTTCCAAGAAATTATGGATTGTTATGAAAAATATAGAGTTTAGTGGTTAAAAACTATAAGATAATGATGAGGTAAATTAGATGATTACTGTTACGAAAATTAATACTGTAGAGGAGTTGTTGAATTTATTTTTTGAGCAAAATTATGATAATAAAATTGAAAGATATAGATCGTCTTTCCTTTATAGGGGATTGCCAAATGAAAGCTATTCATTAGTGACGAGTTTGAAAAGAAATTGTAAACAGAAACAAAACGAATTAGAAAAATCGATATTGCGTAATTTTACAAAGTATGCAGCAATTGAAGATCCTATATTGAAAGAATCCATATGGAGACAACTAATTATAGGTCAACACCATGGTTTGCCAACGAGATTGTTGGATTGGACATATTCACCTTTGATGGCTATGAATTTTGCCACTAGTGGGGAAGATATGTCATGTATGAATCAACATAATTGTGTTATTTGGAAGATAGATATAAATGAGATTAATTCAATGTTACCAAATAACTATAAGAATAAGTTAATGCAAGAAAAGGCATATTTATTTACAGTTGATATGCTTAATCAATTAGTTGATAGTTTAGACAAATATGATGAAGATATGGACAATAAATCGATGGTGTTAATTGAACCGCCTTCTATTGATCAAAGAATTATAAATCAGTATTCATATTTTTCTATTATTCCTTCAGAGATGGATAATATAGAAAATTATTTAGAAAGTAAGACTGTTAATACAACTAAGTATATTATCGACAAATCTTTGAAATGGAGAGTAAGGGACATGCTAGACCAAATGAATATTAATGAACGAATTGCATATCCAGGGTTGGATGGACTTACGATGTGGATAAAAAGACATTATTATGTGAAATAATGATACATACGCTTTAAATAGGTATAATTATTGTAGGTGAGGTAATTTGGCTTCACCTACAATATTATAGGCAAAAGTAAATTATAGGTTGGCGTAAGGATGCAAGTATCCCCCTAAGTGGGGTATGGACCTTTTCGCAAAAGGTAACGGTTTCGCTATTTAGTATAAGAAGTAACTTTCACCGCATATAGAGACAGTCTGCCTTCTGTCGAGAAAAGCCCAATAAATCAAAGGTTTCTGCGAT
>CAMLYR010000119.1 GCA_946491915.1 uncultured Clostridium sp.
CATTAAAATACCACCTTTCAAATGAGGAGAATCTTATGGAAAAACAATATGATGTATGTCTCTCTTTCGCTGGAGAGCAACGAAACTATGTGAAAAAAGTTTATGATGAACTGGTTAAAAACCATATCCGTGTTTTTTATGACCAAGACAAAGATATTGAAACCTATTTATGGGGTAAAAATCTTTATGAAGCATTTAAAGAAATCTATAAAACAAAAGCATTGTACTGTATAATGTTTGTATCTAAAGAGTATGCACAAAAAACATGGACACGGCATGAAAAACGTAGCGCTTTTTCTAGGGCTTATACGGAGAGTGAAGAGTATATACTGCCCGTACGTTTTGATAGTACTGAAATTCCTGGATTAGATGATGCAACATGTTATTTAGATGCAAATGTAAAATCACCATATGATATTGCTGAGTCCATTATACGAAAGTTGGGACATGATCCAATCAACAATTCCTATACATTAGAAGAAGCAATTGGTGATTTGGCAGAAGAACTGGAATCAAAAGTAAATTTGGCACAATCTAAAATGGTACTAATTAAAACTGATACAGGTATAAAAATATTTAAAAATTGTAATGATGCTGCCCAAGAAATTTATGGCGCCTTTATATATTGTACTAGGCTTGTGCCTGAACCTGAATATGATGTTATCAATATCAATATCTTTCATACCAATCTGACCAAAGTAAAGCAGCATGATATTCTTGATGGAATAGATGAGGTCTTATACAATGAGCAACAAAATATATTACCCTAAAGAATATAGTAAATTAAGTGTTCTTGGCAGCGAAATAAGCAAAACAACTCTTTGCCTGATATCAGGAAATATGGGCATTGGGAAGAGCTATCTGATTCAACAATTTCTCAATGGCTATTCAGGGAAAAAGATTTATTTAAAAGAAAGCCCAAACAATGTTGATGCATATTACTCTATAAAGCGTGCTGTTGACGATAATAACACTGATTCTATTCGTGATTTGACACAGGACATCTTATATACAGCTTCTATTACTAAGGACTTTGTTGCTCTATGCCAAGCGAATCCTAAATGCGCTCTTTGGATAGATGATATTTCCACTTTCAATAGCAAAGCTTTGCAACAAATTCATGAAATACTGAAAATCCTTCTTTTACTAAACCCTGAACTTAAGATATTAATTCTTATAGAATGTAGTAAAGATCGACTCTCTGAAGAAAATTCGGCAGTATTTTATGATATCCGCTCATTAATAGAACAAGTAAATATCATTGAACTTCAACGACCGGACATGGAAGTATTTACTCACTATTTTAAAACTCTTTTTAAACAACCAATTGCAATTTCACATCCTATGATACAGCATATATGTAAATCAGCATTTTTTAATTTTCTTTATATTAAGCGTTATGTAGAATACCTAAAAGACAATCAAATTATTTATCAGGAAAATAATATTTGGTACTGCAGTGATATCGATCACTCTATATCATGCCCTTTACTTGAACAGACAATACGAGAAAGATATAATAAATTGGACAATAGACAGCAAGATGTAATACAAAAAGCATCTGTTACTGGAATGGAAATCAATATAGAACTTTTAAAAAGACCTCTTTCCATACTCAACCCCCGTAGAAAACTCGACGTTATTGAAAGAATATCTAATCTCGTTGAATCTCAAAGAGGTATATATTCTTTTGAAACGGATGATGTTTATTTTCATGTTAAAAACACTATAGACGAAGCAACCTGGCGGGAACTTCATAAATTAATTGCCGAATATCTGCAGAGTGATATTAGTAGAAAGTTTTCTCAAGAGGCAATCTATGATATCCGAAGAAAAAGCTATGAAATATCCCTTCATTATGAATTTAGTGGGAAATATGAAGAAGCATTTCATTTTTTGCTTATTTGTATATCATATTCAAAGAAACTTAAAGATTTTGATGCTGTAATCAAGTGTTGCCAAAAAGCTTTTTTACTGCTAGAAGTATGCCAAGTAAATCAATATTACAAGCTTTTCTTATACTGGAACCAAGCAGTAGCATTTGAAAATCTATCTAAATTTGAGCTTGCCGTTAATGATTATGAAATCTCAATAAAATTAAACAAAAAGCTACAAATGTATGATTATATTGCACTGGAGTATCATTACGGTTATTGCCAACGACGAGCCGGACATACCGATAAAGCATATCAGCAGCTTAACAAATTACGTAAGAAATTACTTGATTCAGATGATGAAAAAAATCAACAGCTTCTTGTAAAAACTTTAGTTGTACTAATCGGTATTCTTGATCAAATAGGAAATACCGAATTAAAAGAACGATATTTTAACCAAAGTTTGACTTTAAGTCAACATTTTGTTGATAAAGATATATACTATGAGCTATTAACCAAGAGTTCACTATATTATACTTCAGAGATTGCTAACCCATTTATGTTAGAAGCTTTTAATTATTTTGACGAAAACAATAAACGTTTTGATACGGCTAAGGCAGCATACAACCTAGGTATGAACGAAATATATAATTATAAGTTGGATAATGCAACCCAGCATATTGCGTATGCTTATGAAATTTTTTCTTTTTATGGCGGTAATAATATTTGTTATCCAACCTGTGCTATGGGGATATTAGCGGCAATCGACAAAAACTATTGTTTGGCAATTCAGCATTTTACTAATGTAGTTCAATTTGCAACAAACAATTTTGCAAAAATAACTGCTAATATTAATTTGTGTCACTGCTATCGGAAACTACAAAATTATAATATGGCTAATGCAAAGCTTAAAATAGCGGGCACTTTATTAAAAGAAGGTGCTACTGATAAAATGGTTCTCACCCGAAATTACCTTTTTGCTAAAGCGATGATGCTTTATGATGTACCTACTCCTGATCTTGTTGCTAGTTACTTACTAATTAAGGAAGCCTTTCAAACTGAAACTGATTTGGGATATAGCACATATAACATTTATTTGGCAAAATGGATTATGAAATTATCAAAGTGCATCGGACAAAAAAATATATCTCCTCAAATTATAACTTTATCGAAAAAAAAATTAACTACATATAAGCAGTTTTGCTATGATGATAAAGTTATGTGGGGAAATTTTATGTTTTGGTAGCCTGTTCAAAGCTTAATCTAATTATGTGATCCAAAAGTTCTGGATATGTAAAATCTCCTGCTGTAACAAAAGCTCCTGATGGATTTAAATCAGGTGTTGCATTACATTCGAGAAAGAATACCTGCCCGTTATCTGTAAGTCTAAAGTCACTACGGCTGAAGATATTACAATAGAGCGCTGTATGAATTTTTGTCGCGTATTTTTTTAAAAGTGCAGTTATTTTTTTATCTTGGAAAATTTGACAACAAATATCTTCAAAATACTTTATTTCTCTTGTAAAAAATGGGATTTCTTTTTTATCTGTATCTAAATACTGTATCGCAGCTAATGCATGATATTCTTTTCCATTATTTAAAACTGGTACAGTTAAATCAATTCCTGATATAAATTCTTCAAATAAAATTCCACTGTGCCAATTTTTCATAAAATTGGCACAAACTCTTTCATACTCTGCACATGAGCAAATTTTTTTTACTCCTAAGCTTCCGCTGCTACCATTTGCTTTTATTACAAATGGACTTCCGAGGGTCGCTACAATGTCAGAGTAATTCAATAAAGATTTATACGGATAAGATTGAAAAATATATTTTGGAACAGGAATATTCAACTCTTGCGCTATTAACTTAGAAATATATTTATCAGCACATAACATTAAAGCTTTATGGCAATTACCAACATAGGGAATATTATAAAAATCTAAAAATGTCAAAGGGCTCACTTTTTGAAGCGTCCTAGTCCATGAAATATGATTTATTATTATATCCCATGGAGGCTCTGATGATGATACTATAATCCTAACCATTTCATTAATATTCTCAACCAAAGATACATTATGATTTGCTTCTTCCAATCCTTGTTTTATCTTTGTGACTTCAGTAAGGAGAGAAAAATCATTTTCGATACTTGTTACCGTATAATTGTGTGCATCATATAAAATTCCTACGTTCATTATTTTATATATCCTTCATGTAAATAAAAACTATATTTCTATATCAGATAATAAGGTATTATCAGTCGAAAATTTATTAAATGTATTTCCCTATTATTGAA
>CAMLYR010000120.1 GCA_946491915.1 uncultured Clostridium sp.
TTAGTATTTTATTAGATTATATTTTTAGTATTAAGATGTTTTGAAAATTTTATAGTCAAGATTTAAATTTCAAAGAAGTTGTATGTCAAATTTTATCCAATTAAAAAAGTTGTTATTGTTCATATCGTTCCTCTTGGAGGGAAAGGTCTGAAATGTAATAAAAAGTTACATTAATTTTCAGAAAATGACAAGAAATAGTTGAAGAAAAAAGAAAAATTTAGTAAAATGAAGGAGGAAATTTATTGAATAAAGAAGTACAATTAAAAGTTACAAATGATTACATATTTAAGAAAATTTTTGCCAAAAAAGGCAATGAAAGTTTATTAAAAGATTTATTGAATTCCATTTTACAAATCAAAATAAATAGCATTGAAGTATTAGCAGATACAAATTTAGAAAGACAATTAGAAAGCAATAAAATGGGAATTTTAGATATCAAAGCAAAAGTGGATGAAGATACAATTATAGATATTGAAATTCAAATTATAAATCGATATAATATGATAGAAAGAACACTATTTTATTGGTCAGGATTATATTATAATGTTTTACAAAAAGGTGAGGACTATAAAGAAATAAAAAAAGTAATTGCAATTAATATATTAGATTATAATGAATTTGAAGAAGGACCATATCATGAGATTGCTAAATTAAGGAGAGAATATTTATATAAAATATTAACAGATAAAATAGAAATCCATTTTATACAAATTCCTAAATTTAAGAAACAAAGAAAAGATATGAAAACAAAGTTAGATATGTGGATGGATTTTATTAGTCAAATAGATGAGAAGGAGGTAAAAAATGCTATGAGTAAAAATAAAGAAATCAAAAAGGCACAAGAAGAATATGAATACTTAACAGGAGATGAAGAAGAAAGAAGAATAGCATTTTTGAGAGAGAAGGCAATTAGAGATGAAAACTCAATATTTGATGCAGGAAAAGATATTGGAAGAAAAGAAGGAAAAGAAGAAGGAATTGAAATAGGAAAAGAGCAAGGAATCGAAATAGGAAAAGAGCAAGGAATTGAAATAGGGAAAGAGCAAGGAATTGAAATAGGGAAAGAAGAAGGAATCGAGATAGGAAAAGAGCAAGGAATCGAGATAGGAAAAGAGCAAAATCAAAAAGAGATAGTAAAAACAATGACCAAAGAAAATATGCCAATTGAAACTATTATCAAAGTAACAAAATTATCAAGAGAAGAAATAGAAAAAATACAAAAAAATGAAATTTAGATATATGAATGCATTATATAATTCAAATAACTGGAGGGGAATATCTTATGAATAAGAGTAAAGAAATAAAAAAAGTTCAAGAGGCATACTTAACGGGAGAAGAAGAGAGAGAAAGAATAGAATTTTTGAAAAAGAAAGCAAGAATGGATGAACAACTAATATTTGAAGCAGGATATCAAGAAGGATATCAAGAAGGTATAAAGTTAGGAAGGGAAATAGCTTGGAAACAGAACATCGCAAAAGCAATGTTAGAAGAAAAAATGCCAATTGAAACCATCATAAAAGTAACAAAATTATCAAGAGAAGACATAGAAAAATTAGAAATAGAAGAGTGACTCAAACGAAATCAAACGAACTTGGTACCAATGGTTCCGACTTGAAAATGTCGCACAGACAAACGAACCTAATGAGACAAAAAGAAGAGTGAACCAAACGGACCTAAAATGTCGCACAGACAAACGATCTTGATGAGACATTGATGCGACACAAATGATACAAATGAGAAAAGGAGGGTAAAAAACAAATGAGCAATATACTGCGTAAACATAGGAAATCAAATGAAAAGAATAAATTTAGAAAATCTTTATTACTGATTTTTACCCTTATATTGACAACATTTGCATGGTTTGCGTATACCAAAATATTAAATCCGAGTTTGAATATACACGTGGCAGCATGGGATATGGAGTATTATATAAATGGTGAAAAAAAGGAAAATCCGATTGGAATTGAGTTTCCATCATTATATCCTCAGATGGAAGATCAAATTGTTACAGTCGACATTTTAAATAATGGAGAAGCATTAGTAGATCTAAGTTATCATATACAGGAAATATCGATTGTTGGAGTCTCCTATGAATTAGTCACAGATGGTGAGCAACCAACAACAGAGAATTATATAACTATACAAGAACCCATATTAGAGACAGACCCAGAAACAGGAGAGCTTATATCAAAAGGTATTATCATAAATGATCCTGAAAAATTCCCATTTACACTAGAAATTGAACATTCTCTGCAAGTAGCAGCACAAGATGACGCCTATTTAAAAGTAACTGCTAAATGGCCAGGTGATAATGATGAATTAGATACAGAGTGGGGATATACGGTAGGAAAGTATTTTGATGAAAATCCAGATGCAACGACAGCAATGGCAATTAAATTAAGTATTGACTCATATCAAGCAAATGATGAAATTATAGGAGGAACAGGAAATCTACCAAATGGACCTGGTACTCGACCATATTTACCAAGTTCTGATTTTACACAAGTAGAAGGAACAACATTAGAAACAGGATTAATCATTCAAGATTCTGCTGGAAATGAATATGTATGGATAGAAGTACCAAAACTAGCAAGTGTATATCCAACAGCTGGTATCAGTATACAAGATTTCACAGACGAAGAATATCAAAACATTGAAAATGATTTACATACATATGCTTCAACATATAGAAACGGAACATCTGCAAGTGATACATATTCTTCAGAAGAAGCAACAGGGTTATCAAGTAGTGAATATACAGAATTAAAACGTAAAATGTTAAAGAGTGTATATCAACATGGAGGTTTCTATATTTCAAGATATGAAGCAGGAACAAATGTAAAGAGAAATGAAATTACATCTGTTACAGACGTCATTCCAATGTCACAAGCAAATCAATATCCATTAAATAGAGTAACATGTAGCCAAGCACAAACTTTGGCAAATAAAGCAAGTACAAATGGATATTCAGGAAGTTTACTATTTGGTATTCAATGGGATTTGGTACAAAAATATATGGAATCAAAAGCAGTAGCACAAGGCACAGCGATAGGAACAATCCAGTCACAATTAATCAATAATAGTACATCTTGGGGAAATTATAGGTCAAGCATATATAATATTGTAAGTAATAGTACACAATATTCAACCAATAATGGTTCAGAATGGTTACAAGCACCTTATAATAAAACTTCAGCAAGTTCTGTATTATTATCAACAGGAGCAAATACCACCTTCGGAAGACAAAATATATTTGACTTAGCAGGAAATGTATGGGAATGGACTTTAGAAAATTCAAATGTAAGTTCTCAACCATGTGTCATCAGAGGTGGATCATGCGAGAGTAGTGCTGCTTCTGAAATCACTGTAAATAGTAGAAGTAATAATACTAGTACACAATCATATTGGAGTATTGGATTTAGAATAACGATATTCTAAAATGACAGATATATTGAATTAAAAAAACACATCAACAAATTGAAAAATGTTGATGTGTTCTTTTCTTTACATAGCTTAATTTTCTTCAAATAAAATACTCAAAATATTTGGATAAATCGTATTGGCATGATTTTTCCAATTTTCCACAATTTTTTTAGCTCTTTCTCTTGAGCCTGCATAGGTTTTTACTTCAAAAATGGTTTCATTATTTTCTACAATTTTTAATGTTACTGTATAGTTGTTTTCATCCTTTGGAGTAAATTCAGCAATGACAGAAGAAGCTTCCTCAATGTTAGAAAACTCTTTTTTGAAAACACTATCTGCTTTTAATTTCAATATTCCAGGCATAACATCTTTTGTTAAAATGTATGCGTTTTTTCCCTCACTAGTGATTCTTAATACTTGCTCATCTTCTTTTGTATAAACACCTACTAGCTTTGAATCAATTAAATCTGTCAAGATTTGTTTAAAATAGAAATAATTTAAGTTATTAATAGAAGAAATAATTTTAAACAATCCATCTTGTACAATATCTCCATCAATTAGATTTAAAATATATAGGATTAATACCTTATTTTCAGCCAAAGTAGTAGTATTATCTGAATTTGAATTCATAAATAGCACTCCTCACTTTGATTA
>CAMLYR010000121.1 GCA_946491915.1 uncultured Clostridium sp.
CTAACCTCAAAGCAGTACAATTCAGACATTATTACTACTTTCCCTATCATTATAACTCTTTTAAATTTTCTAATATCATAGAAACTAATAATCTCCTCCATTTATTCTTTTTACTTTACCAGTGCATCTTAACCACACATTAAAATCTTTTACTTTTTGCTTTTCTAATTTTCTCCCCAATGTAACTTCTAAATTATCTATATCACGTTCTACATCGATATATAGTCGTGGTATTTTAAAATTATCTTCATCTATTTTAGGTGAACGTGAACAGCGAATCAAACGCAATTCCTTCTCATATTCATAACTCTGTGTTTTAAAAAGAAATCGGATTTCATTAAGTCGATCAGCAACAAAAGATCTTACTTCAAATATAGCATTTTTAAAAAGTGCAAATTTTATCTCATTTTGTTTATCCACACTTTTTTCAAGCGTTCCTATTATTTCCTCGATTTTTCTAAGGTTTTTCCATATACGTACTAAATCTATATCAAAATTATGTTTGCTATCTTTTATTTTTTCTTCTTGGACATCATAGTATTGCACTTCATAAAGAGAATAAACATTTCTTCCTGCATCTTCAATAGGATCATGATAATCATCTTTGATATCAAAAAAATCATCATCAAAGCGAATAGCACATCCTTTTTCATCATCAGCATATATATTCCACATTTGAAAGCTATTTAATGCCTTAGAAAAACTTGTAATGTAAACCTCACTATCTATCTGAGTACCAACTTCCATAATATTTCCAAAATAAATTTGTAATAACTTTTTAACATCATCCGTAGTTGCATTAGATTCACCTTTACTTTTACTACAGTTCTCTGCCGCATGGCACAATAATTTTCCAAACACTCCTCCTTCATATGAATCATTCATATACGCAGTGTTCCATAATCTTAATTTGGGAGTTACTCTTTTATTTTTAGTTCCATCAGAATTACTCAACAAAATCTTTAGTGTATTCAACTTGGTATAGTGAACGGGAAATTCTTTATCTCTTTCTTTTTTACTATATGAATAACAGCAATAACTTTTTATATTCAAAATATGTTTGTACATTAAAACTATATTTGCAAGAATTTCTGCACGATGCTTTCTACCAAAGTAATGAAAATTCGGACTTTCCATCAAATTACTAAATGAAACATTTTCACCTTCATCTACTAACTCCATATGGGAAAAACATCTATACAGCGCATCTGCAGTTGCCTCTTCCAAATCACTTCTTTTAATTCTTTCTAAAACAAATTCAGCTAAATAAAAATAACTTTTCATCGTTATTTTTTCTGTTGAATATCTTAATTTTTCTATCAATGTATTTATAATCTCATTACTACGTTTATCATTCAATTCTTGGTATTTGTTAATAAGTAAAATTGCACTTATTAACCACCCAGCATTTTCAAGATCTTGTGCTGGCTTAGTTTCAGCTAAGACAGTAAATGCCTTATATAAATTTTGATAATTCTTGATATCAATTGTTTTATTTTCATTTTCTATTATAAAACTGAGATCAATACTTGCCATTAGATATTTCGCCCATCTATTGTTAGGCTCTAATCGTACAACCTCCTTCAGAATGGCTTTAGATTCATTTTTTTTATTTATGTGAATATAACACTCTGCTAAATTATTGTGGATCCTCATCCAGTTCCTTGTGCCGATACTATTTAAATCTTCATCTTTTAGTTCACTGTAAATTTTTACGGCCAGCTTATAATTTCTTTCTTGCATTAGACACCAACCATAGTCAATTTCTACCATTGGATCTTTGCATTCTGCCTGTTTTTGTAGCAGCTCCCTTATTCTTCCAAGTATTTTTCTCGATTGAGTGTATTTCTTTTCGCAGATCATGCATTGGGATAAATTGTATAAAGCTTTAAATCCGATACTCCCTCTCGAGATGTAAGGATGCGACTCATAAACATTTTCAAATAGTTTTGCAGCATTTTTATAATCCTTCTCTTTTAGGTAAAACAAACCTAAAATAAACTCCAATTGTATACTATTGCTTAACTCGCATTTTTTCTTTAAATCCTCAAAACATTTTTCATACTTTACATCATTTCTCATCAAATAGCATTTATATAAATTTACACACGCGAACTTATTTCCTCTACTTGATAGTTTTTCAAATATCTCTTCCGCTTTTTCATGTTCTCCGCTTATTTTTCTGTAACAAACACCTAAATTATTCTGTGCATCAATATTATTTTCTCCTTGATTATTATCTACCTTATTAACGAGATTAAATATTTCAATAGCTTCAGCATATCTTTTTTCTTTTCGGAATATAATTCCAATATGAATTAATGCTTGTATCAGATACTCCATATACGGCTTCATATCTAATTTGTTCTCTACTATATTTTCAAGTTCTGACATTTCCATAATCTTAGACGATTCAGTTAATAAATGGTTTAAACAACTACATTTTCTAATACTCTCAACTCGCTTTTGATCAATGTACTTTTCTAAAAAAAGGACAATAGCAAGAAATATATTGATTGCTTCATCAAAACTATAAGAATACCGCTTTACACGCCCTATATTTATCAGGGCATCTAAATAAATGTGCACCTTTTTTTCGAGTACAATTGACGAATTAAGTGCCTTAACAGTAACATCAGAAAATATATCGAGAGCCTTTTCGAACACGCTCTTTTTCCCTATCTGCGCAGTATTACGAAAATACTTTCCTTTATTAAGCATCAATAACAAATCAATTTCACTATATACATCATCAACGTTATCAAGTGTAATTCTTTCTCCAAAATATGACACTGCAACTCTATAATAACCATTAGTTGATAAAAACTTTTCATCTCTGCATTGAGCCAAGCGAAGATATAAATTCCCTAGTGTAAGTGAAGCTAAGCCATCGTATTGATAATTTTCTGCCTCAATTCTATCTTTTACAGCTTGAATTTTTCCTTGTAATTCAGCAATTTTACCACTGAAATTATTTCCCTCTTCGGAAAAACGTCTATCAAAAATCTCATCTGCTTCATCATATTTTCTTTTTAAGAATACCTTTATGTCCCGATCATCTCTTCCTTTATAATCATTTTCAAAATAGTTTTTCATAGTACGCCATACACTCCTTTCCCCTGATAAGTTATAATTATTATTATATAGTTTATTCTAATATTTGTATGACTAATTTAAAATACTAATATATTATAGAAATTTATCCATTTTTTTGTATGATTTCAATATTGTAAAAAGAATAAAAAAGTGATATATTAAAAAAAATTCGGATTCAAATCATGGGGAATATATATGAACGAAAAAAAAGCTGCAAGCGATATAGTCAAAGAGTATGTCTTTGACCAAATTGAGAGCAAAAAATTAATAATTGGTAGTCGTCTTCCAACAGAAAAGCAACTCGCCGCTCAGCTCAATGTGAGTCGCACATCTGTCCGTGAGGCTCTTCAATCTCTTAAAGGTGTAGGCTTAGTTAAAAGTACTAGAGGATCTGGATACCAAATAGTAAGTAATACGGAAAACATTTTGTCAGATGCTCTTCGGGCGATTATGTCTATAAAAAATATTCAATTCACTGATATCAGCAATATAAGAGAGGCATTGGAAATAAAGGCCGCAGAACTTTCACTTACGTCCGGAATATCACAGCAAGATATAGAATATCTTGAAAATTGTATTGATAATATGGAAGAATCCACTAACATTATGCCCGAAAAATCTTTTGAATATGATATTCTCTTTCATCGTAAGATAGCAGAGCTTTCAAGAAATGAATTTATCAATAGTTTTATATTGGCATTATCATCTTTTTCCAATAAATATATTCTTGTTTCTTGGGACAAAGTACGAAGCAATGAAGCCTATGATTTGTTTAAAATCCATAGAGAAATTTTATGCTATTTAAAGGATCATAATATAGATAGGGTAATTGATAAAATAAAGGAACATTATAAAATTGCTGATAACATAATAACTAATCATATTCAGTTCGAAAAGAAATCCAAGGGAGGGCGTAAAATTTTCTGTGTCTATGGGAAAAATTCTTCTTTGATAAGAAAC
>CAMLYR010000122.1 GCA_946491915.1 uncultured Clostridium sp.
ATATCGTGGATTGTCTGGGTATGGTTCTATTTTCAGTCTTAACTTTCTGATGAACGAGGTAAGATTTCTTGCGTCTGGTGCATTGTCATATCCCCATACATTTTCGTAAATCTGTTCTTTTGTGAACACCTGTCCTTTGTGACTGGAAAGGAAATATAATAGGTCAAATTCTTTAGCGGTCAGAAGTATTTTATTTCCTTTGGTATCAGTAACAGTACGAGTAAAATGGTCTATATTTAAGCCCATGTTTCCTTGTCTAAGTGCAATAGGTGTAACACATAAAGATTTTGACAGACATTCTACTAATTGATTAAAAATAGCTTCTTCTTTATCTGTAAATTCTGCAACTAATATTTTCCCATAGTACCACCTGCCTCTTTTAAAAATTTTTTATATCTTGTTTTTAAGTTCTATCGTAATAGTTCTCTTAAATCGCAAGTAATGTTCTCTGTAAAATAGATAAGTTTTCCAACTGTGACCCCCATGTAAAGTACAACTTAACCATTTACACAACTTTCAAAAAATAATTGTTCCAGCATATTAAAATTTTGTGGGTTACTATGTTCTAAAATCCTGTGGTTACGGTCTATAAAAATAACTTTATCGCAGAAATTTGAAACTAAATCTAAATTATGTGCAGAAAACAAAATCATCTTCCCTTTATCTCTGAACGAAAGTAAAATTCCTTTTAAGACGGCAACACTTTCGGGGTCAAGACCATTAAACGGCTCGTCTAAAATAATATTTTGAGCATTAGAAATCAATGCGCCTATCAAATATATTTTTTGCTTCATTCCTAGTGAATAAGTTTGAATAGTCATATCCAATGAATTTTCTAATTTTAAATTTGTTATATAATCTGAAATTAAATCAGTACATCTTTCTCGTTGGTTATAAAGTCCGCATACAAAATCAAGATATTCTTTACCTGTTAAGTTTAAAAACATTTCTTTTGTATCTGGGACAAAGGCGTAATGATATTTTGCTTGAAACTCTGATGAATAAATACCGTCTATCTTCACAACTCCTTTATCCAATAGATATGGCTGTGTAATTGCATTTAAAAAAGTAGATTTTCCAATCCCATTTACCCCCACTAAAGCATAAATACAATGATTATCTAAAGTTATACTCTGATTTTTAAAAATCTCTTTAGTCCCATACGATTTATAAAGATTTTCAACTTCTATCATATATAACTCCGCCTTTCTTAAATACAAAAATCGTTGCTAACAGGATAGTAAAAATAAGGTTTATTACAGATAGACCAAGAAGAATATCGGAAAATTTTAATTTTTGTAAAAGACATATTTCTAAAATTGTTAATCCGACGATTGCTAACAAAACGAATATCTTATTCATGTTCCCTTGAAATAATAAATTTGTGCCATTGATATTTCGGGGCATTTTATAATCAAAATAAACACCCATAACAGAGGTTAATAAGTTAGTAACTGTTCCAAAAATAAGTAAAGAAATATCAAACAACAGACCGTTGCCAATACTGCTAATAATCCATATAAAACTAACTATAATTTCGTTCCATAAAAATCCTACAACTACTTTGGTAAAAAATATCCTCGCATAATTTATAGGAAAAAACTTATAGTATTGAATGTTTTTATCACTAGAATACGAAGTGCAGGAAATCGTGTTAATTGCACAGCATAGTATCATCAACAAAAGATCCAATATGTTCAGCATAGATAAGTTAGTTTCTATTATCCTTTTTAGCAAAACATTCCCTAGCAGATAAACAGTAACAACACTTTTTATACTTGAGTAAAAAAATAATTCTTTATTTCTCGTTACTCTACACCATTCAATTAAAAAATATGGACTATTGCAGAATTGGTTTCTTTTATAACTATGTGCTGGTTTTGTAAATGTCTGTAAGTAATAATAACTTTTGAGGTAACACGTTTTGCTCATTCTTGTAACTGTAACAAATCCCAAGAACAAAATCAGCAAAAGAATAGGGAATAAAATCATATAATAACTTTGAATCCAGTTTGAAATATTCCATAACAATAAAGGGTTAGCAAGGCACTCTATAAACAAATATGCTCCTAACCCTATTATTAAGAGAAACCCGCCATATTGAATGACTAATATCGTATAACCACAGAACTTTTTACTGATGAATGGTATGCCTATCATTAGTAAAAATATCAAACAATCAAATATCATCGACAATAAAATACATATTAGTCCATATGAAATCGTCAATGAAATTTTATCGTTAAAGAAAAGTATATATGGTACAAAAAAACATATATATATTAAAACTTGTACCTTACATAGTCTGAATATTACTGCATAAATGATTTGCGATACTTTTATGGGGAAATTCAATAAATGTTCTATATTGGGGTTGCTACATAATTGTTCTGGGATTTTATATAATGCCAACAAAACATTTCCTGCTACTAAAATACATATAATCAATACTAAGATATTTATTGTTGGCTGTACCCAATTATTTCCAATTAGATACCAAAATAAAAAGCCTATATATAATCCAATAACTGTCAATGAAGCACCAAAAATATATGATTTTCTTCTTCCGAACAAAACAGTATTGATTATCTGTTTCATGAAATTGCCTCGTTACATTAAAGTGAAATAATATATAGTGCTTCCAACTAATAATAATGCCATGATTATGCTGTTTAACGACGATAATCTTTTTTGCTTAATGAAACTGAAATTCAACAGTAATGCAATAATCGGAACTAGCCAAACGCCCAATACACTGGGAATAGGATAATTCGTATCTCCACTATGCAAAATATCAATTTCACTAGGCAAAAAGAATAACATAATTGCTGAAACTAAAAACATAAGAATGATAATTCCAAAATTTATTTTTGCATACTTCTCGTTACTTTCATTAAAGCTGTCTCCCAAAAAATTTTTTAAAAAATTTCTAATCATGTTTAATTCCTCTCTTTCTTTATTTTGTTGTACTTAATCAAAGAATATATTGCGGGTATGCCAATCCAAAAAATAATCCCAATCAAAAGAATAATGTCTGATTTATTAAAGCAAAAGTATAAAATTGCCATAATCAGAACTAACGGGAATGTGAGATAACCCAATAATCGGTTCGCAATTTTCCAAGTATTTTCATCTCTGGTTGTCCACGGTAATCTTAATCCCATATATTTATTGAACGGAAGTTTAGGGGCAATATTTCCACTAAAAATCATAATAGTAATCAAAAGGAAAAATTGATACGGAACATTACCTATCAAATCTTTTTTGACCAAAGGGATTAAATACAATATCACTACAAACACCATACTTAATCTATTCATACGTCGCATGGTTTTTATTTTCGGATTTTCGCTGGATAATCCTGTTATTTTTTCTAAGCGTGTGTGTGCTATTCCCAATAGAATAATCAATCCTACTCCAATCAATAAGGATAATTTATCCATATTCATAAAAAAGGCTATCAGAAGCACTATTATGGATAGCAAAAATATAATTAAATCCAAAATACCAATCGTTCTTTTCATTTCCAATTACTCCTTTTTCCCGAAAATAGCCATAAATCCAGATAACGCTTGTTGAAGTACCGTTACATTGATTGAATAAATTACAAAGTTTCCTTGTTTTTCCGAAGATACCAACTCCGCTTCCCGTAGAATGTTTAAATGTTTTGTCAAAGCAGGTTTGGATATATCAAAATGTTCGGCAATTTCACCCGCACTTAAATCTTTGTCATTAAGTAGTTTTAAAATTTCTCGTCTTGTAGGGTCGCTGATTGCTTTAAAAACATTTCCCACATTCACACCCCTTTCATTTAACCAAAAAGCTAATTAACTTTATGGTTAAATACTATATCAAAAATTTGTTTCTGTCAACAGAAATTCAAGTTTTCGTATTTATCGTTCTTTTAATAGCGTGCAAATCTTATGAGAAATGCACGCTTCAATCGTTATCCTATAATCTTCCAGTTGCTATCTTTATGAAGCGTCAGCTCAT
>CAMLYR010000123.1 GCA_946491915.1 uncultured Clostridium sp.
AACCTTCTATTATGGTAAGTACAACAACCACCATAAACAATACTGAAATGATTTTAGTAATCAGTTTATCGGCTCCATATTCTTTAACTGAACCCGACTCAAATAATGGACTATTCTTAGCTGTGAAAGCATTTAATACACTGTCTCCCTTATTTGATTGCAGAAAACACAGTATAATCAAAGCTATACATAATATAAATACTATTATCTGCATTACGGTTCTTAATACTCCGCTCAAAGAAAGCGAATAAGACAAAATAATCGATAATACCAATTCCAGTCCAATATCGAACAAATATAATATAATAGCAATCAGTGAGCCTAATAATATAACGGTCAAAAAACTTTTTAACCAGTTTTTAGGTCTACACCATTTGATAAGTCTGAATTCATCGATAATAATCTTGATTGAGCTGAAACATTTACTTAACAGCTTTCTTTTATTCTTTTTCTTGTCTTTTCTCAAAACTATCCCCCCTGATTAACGATCTTTCCAGATTGAAGTCTGTTTAACATATTTGGCTCTTGTACTTTCACTTTTTAATTTCTGATAGATAGTGATCATAGTACTGCTGACGATGATCAGTGAAGTACCACCGATAGTAAGATTAGTTTGTGCTGCAACATCCCAAACTAGAGGTGTAACAACAGGTACGAGTGCTATGATCAGCAGTGAAACCGAACCAAAAACACATATTCTATTAAGAATCCTGTTAAGATAACTGATAGTATCTTTACCCAGTCTCACAGATACAATACTGCAACCACTTTTCTGAAAGTTCCTGTTTATATCCTTTGGAACTATGAGCGTATGTGAATAATAGAATGTAAAAAATATTATCAGTAAACCATATATAGTAATTCCAAAGATATTGTTTAGCGAAAACCGGTTAATCCATTCGGGATTCCAACCACCGATATTACAGATAATTGAAGGGACTGAAAGCACCGAACTAGCAAAGATAACAGGAATAACACCTGAAACATTTACTTTCATAGGTAGATAGTCTTTCTTTTTACCTGAAACATAGGTACTGTAATTAGAGAATACAATAGGAATATGTCTCTCACTTTTTTCTATAAACACTACATATCCAATGATAGCCAGGTATAGCAACATCAATAAACCGAACATGATAAATGTTGTCCAATTACTGTAAGTTACTGTAACATCAAATGCATCAAGAATGATATCAGGCAAGTTATATAAGATACCGGCAGCGATAATCAGAGAGGAACCATTACCTATACCCTTGATGTCAATCATTTTAGTTATCCATAAAAGGAAGCAGCTACCCGCAACGAGCACACCAGTTGTATAGATATAACTGTAAATGTTACCAGCTCTTAAGATTCCGTGTTGGTTATCAAACATGGCTGTAATACTAAGAGCCTGAATGATACCTATTGCTAGACCAATTGAATTTGAGGTAATAACTTTTTTATTTGTATCATTTTCTTTCTTCCACCTTGAAAATACAGGTATTACATCATTGCTAAGAAGTTCGTAAACGATTGAACCTGTGATAAATGGTGAAAGACCCAATGCAAAAATTGAAAAGCTGGTAAAGTCTGCTCCTGTAAGCAGACTCAGTATTTCAAATCCACCGATAGCCTCTATAAATGTACTATCTACACTGGATACCGTGATATTGTTGCCCAGTCTAAAGATGAACAACATAGCTAGTGTATATAACACTTTTTTGGTCGTATCTTTTTTTATAAATTCAAAAAATTTTTTCACTTTCTTTTTCTGCAATATATGCAGATTCAAACCTCCTTTTTTCCTCTTTTTCTTTTAAAACAATCGTAATAACAACTCTTCTATTTAGAGAAGAGTTATTCCTGCCAAAAACAAGAGCCATCATTTAGCAATTTTAAGAAGTATGTGTATTAATATTCTCAAAACTTATGTACAACAATAGATTTTAATCTTTTTTTCTTGCAACTAGATTGGACAGAGAAGTGTTACTTTTGTCACCGTCCATATAGCTGAAACATACATCTTTAAAATCCTGATGTTCTTTGATAAGTCTAAAAGCTTTTGCCACTTCATACGCATTGATGAAAAATCTACCTTCGATTACAGTAAAAAATGCATCCAGTTTAGCTGAATATTCAGGTTCGATTATTTCACGTTCCATGTTTTCTTTTGTATATCTTAAGAACTTACCATTTGTACAGATGTAATAGATATACTTATCTGTTTCAAAAAACGTCTTATAATTAGTTTGAGTTACATCTGCTTCAATTAGAATCAAGCCATCTAATATAGGAGTTGGTCCATAAGTTCTAATGTATAATCTTAAATTGTTGATACCATACTCCTTTTTGATTTCATAAGCGGTCATTCTTTTAACTACATCTCCATTTCGATTAATTAGCAAATATTCTGAATTTTTTCTTTCATAGTTGTCATGAAATCTGAATTTTTGAGTGTTATCATTTCCACTATTTTGTCCATTACAAAAAAAATTATCATTAATATTAACGCTCATATCATTTATCTCCTTTAATTTGCAAATTTATTTATTAAATAGTTTAAAGATCTTTTTCTGCGATTTTCTTTATCAGTTCAAGATATTTAACTCTTTCTTTTTCAACGTTTTGCAAACGAGATAGTCCAAGATCTTCAGGAAAGAAACAGATACTATATCCTTCAGGATGTTCATATCTGGCAAAGCGTGGATAAATTCTTTCAAGTTTTACAATCCTATTAGTTTCAGGGTCAATGGTAGTAAATGGATAATCAGTAAAAACAAACATTATTTATAAACATCTCCTTTTTATATTACAATTATTCGTTTATTTTTGCTGATAGCATTGATTGACCCATCTATTTAGGTTTATAATCAAAGTATGTCGATATGGAATGTCGCTTTTTTGATTGGTACGATTGTTTATTGGATAAATTTAATTTTTTTAAATCAATTTTATTACTTCATTATTTGGCAGATAATGAAATAATGAGCACATTCCTTTCGACACCTTTTATTCTACCAAAGAGCAAAAAGTTAACGAACAATTGCGTTCTTAGTTGTGATAATTATGTTATTTTTACAAATTATAAGAGATGATCAGTAAGTATTAATATACTTTATCAGCACAATATGAACATATGTGTTTACCTTCCGGTATTTCTGTACCACAGATGACACAATAATTTGTATTTTGGTCATTGTAATCAATCTTTTTTTTTGTTTTCAAAATAAGTTTTCTTCTATTTTTTTTATAAATTAATTTTGAATTTCTTTTCATTGATAACGTCACCTCAATTTTCAGTTTTTTTGACATAGATAGTTTTTTATGCAAAATTATTTATAAAATAATTAGCATAAAATCACTATCTAAGTAAGATTTTATTCATAAAGTTAAATTCTGTCTGTACAAACTAAAAAAAAGTTTGAAAAATTTTAATAACATAAATATCACAGATTTATCATTCAAAAAAAGATAAAAAAACACCCTGTAAGCTATATACAGAGTGCATTTCAGCATGATTCTATAATTAACAAAAACTAAGAAAGGTAAGTTACATAATAATAAGCTAGAAGCTCGACTGTTTCAGGCATTATCACTTTTACCAGTTCCTCGCTGTCTTTTTCACAGTCAGTTTCATTGAAACTGGTAAAATCAAAATCAATGGTATGTGACTGCTCCATATTGGCATCAATCAACCGTCTTTCATTACGAGGCAACAAATGGATCAGACCTGTTTCAGTAAGGATGATATATGCTTCTCGAAACGCTTCAGGGCTTATTTTATCAGATATCGAGTTCATGTCCTTTTTCATCATTAAAATATCCTTCCCTAGAGTTATCAACGTTGTTTTCAAATTCCTTACAATTATTGTACCTTGAATTTTGTTTATGTTCAATAACTTGTTTGTCATAACTGCATGCAACTATGTCTTTGTTTTTTGCGATATACCTTTCAACGATAGCACCTATCTTATTTATCTGACGACCAAATATCTGTTTCATATTCAGAT
>CAMLYR010000124.1 GCA_946491915.1 uncultured Clostridium sp.
GGATTAAATATATATGAAGAATGCCCTGTTACTGTAGCTTTATGTGATACAGTACTTTCTTTACCTATACACCCATATATGGAAGAGAAAGACATAGAGAAAGTTTGTCGATGTATCAAAGATGTTAATAATAAGCTGACACCTTGAAAGGAATTAACATTATGAAAATAGATTTTAAAGGATTTTCAGAACGAGTTAAACGATATGAGACTAAACATCCTTTTAAAATTATAATCTTACCAGTACTTATTACCTTATTTATGGTAGGAATTGTAGCAACATCCATTTACGCGGTAAAGGTTCGAGAAATAGAATCGACTAATTATATTCAATTTTCTGATGCGACTTTTGAAAAAGAAATTCAGATACTTTTGAAGAAAGAACATTTTACGCTAAGTGAATTACAAAATGTTTCAAGTCTAATAATAGAGGATAATTACGAATTAGAAAATATATCGGATCTCGCTTATTTTTCAAATTTAAAATCTTTATCTATAAGGCATTGTAATATTAGTGATATTAGTGTATTAGGTAAGCTTGATAAGCTGATTACCTTGGATCTTACAGGAAATAATGTGTCGGATTTAACGCCATTATCCATATGTAATAATTTGGAAGAACTCTTATTAGAAGACAATAATATAGAAGATATTACTCCTTTGTATTCCTTAAGTAAGCTAAAGACTTTGATGCTCCAACAAAATAATATCAGTATAATACCTTCAGGAATAGAGCAGATGAGTGGTCTAAACACTATTAGTGTTGAAGGCAATAGATTAATCGATATTGATCAATTGGCGAATGCACCAAATTTGTCTTATCTATATGCTCCGGCAAATAAGCTTTCAGTCACTCCGCATTTAGAAAGAATGAACAAGCTTGTAGTTTTAGATTTGGGAGATAATTCTTTTCAAGAACTGGGATATATGGGAAATTTGGATCAGTTGCAGGAACTCCATATAGACGATAATTATTTAGATAATCTTGAGGTTCTTCAAAGTTGCCCTAATCTAGAAAGGCTTATTTTGTCATATAATCAGTTTACTTCTTTGGAAGGAATTGAACAATGCCAGAAATTACAGTATTTGGATATTAGAGGGACTCAGATTGAAGATGTCAGCGTTTTGTCTGGATTATCAGAATTTAATACTATTTATGTTGATGATGATTTTGATAGATCTCAATTAGATTTTATGATTGGGAATTTCAGAAATGGAGACATAAAGACAAAACAGTATTTACTAGAAAAACAATATAATTTATAAATACGGAGACGGTATTTGATGATTATCTTAATTATACTGGTGTTTGCTTTATCTACCATATTATTTAAAAAGGCGGCGGGCACATTAAATATAGGAAAATTAAATATAATTTCATACGTGTACTATATTTTTATGTTGCAGTCCTTTATAGGAGCTTCCTTAATCGTGTTAGGATGGAATAAACACTATACACTTAGTTATCTTCTTGATAGAGAGAAAAGTTCTTCTATAACCGCGGTTGCGATTTGGTTAATAGCAATTTTTCTCCCTTTATTGATATTACTTTTTCAAAAAATGTTCAGATTAGATATAAAAAAGGAGTATGCTATTTATTTAAATAAGAAAATCACAGTAGGAAAAGAAGACCTTTTCTTTGATTGTTTTACTATTATTTCAGTAGTATGTATTTTCTTACTGATTGGTTTTTTATTTAATATAGGATATATTCCTATATTAAAACTGTTTTTTTCCCCATCTAATTTCAATTTTGCACTTGAAAGAGCTAGAATAAATGATTCATATTTTATTCATCCATATATCAGTAATATACTAGTACTTATGCTTATTCCTATGTTATCGTATATTAGCTTTTCTTATTTTGTTGCCATGCGAACAAAAAGATGGGCTATATTATCAATAGTGCTGTTTATTGCCTCTGTAATTGTAAAGACATATAAGTTTGAAAAATCACCATTGGTATTTTATTTTGTTGCGTTTATTCTCATATATATATATTTTAGAGGAGGCATTAAATTTGTATATATGGCAGCTATGGCTTTCGTACTAGGTGGGATTATTGTTGTTTTCTATTTCCTACAAGGATTCACAGGAACTATATTTGATATTTACAATGGTCCTATGGGAAGGACATTATTTACAGAAGTTGGTACTTTAGCATACTGCTTTGATTTGTTTCCAAATGTATTTGGCTTCCTAAATGGACGGAGTTTTACTCCTACTATTTTAAAATTACTAGGGAGAGATAGTAGTGAGTATTTGCGAAGCTCTCAATTGACGATGGCTTTTTATGGCTCTGAAAAGGTATATGACGGATCGGCTGGTGTTATGAATACACTTTTCGCAGGAGAGGCTTATGCAAATTGGGGGTGGCGTGGAGTTGTATTTTCTGTTATATGGGTGGCCTTTATCTTAGCTTTGCTTATGTATATTATTTTACGACTAAAAAAAACACCGACTATGGTTTCAGTGTTAGCAATGCTTACTACGAAAATAGGATTAATGCTAGAAGGCGGTTTTTGCGATTTTATCTATAGTTTTGATATCATTTTTACTTTGATTTTAGTATTCAGCATATATATATGTTTTGAAAAGAATGGAAAAATAGCAAATTTAATTGATTCGCAGCAGAGAAAATTGAAAGGTCGAATACAGAAATGGTTCAGATTCTGAAGAGTAAGCTAAAGGAGTTGTTCCGAGGAGGTTTTTTTCATATTTTTGTTGGAAATACACTTGTTAAAATGATTGCTTTTATTTCAAGTATTGTAATCGTTCGCTTGGTCAACAAAAATGATTATGCTTACCTGACATATGCTGACAATCTATATAATTATGTAATATCGTTTGCGGGATTGGGAATGACATCATCCATATTAAAGTATTGTGCATCTGCTAAAAGTCAGGAGGAAGATAAAGCTTACTTTGCTTTTGCTATGAAGTATGGAACTTTATTTGAAACAATATTGTCACTGATAGTTGTTGCATATGTGACCTTTTCTGTAATTCCATTTCCAGAAGCAAAAGATATAGTTTATGTATTAGTACTTTATCCTACATTAAATAATATTATAAATACAGTTTTAAGTTATTTGAGAGCCCATGGAGAGAATCAGGCATATGCTAGGGCAGCTGTTATTCAAACAGCAGGAGTATTTATATTTAGTGTTGTATTTGTGATTGTAATAGGCATAAAAGGTATCGCAATAGCTAGATATTGTGCGATAATATGTGCTATATTAGCGGTGTCATCTGTTGTAAATAAATATTTGAAGAAAACAACTGCAAGAAGATTGACGCGTAAAGAAATATCTGGTTTTATGATTATGTCTATCTCTTTAACGATGTCAAATTTATTTTCATTAATAATGCCAATTAATGAAATGACATTAGTTAACGAATTACTTCGAAATGAGACAATAACTGCTAATTATAAAATTGCAGTTATGATTCCAAGCCAGTTGTCCTTTGTTACGCAATCGATAATAGTATATTATTTCACAATAGTGGCGCGAACTGAAAATAAAAAAGAAGTATGGAAACTTTCAAAAAGAGTCGGAATAGTAACTGCCTTAATAATAGCAGCTATTTCTATAGTTGGAGCTGTTTTCAGTCCTTTGATTATAAATATTGTTTATGGGAGCAGATATGCTGATGCCGCGGCATTATCGACGGTTTTTTGGATTGTCAATGCAATTAATGCGGCTTTTAGAATGATACCCATGAATTTCCTTCCGGCAATTGGCATTGCCAAATTTAATGCAGTTATGGCTGCCGGATCTTGTGGAGTTCATCTTATTGCAACATATATTGCTATTTCGCAGTTCGGAATTTGGGGAGCAGGAATAGCAACAGGCGGGGTTTATGTTATATCAGGTCTGATATACTGGGGCTATTATAGAAAAAAATGTTTGGAAAAATAGTCTGCAAACAGGCAATTATTAATATGGGGAAAAATAATGTTAGTATCTTTTTGTGTTATTGCTTATAAT
>CAMLYR010000125.1 GCA_946491915.1 uncultured Clostridium sp.
GCGAGATGGAGACAATCAATTATCAAGTTGAAAAGATGCGCTTTCCCTCCAAAACGGATAAAAGCAAAATTATATACAACAGCCAGATAACGATTGAAAATATACCAGCCACAGCTTATGAATACATAGTAAATGGCAAAAGTGCTATCGAATGGATTATGGAGCGTTATGCCGTCATCACTCACAAAGATAGCGGCATCACTAATAATCCTAATGACTGGGCAACGGAACATGACAATCCCCGCTATATATTGGATTTGCTCCTCAGCGTTATTTTATTAAGTATAGAGATGATGGAGATAGTGAATGGATTACCGAAATTAACCTTTTAAATATGGCAAAAGAACGTTCAGCAATAGCAACAATCAAAGGATATTATTATCAATTTGACTATTTTATCCTTCAGTTACTAAAATGCAATAATGAAACTGATTCCATTTGTATTGAAGGCATCGAGGATGTTGATTTAAAAACAGTTGATGAAAGTACTGCTATTCAATGCAAATATTATGCAGGAACAGAATATAATCATTCTGTTATAGCTCAACCATTGCGATATATGTTAGATCATTATCTATCAAAAGCTAATAATGGTATAAAATATAAGATTTATGGGTATTACAAATCAGGTCAAGATAAACTTATATTACCTATTAATATAGAATTTTTTAAAAGTAACTTTATAAGTCTAAAAGCATTTAAAGGTCTTTCGATAGAAGATAAACAAATAATATCATTTTTATCAAATTTGGAGATAGATATTGCAGCAAGAGAGTTTGAACAGCAAGAGACTGATATTTTTAATGAACTAAAAAGACTCTTTAGCTGTAATGATTTTGAAGCAGAATACTTTTATTACAATAATTCATTAAGAATAGTAAAAGAATTATCGATAAATCCGGATATTTCTCAAAGAAGAATAACAAAACGTGAATTTATTGATAAAATCAATAGTAAGGATATATTTTTCAACCAGTGGTTCTTGATAAAAAAAAGCATCAAAGAATATTGCTTAATGATTAAAAGAGAATATTTTTCTCCTTTAAATTTATCTCCTTTTGAACGTTTTTTTGTTATAGAGTGCGACTCGATAATTTCTGATACAGAAATAAAATCTTTACTAATCCAAATTGGAAATAAATATTCAAAAATAGAAGCAAAAAATCCAAGTCCATTCTGCCCTTATGTATATCTATATGGTTTACCTGAGAATAGATTGAAAAATATTTTAAAAAGTTTACATGATGACAACTTTATTTTTATAGATGGCTACGATTATAAAGATGCTGAATTTTCAGTCAATTCAATTGTTAAAAAGGCTACTTGTTACAATGGATTAAAACTTAAAATCTTGTACAATAAGGAAGATTTAGATTCTGTAATAGATAGTATACAAAAGACTCGAAAGATTTATCAATTTTATACAAGAATACCTTTTTATGAAAATACGAACCATGAACATATCAAGATATTAGTTGAACAAACAATTCATATCAATAAAATAATATAATTATTATGGTAGAACAAGAAAAAATTAATGCAGAAGTAATATCTGTATTTCCCAATAAAGTAAAAATATCAGTAGATAAATTAGAAGATTTCTGTTTAGCAGAAGAAAAGCTTAAAGTTGGTTCATATTTAAGAATCGCAGACAATGATAATGCTGTGTTAATTGCCATTATTGAGAACTTTTCCATTGAAGTTGGAGCAGATAAGGAAGGAAATGCAACAAGAAAGTATATTCTTGAAGCTAATCCCTTAGGATTGATTCGTGGTGACAAGTTTGAGCGTGGTGGAGATACAATAGCTATTCCACCTAAAAAAGTTGAGCCTGCTAAGAAAGAAGAAATTTCTAAAATTTATGAAGAATCTCTTGAGGCAAAAGACAAGTTCACTTTCTCTAAACTTTCTACAAATAAAGATATTTCGGTTCCTGTAAATGGTAATAAGTTTTTCAATAAGCATATTGCCATCGTAGGATCAACAGGTTCAGGGAAATCCCATACTGTAGCGAAACTAATTCAAAGTGCTACACATGAAAAAACAGGAGAATATTCTGGTTTGAATAATTCTCATATTATAATATTTGATATTCATTCAGAATACAAATCAGCATTTCCAGATGCAAACTTTATTGATATCAATAATCTTATACTCCCATATTGGCTTCTTAATGGGGATGAATTGGAAGAGCTTTTTTTAGAATCAGGAGATTTTAATAATTACAATCAGGCTTCTTTGTTACAAAAAGTGATAACTGAAAACAAGAAAAAATATAATTCAGAACTAGAAAATATATCTTTTGATACACCCGTGAAATTTATTTTAAATGAAGTAATCACTTGTTTGTCAAATCTTTCTAGAGAAACGAAGGATTATAAAAAGACAAATGAAATAGCAATAAAAGAAGCGCATCAGTGTTTTAATGATGAGTCAGCTAAAATTAATCATTACTTTACGAAAATATATACATTTGAAGAGCCAAAGAGCCAAAATTATTCAAAGGGTACGTACGCAGACGGAAGCATTGACAAATTTATCTCTAGAATAAAAAGTAAAGTTAATGATAAAAGATTAAATTTTCTTTTAGGTGAAATCACAGAAGACGTTACATTCGAAGATACTTTAAAGCATTTAATTGCTTATGAGGAAACAAAACATTCCAATATCACAATTATAGACTTAAGTGGGGTTCCATTTGATGTGTTAAGTATTACCGTTTCTTTGATTTCAAGGATAATATTTGAATATGGTTATTTTTATAAACGACTAAGATGCTCAAAGAATGGTGAGGAAAGAATTAATAACGATGTCCCTATCTTACTTGTGTATGAAGAAGCTCACAAATATGTTCCCAATAGTGATTTGGCAAAATATCGGTCATCTAAACACTCCATTGAAAGAATAGCAAAAGAGGGACGTAAATATGGTGTATCTTTACTCTTAGCTAGTCAGAGACCTTCTGAAATATCAGAAACAATATTTTCTCAGTGTAACAATTTTTTAGCCATGCGATTAACAAATCCAAACGATCAAAATTATGTAAAGAGACTGTTGCCGGATACACTTGGAAATCTTATTGATAAAATGCCGACACTCAAAGCCGGAGAGTGTATATTAATAGGTGAATCAGTTATACTACCTTCAATAGTTCAAATAGATCGTTGTAGCCCAGAACCATCGTCAAATGATATCCCTTATTGGAAATTATGGAAAGAGGAATGGAAAGATCTCAAAATAGATGAGATAAAAAAAGAATGGTATAAATAATAATAAATGAAAATAATCCATACCGCAGATTGGCATTTAGGGCAAACGTTTTTTGAATATGACCGTAAAGGTGAACATACTCTATTTTTGACGTGGCTTCGAGAGCAAGTGAAAGTTCACGAGGTGGATGGGTTGTTTATTGCCGGAGATTTGTTTGATATCCCAAACCTATCGGCTGAAAGGAGTGCAAGTGATGTACAGAGAACTTTTTGATATACTACCTATGCCGGACAAAAGTAAACCTTTCATTGTAATGTGGTATTTGCAGGCTACGTGTTCGAAGATTTTGGAAAAGAACCGTGCCGAACGCACTATTATCGGAAGGTTAGAGTGTTTTTCGTCTGAAGTATTCGACGAAAAGATTGCATACACGGCACTCGGACATTTGCACCGTACCCAAAGGGTGTTAAGGCATGAGAATGCCCGATATGCTGGTGCTCCGTTACCGATGTTATTTGTTGAAAAAAATAACAAAGAAGGTGTTACTGAAGAAAATATAATAGATTAGCATTGAAAAGATTCATGATATGGCAAAAGAAATAAGAATAAATGATAACGAGTACGCTCAAATATTGCAGCAGGCGGTTTCTGAGATTCAAACTGCTCGCACGACCGTTGCTCGGCAAGTAAACACTACCGTCAATTCTGTATATTGGAATATCGGGAAGTTACTCT
>CAMLYR010000126.1 GCA_946491915.1 uncultured Clostridium sp.
GTGGGTCAGTTTTCCTCGTAAAACCTGGGTCAGTTTTAATTATAAATCAATAACTTAATTCTACCAAACGGCTATAGGCCATGTCTTTATTATTATGAAATTTTATTTTTGCGAAATTTATTATACATCATCACGTAGAACTACGTTTTTCAAATCAACGAAATACTACTCAATAGGCTATAAAGCCCATAATAAAAACAGCCAGGGCTATTAATCCCTGACTGACTCTATAATTTATATTTTTATTGATCATATTAGTATTCAATACTAAGCCATGCTCCACCGCCAAAACAATCATTTAAGCAATGAAATTGAATTTCTCCACAATCATCCGTATAAATGTTTACGTCTTTTACCTCTAATTCATTTCTTATTTCTTCTTTTTCGTTTTCCATTTCTATATTCTCCTTTCATATTTTATTAATCATAGGCGTTTGCTGAACTCTGTATGCCACATAAAACCTGGCTTTTTTAACCCTCCTTTTTGCAACTCTCTTCACTGAATTTTAAACTATTATTATTCATTCTACATAGTTTTTGCTTTAACTACTCAATTCAGATTCATTTTTATGCAGAGTGCATCAATTCCAGTCAAAGAATTTCGCAATCCCCTATTAATTAATCAGAATAAAATAGCCCTAATAACTGTCTATTCAATTTGTTCTAAACTACATTCTAATTCTATATTTTTTATTTTGCACTTTCCATATTTTTTGCATATGTTGTCTTTTTTTTAGTCTATTTGGAATCAGTATTCTCTAATCATCTCTATTACAGATATTCTCTTCTGTTTTTTTATTACCCATATAGACAATATTATTTCTAACAAACATATAACTATAATATAGATTGTCATATGTGCAAAAGGAAACTTGTAACCTACGGATCTTCCATAACTAATTTTACCAACCTGCTGACATACTAAAACAGCTACGGGTAGTCCTATCAATAACGTAAAAATCACACTTGAAACAACATAGCAGCCGCCTTCACAAATCACCATTTTACAAAGTTGTTTATGCGTCATTCCAACAGAATACATAATACTATTCTCATGCTGCCTTGCTATTTGATTCGATAATGTTGTATTAATTAAATTAAGAACACCAAATAAAAAAATCATCCATGCTATTGCCTGCAACGCCCCATACATGGTTGCATTAGTAGCTTTATTAAAATTAATTTTATTAAATACAGTATCTAAAGCAATTTCCTCATGCGAATCAACAATGCTCTTTAATTCATTTTCAATACTTGCTGCCTTTGCTGGATCGCTTACAATATCCCAAGAATAATCATAATTTCCAACACCTGGGAGCAATTCTTCAAACAATTCTTCTGGAATATACATCATTGGAGCATCCATTCCTCTTTTACCATGTCCAGCTGAATTTGGCAATTTAGTAGCGCTAAAGTATCCAGATATCTGTACTGGAACACTCTTATTTCCAAGAGATAAATTTACCTTTGAACCAATTTTCTGCTTCCCTCCAAAATCGACATAATTATCTATCAATAAAATTTCATAGTTATTTGAAGGCATAACTCCATCTGATAAAGCATCTTTTATTAACGTTCTATTTTCTTCTGTAATCATATCACAAGTTCCATTTCCTATACTATCTTCTAACTCGGCTTTGAAACTTGCTGATTTTCTTCCTACTACAATACTTTTTACTCCTGGAATTTCAAGAATTTCTTTTCTTAGTTCTTCATTTAATGGATTACCTTGTTGCAAAATTTCCACATGTTCTCTCTCCGAATCTATATATACCTTAAAATCCCCATTGGGAAAAAATGTTCTTGCCATCTTTTCTGGATCTTGTATAAGCAACATAGAGGAAACAATCAACAGAAGTATACCACTAATACTTAATGAGATAACAATGCTAATTACTTTTCTAGGCTCTCTTCTAAAATTCATCATTCCCATAGATATAGGTGTAATTTTCTTTTGTTTTCTAATCTTACACCCATTTACTTTATGTACCGTTATAATTTTAGCAGATTCAATCGGAGGTGCTTGTGATGCTATTTTTATTGGTTTTAGAATAGAAAGCCCAACTACAATCCAGCAAATCAAAGCATCCATAATTACAACCATAACATAATTAGCAGGATTAAATCCTTGTGGCATTATTATAAAAGAAGCAACAATACTGATAGCAATTCCGATTAAAATACCTGCTATTCCTAACTTTTTCCCTTCATATTTTACAATACTTTTAATTTGTCTTTTTGTCGCACCAATTGTTCTTAGCTGTCCATAATTTCTAATTTTATCAATAATGGATATTTGAAACATACTCTGAATTACAATACAGCTTCCGAACAAAACAATAGTAGATAAAAATAAAATCATCGTAATTTGTTCAGTTGAAATTGTTTTTTCTGCATACATAAAATATTTATCATTAAAGCCTACAGATAAATTATTTTCTCTAGCTATACTATAACAAAGACCTTTTATATCATCCAACTTAATATTGTCATTCATATGAACATATGCTAAATAATTTGATTCATTAAAGTTCGTATATTTTTTTAATCTCTCTTCAGATACAATAAAAGAATATATCTTTTGATCCGTTTCTTGTTCTTCTAAAATTCCAGAAATAGTATATTGTCCTTCAAAATTTTCTGTATCTATTTTAATGCTATTTCCTATTTTTTTATCCTTAGCATATTTTTTTAACCATGTTTTACTTACAACAATTTCATTATATTTACTGGGTAGCTTTCCCTCTTTTAATTTTACTTGATTACGCGCCATATATAACATTGGGTTATCCATATATATGTAAAATCCTATAAATCCTTGCTTACTCTTTTTTTCTCCAATCAAATAATACTCACCGACACTCTTAAAGTCAGAAAAACTCTTTAATATTCCTATATCCTTCTTAGAAACATTCATATATACAGCTTCATACGTATCTTGAACTTGATTTTTTTGATTCTGCATTACAGATGTAGCAAGCAAACCAGCAAAACTAAGTAGAAAAGATGCTAATATAATTGCGAGAAGAATCATACTATTTCGCCTATGCTCACTTTTTATATTTCGCATCGCAATTTGCTTTTCTATATTATTCCCAGAAAAGTTTTTCACATTAGCTTCCCCTTTCTAACTTAACAATTTTCCATCCTCAATTCGTACCTTCCTATCTGCCAACATAGCTAAGTTGTTATTATGTGTAATCATAACCACACTTTGTTTGAATTTCTTACTTGTTCTTTGAATAAGTTGCAAAACATCTCCACTTGTCTTACTATCCAAATTACCCGTCGGCTCGTCGGCAAGAATAATTGCTGGTTTTGCAATCAACGCACGAGCTATTGCTACTCTCTGCTGCTGACCACCCGAAAGCATATTGGGCATGTCTAATATCTTTTCTTTTAATCCAAGTAACGCAATAATTTCATTCATATATTCTTTGTCAACCTTTTTCCCGTCAAGTTCCACTGGTAATACAATATTTTCATATACATTTAATATTGGTACGAGATTATAATTTTGAAAAACGAATCCAATATTTCTTCTCCTAAAAATAGTTAGCTCCTCTTCATTCATATCAGCTAATTTCCTTCCTCTAACCTTAACAATACCAGATGTTGGTATATCCAGCCCTCCTAACATATGCAATAATGTAGATTTTCCGCTACCAGATGTTCCTACAATAGCAACAAATTCTCCCTCTTCAACTTCAAAATCAATTCCATCTACAGCTCTAACAATATTAGGCGCTGTCCCATAATATTTTATTAAATTATTGGCTTCTAAAACTTTCATATATAATTCCTCCATTTTTATATAATAATCTCTCGGAATCTTAATCCCTTGATTTATAAGGGCTTTGGATTCCTT
>CAMLYR010000127.1 GCA_946491915.1 uncultured Clostridium sp.
GTTGTTCATCTGTATCTAAAATCCAATTTATCTTTCTTTCATCTTTTTTTATTTTAATGATAGATTTATTATTTCTTAATATGAGTTTCAATTCTCCATGAGTATCAAATTCATTTTTCACAGAAAGTAACAAAGTTCCTGTCGTTGCTCCAGAAAGTGCTTTTGAACCTATTAAATTATCTTGATCTATTCTTTCTCTACTTTTCTTTGTATGATGAATGAGAATACATATAAGATTTTTCTTAACAACAATATCTCTTAATTCCTTTAAAATAGGATAAACATCAAAATAATTATCATTAGAGGTAATAACTTCATCCAAGCCAACATATGAGTCAATAATAACAAGTTTATATTTTTCAATATCTTCTATTTGATTTAATCTTTCATTAATATCATATATTGATTTTGAATCATTGAACTCATACAAGATTTCATTTGTACCTGAAAGATTCAATGAAATAATTCGACTCTTTGTTTCAAAATCATAATTATCATTATCGAAATAAATCACTTTTCCCTTTTCCATTGGTTTACCAAGAAAATCAATACCTTGTGCTACACAATTTGCCATTGTTGTTGCAACCATTGATTTTCCTACTTTGCTTGTTCCTGCTAAAACATATAATCCTGGTCTAAGCAACCCACCGAATAGATTAACACCCTCAGATTTGAACTCTTTTTCTAATAATTCTTTTTGAGTTATCGGCATATAAATACTCCTTTCTTAAACTTTGGTTTGAAAGGAGACATTTTGTTTGATATAATTCTCTTTGAAAGAGCATTATAAAAACATGTCTCTTTTCAGGTATGACTATCTAGAAAGTTTGGCGATGGACTAGATAGTCTTTTTGTTTGTTTTAATATCGATAGATTGATCAAAATATTGTTCAACTAAATCTAACGGTAGTGTACCTGCTTTAGGCAATCTTTTCTTATCAATATGAAACGCTTTTATAATTCTTTTTGAATGAACTTGTGCAACCTGTTGATAACTACAACCTAAAGCATTGGCTAATTCTTGATAAGTAATAAATTTAGTCTTTAATTGCATTTTGTTTCACCTCCTTTAGGTATAATAAAACAATATTATTAATATTTTAATTATACCTAAAAATAGAATATCACAGAAGTATATATATTTCAATATAAAATTATATTTTATTATACTTTTATGTTTTATTTTAAAATGAAATATCATATAATATAGTTTATAAAGGTGGTGAAAACATTGTCATTTCAAAAATATTTTAAAGAATTAAGAGATAATAAAAATTTAACTCAAAAAGAATTAGCACAAGAATTAGATATTTCAGTACCAACAATCAAAAAAATTGAAGGTGGCTTTACTAAAATGCCAAGTCATAAATTATTAGATACTCTTTCCACTTATTTGGATACAGAGCCAAGAAACATCATAAGAGATATATTGTTTTATGATGAAACGATATACCCAATTAATACTCCTGTTTTTCTTCAATACTTTTTATCATCGATGTATATAGAGGGTTGGAATATTCAAATAGGTCCAATTTATAAGTCACCTTATCTTGGGAAAAAATTTTTATCGGCATTTGTATCAACTAGAAGTGGAACTTTAATAAAAGGAATAGTTGATATTCCTAACACACTAGAAAGCTACAAGGAATTGCTTATAGATGAACTGCAAATACAAGCTTTTATTACCAATAGAATATTAGAAATTGCTGAACTAGAAGATTTACCAAACATTAAGCAGATTTGGTTGGTTTTTGATGCAAAAAAAGAAAAAGATATTCAAGTCTATAATGCTATTAAAAGATTGCCTACTAGATTTTTTAAAGTGGAAATTATCATTTTCTTGTATGATCAAGAAACAAATATTGTTAAAGAAAAAATATTCAAATAAAATTGTAGAATAATTACTTCAAAAAGGAAAATATCATAGATAGGAGAAGATATAGTGGATAACAAGAAAGAACTGGAGCGTGCAGAATTGCACCGTACCATTTGGAACATTGCAAATGATCTAAGAGGAAGTGTTGATGGTTGGGATTTCAAACAATATGTATTAGGTATGCTTTTTTATAGATATATTTCTGAAAATTTAGCAAATTATATTAATCAGGGCGAGATTGAAGCAGGTTATGAAGATTTTCGATATGAAAATTTATCTGATGAGGAAGCTGAACAGGCACGAGAAGATATGGTGTCAACCAAAGGATTTTTTATTCTTCCGAGCCAGTTATTTTGCAATGTACATAAAGAAGCATCTCACGATGAGAACTTGAATGAAACGCTTGAGAATGCCTTTCGTTCTATTGAAGCATCTGCTCAAGGGAGTGCCAGCGAAGATGATTTCAAAGGGTTGTTTGATGATATTGATGTAAACAGTAATAAATTAGGTGGTACTGTTGCCAAAAGAAATGAAAAACTCGTAAAACTTATGGACGGTATCGGTTCAATGCAATTAGGTAATTATCAGGATAATACGATTGACGCATTTGGAGATGCTTATGAGTATTTGATGGGAATGTATGCTTCCAACGCAGGAAAAAGTGGTGGAGAATATTATACACCACAGGAAGTATCAGAACTTTTAACAAGATTAACACTTGTTGGTAAAACAGAAGTCAATAAAGTATATGATCCAGCGTGTGGTTCTGGTTCATTGCTTTTAAAGTTTGCAAAAGTTTTAGGACGTGATAATGTACGTCAGGGATTTTATGGACAAGAAATCAATATTACAACATACAATCTTTGCCGTATCAATATGTTTTTGCATGATATAGATTATGATAAATTTGATATTGCACATGGAGATACTTTGACAGAACCACAACATTGGGACGATGAACCGTTTGAAGCAATCGTATCAAATCCACCCTATTCGATAAAATGGGAGGGAGATAGTAATCCGTTACTGATGAATGATGAACGCTTTTCTCCTGCTGGTGTGTTAGCACCAAAATCAAAAGCAGATTTAGCATTTATTATGCATTCTCTTTCATGGTTAGCAACAAACGGTACTGCAGCGATTGTTTGCTTTCCGGGAGTCATGTATCGTGGTGGTGCAGAACAGAAAATAAGAAAATATCTGATAGATTATTCAAAGATAGACTGTATCATACAGCTTCCAGATAATCTGTTTTACGGAACATCAATCGCAACTTGTATTATGGTATTAAAGCATTCAAGAAATGATAATAATGTATTATTTATCGATGCATCGAAGCTATGTATAAAGGTAACCAATAGCAATAAACTAGAACCTGAACATATTCAAGCGATTATGGATGCTTATGTAAAACGTGAAGATCAACAATATTTCTGTTCTCTCGTACCAAGTGAAAAGATTGCAGAAGAAAATTATAATTTATCAGTTTCTACTTACGTAGAAAAAGAAGATATAAGTGAGAAAATAGATATCAAAGAGCTTAATGCAGAAATAGAAAGAATCGTTGCAAGAGAGCAAGAATTAAGAGCAGAGATTGATAAGATTATTAAAGAAATTGAAATGGGGTAATCTTATATGAATTGTCTTAAGAATATTGATAATCTTAGTATTGGAATAGATAAACAATGGATATGGAAAGATAAAGATAACTATTATAGAAGTCGTGATTATCTTCAGAAAATTAATTTTTGTATTCAGGATTTAAACAGAGAATTGAATAATTTATGTAATCCATCCATGAAAGAAGTTGTATATATAATAGTGCTAATTGATTGGATACGCGAGGCAGTTGATGCAATTCCAAAAATTCTTAGACCAGAGGTTATGGAAGATTATGTGTATGAGAATGAAGATATGACAAATAAGTCAATTGATTTTTTTAAAGCAATCCGTTCTTTTGTAGTAGCTCATCCTTTATCTACAAATAGGCA
>CAMLYR010000128.1 GCA_946491915.1 uncultured Clostridium sp.
CCAATTATTTACTCTAACTATTCCTTGAGCATCAATATCAGCATTCATTTTTGTTGTCATTAAAATCGATTTAATGCCATTTTCAGTTAACTCTCTACAGGTTTCATAACTATCTTCAATTAGCAAATCAATTTCGTTTTTCTCGCAAAAAGATAATTTATCACTAATATGCAAATTCAAACTGTCATAAGGAATATTAAACTTTTTTAGACTTTCTTTAGTAATTGCCTCTGTATCACAATCCTTAATATTCATTAATCTAGCTGTAATAAAATGTATTGTGTCTCCTTCTTCTTTTAATCTTTTTATTGTTTTATCAGCATTAGGCATTATTGTACATTCTTCTAACACATTTTTATAATATTTATCAAAGAAATCAAATTTTGTTTTTTCATCCCAACCATATAAAACTTTTAAATAATATCTATTTTTTATTAATCCAAAACTGTCTCTATTAGTTGGTACTCCAGATATTTCTTCTTCAAATTTATCTGCATATTTTAACATTGATTTTACTGTTATAAAAGTTGTATCATCTAAATCAATTCCTATTTTCATTCTGTTAAATGCTCCTTTCTAAATATTCCTTCGCACATTTTCTTATATCTTCCATTTTTTTCTTAGTATCATTATTTTTATATTCTATTCTATCTATTAAAATATCTATATAATCATTCTCTTTTACATATTTCAAAGATATATCGAAATTCAAATCAAATATAAATGCAATTACACATATCCAAAAATCAATTTGTGTTTGTCTATCTTCTAACTTAATACATTTATGGCTCATAAAATCATTATAAACTTTTGGTGATATTGATTCAAAATTGATTGTTTTAGGATTGTATTTACTTGGAAATATATTACTAAAATGTTCTGTTTCTTTTACTCTAAAATTATCTAATTTATCTGCATCTCTTATTATTTTACTGTGTAATAGTTCTGCATCATTTAGATTTTCTTCTATCTTATATTTATTATGATTATATATTGCTTCTTTAATTATATTGTCATAC
The DNA here is from genome assembly GCA_946491915.1 of uncultured Clostridium sp. The sequence continues at coordinate 1,020 of CAMLYR010000128.1, forward strand.
TTATTATTTTCTATAAATTTTCTTATTAAATTATCTTCAAATAGAACCTTAACACCATGATTTGCATGATCAAAGTCTTTACTGTCTAAAAAATCATTTGTTTGTTTTACTTGTTCAAATCTTCCGATATCATGTAATAATGCAATTAACTTTGCAAGTTCTATATTTTCTTGATTTAATCCTAATCCCTTTGAAATATACTCGCTTTTATTTACTACTTCATATGTATGTCTGATTTTTAGTTTTATATTTCCATCTTCAATATCGTAGTCTTTTAAATATTCTTTGAAACTTTCTTGTGCTTTCCTTAAATTAATCATATTTTTTAACCTTTCTATAAATATTAATATATTATAATATTTCTATTACATCTAAAGGATATTCCCTATTCTCTTCAAGCATTTCTAATGTTGTTTTTATTAGTTTTTCATCTCTTAAATTTTCACTTGTCATATTTTTCAATTCTTCTTTTGAAATCCATTTTACATCTAAAATTTCTTCTTTATTAAAAGAAATGTTCTCTTCTAATAATTCTGTTGTAAAAGTTATTAGTAAAAACGTAGTATTCTCCAATTCTTTATTTATTATTGGTAATACATTTTTTAATCTGACTTTACATCCAGTTTCTTCGAATATTTCTCTAATCGCTCCTTCAAATACAGTTTCTCCATTTTCTAAATGTCCTGCTGGTACATTCCATTTTCCATAACATTTCTTTTTGGCTTCTTTAACCATTAATATTTTATTATCTTTTTCAATAATTTCTCCTACAATAATTTCCATATTTCTACACCTCTAACTTTCTGCCTACACTATATCATAGATTTACATTTTCCTCAACAAATTCGCTAAAGTTGATTACCAAATCTATTGATTTTTAGGTCAAAAATAAAGTACCCATATACAAGGCACTTTACTTAGGATTCTCTTTAACCTTAAAATTTTATTTTACTAAATTTATATGTTCATCAACATACGACCATATCATATGGTGTACTGACCATAGATATATAATCTCTGTAACTCACTCACAGCAACTATTGTATCATTTTTTAAAATTCATTTTATATATTTCCACACTCCATATCTAAAACAACCTTAACATTAATTTCAGAATTTTGTACTTTTTCTAGTCCAAATCTACCTCTTTTACGAAACATTATTGTATCTTGAAAGCTAGTAAATTCAAGCACTACTGGCAATTCTTTAACTCTAGCAACGCACAAACTTCCACATGACTTGTAAATGGAAACATATCCACTGGTTTTATACTATTAATCTCATAGCTTTCCTCTAACTCTTTTAAATCTCTTACTAGAGTTGCTGGGTTACAACTAATATAGATAAGTTTTTTCGGTTTTATCTTTAATATATTTTGAATACTTGTCTTATCAAGACCTCTTCTTGGAGGATCTACCATAATGATATCTGGAATAATTTTCTTGTTATTGATTAAATCATCTAATACCTCTTCTACATCTCCTGCAATAAATTCCGTATTATGGATATCATTTATTTTTGCATTCTCTATGGCATCTTCTACCGCTTGTTTTACAATTTCAATCCCATATACTTTTTTCGCATATTTTGCCATAAATAAAGAAATGGTTCCAATGCCACAATATAAGTCAAAGACAGTATCTTCTTTTGTTATATTTGCTGATTTAACACCTATCATATATAACTTTTCTGCTTGTACTGGATTTACTTGATAAAAAGACAATGGTGAAATTTTAAATGTTAATTCTCCCAATTTGTCTGTTATATATCCCTCTCCATATATCGTTATATTTTTCTCTCCTAATATCACATTTGTATTTTTCTCATTTATATTTTTAACAATTGTTTTAATATTTGGAAATTTGCTTGTTAGTGTTTCTGCAAATTTCTTTTCATTTGGAAATTCTTTTCCATTGATAACAAGAATGATCATAATTTCGCCTGTTCTTTTTCCTATTTTTGTAACAATATGTCTTATTAATCCTTTTCTCGTCTTTTCATTATATATAGAAATATGATTTTGGGTAATATAGTTTACGATATATTTTGCAATCTCTTCTGTTTTTTCGTCTTGAATCAAGCAATTTTCTATTGGAATAATTTCATGTGTTCGATTGGCAAAAACACCAATCACTGGATTTCCCTCTTTATCAATACCTACTGGATATTGTGCTTTATTTCTATAATGATATGGATGCTCCATTCCCAAAGTTTCTTCTACTTCAATATTTGTCTCTAATGTTTTATTCACTAAACTTTGAACAGCATTTCTTTTCATATTTAATGTTTCAGAATATTGAATATGCCTTAGATGACAGCCTCCACAGCGTTTATATGTATAGCAATCACTTTCTGTTCGACTTTTTGCTTTTTTTAAAATTTCTACTACTTTTCCAAAAGCATGAGAAGATAACACCTTCACAATTAATATTTTTACCATTTCTCCCTTGATACTATTCGGAATAAATATGGTAAAATTATCAATCTTGGCGATACCTTCTCCTCCAAATCCATTATCAATGATATCTACAATATATTCTTGGTTCTTTTTTACTGGTATTTCCATTTCAACTCCTATACCCATTATATTTCTGTCTTTACTTTTTCTTCTATTTCATCTTCAGATGCTTTCATTGCTTGTAATGTTTTATCTAACAATGTGTCTAACTCCCAGCCTAATTGTTCTGCTCCTGTTCTGATAATATCTCTTGAACAACCAGCTGCAAATTTTTTGTCCTTAAACTTTTTCTTTAAACTTGAAAGTTCCATATCCTTTGTACTTTTAGATGGTCTCATTTTAGC
>CAMLYR010000129.1 GCA_946491915.1 uncultured Clostridium sp.
TATTTGTTACTTCGTTTTGTTACAATTTAATAAAGCAAGCAATCGAACAATAAAGTGGAATTTTACAGTTTGTATTCTTCTTAAAGGTCGAGGATTAAAAATCATTTTTATCCGATACACTCTTTAGGATAACAGAAGGTGGTTATATGTATTTGGGGCGATTTTTTCTATTTTTCACAATCTATTGTGGAATAATAGTATTTTGCAAAATGGTAAAAGGAGCTGAAAAGGATATATATGATCCAAGCTATGTTTTGAAAAAGAATACATCAATAAAAGCCAGAAAAGTTATATATTTCATTGTTATATTTTTTTTCATATACGCTATTGGTTTTCATATTATTCTCGATATTCCTAGATTAGCTAACCGTGATTTTGACATGTTTAGTGGAAAAATACAAAACATAGAAAAAATAGAAGATAATCAATATGATATTATTATAGAGAATGATGGGCAATTAATGAACTTTGATAGTGTTTATGCGGAAAATTTGTACGAAGGAAATTATATAGAAATTGGCTGTCCACCAAATCCATTGTATATGGATATTGTAGTGAAAAATAATTACAATGTAACGGATATTTATCAGAAATATTATGGACGTAATTTGTTAGAAAAAATATGTATATGCATCTATGCAGTGGTTAATTTTATTGTGCAATTTTTACAACTGCAAAAAGCAAAGAATAATGATACGATAAACAATAATAATATATATCTTTTATGGAAAATCGCATTATATTTATTTACTGTCGTACTCATGATTTCAGTTATAAATATTGTAAATAATCTGTGTATCGGTATCTTTGCTGCGGTTTTATTTACTGTTTACAATTTGTGTTATTTGATATTCTCTATATCACATAATAAAGGTTCAAGAGAATTGTGATTATCGACAAATCCTAATTTGTGGAGGGGAAAAAATATGAGCTGGGAAAACTACGAGCGTTCAATGGAATTAGCCCCAAAATGCAGATTTTATACTACTGCAGGTGGAAAATCAACACAAGAAATAGAAGAAGCAGAAAAATTACTCGGTATAAAATTTTCTAAACAATATCGAGATTTTAATGAGAAATATGGGTATCTGTCTTTTTACGGTAATGAAATTTTTGGGATAGATACGAATAATTTGGGTGAATTAGAGGGAAATAGTCTTGCTTATGCGTTAAATGACCGCAAAGAGTATAACCTGCCATATTATTTTCTCCCGTTTTATAATTACAATGATGGGTATATGGCTTATTTTGATTATTCTTCTCTCAATGATGAGGGAGAACCTCGAATTGTAATTCTGGAATATGACGGTTTAAAATATGGTATTAGTGAAACAGTAGCAGATGATTTTGGAGATTTTATTTTGGAATTAGTTCAAGAGGAATTAGAAAGTTAAATCCATAAATCCTAAGTTGTAGAGCAAAAAAATGGAAGTTGTAGAGGTGATTGCATAAATGCTTTTTGAAATTGGTCAGTATCGTCTGGATATTGATGTTCCAAAAACGAGACAATTCTATGAGACTGCTGATGTGGTCAGCAAATCTTGTTCGTGTGATGGTTGCCTAAATTTCGAGAGAGCAGTTTCTAAACTTCCACCAATAATTATATCGTTCTTTACCAATCTAGGTGTTGACATGAGGAAGGTATGCGAGTGCTATGTAAATTATGCAGACGATGATGGAACACTGCTATACGGTGGATTTTATCATGTTTGTGGTATTTTGCTAGATGGAACAAGTGCTTGGAAGAAAACGAATGAAAATACTTCTTATTGGGATAAAGAAGCTTCATTTCCCGTTTCTTCTGATTTTTTTATTTCTTTTCAAAAAGATATTGCATTGTTAGAAAAAGGATTTCCATTGCCTGTTATCCAGCTTGAATTTTCCGCAAGGATTCCTTGGGTATTGGAAAAAAGAAACCCTTATCAATAATGACAAATCCTAAGTTATCTCATTAGAAATTGGCATTTGAACAGGAGGTTATGCAATGGGTAAAAGTTATCGGATATTGATCAGTATGCTGGCAATAGTATTTAGCTTAGCAGCAGCTTGTATAGGATTTGCATTGGTAGGTAATTTGTCAATTTTTTCAGTGCGGGTTGGCTGCTCTTTTATATTTATCATGCAATTTATAGCAACAGTATGGTGTGTAATTATTTTATGGCGAACAAAAATGAATAATATAAAATGACAAAATCCTGATTTAAAAAACTTCTTGAAAATCATTTTAATTGGGGTTATGCTTTGCTCAGATATCGATGTACTCTATAGGATTGGAGAGAACAATTTTGAAATTTTATATTAGTACCATGCAAGAAAACTTACCTTCTTTTAGGGTTATTTATATGAGAAGAACTGGTAAGTATGGTTCTGAAAATTATAAACTTATGGATACTTTTAAGAAGTGGATTCAAGAGAATAATTTATATGATCAGGATACCGTGATTTATGCAATACCTATGGATAACCCTGAAATAGTAGATCCTTGCCAGTGCCGCTACGATGTTTGTATCAAGCAACCCCCAAATCAGAAATTTGCGCCAAGTCAAATCAAGTGTAGAAAAATGGAAGGTGGTAAGTATTTAGCTTTTTTAATTCCTCACACAGCAGAGGCGGTTCAAACTGCATGGAAAATGTGTTTTCTCGAATTAGAGGAATTGGGATATTTGATGGATAAAAGCAGACCTGTAATGGAGCGCTACAAAAAAACACTTGTAGACAGGCATTGTTGTGAATTGTGTATTCCTATACTATAATTTGGAATCCTAATTTGTTTAGAGGTAAGGTTATGGAAATTGTATTGGTGATTCTCGCAATAATAATCGTATGTACAGCAGTGTTTCTGAAAGGAAAAGCATGGAACTCTTTTGTAGATGATCTTAGCCCAAAAGACAAATCAGAGGATAAACAATAGTCCTGAAGATACATTTTTATCTATTATAAGAAGTTCCCCGGTTAGAAGTTATTATGGGACCATGATCAGTGGTATTATACGTGTGTTAAATTTTTCTTCTTATAGTATTTATTGAGCTTAAAATCCAACAATTCAAAAAAAAGTTGTTGGATTGTCTGGAGGAATAACAATGAAAAGATTTTGGAAAGAAATAGTAATACTAATTCTACAGTTATATATGTTTTATATTTCTCCTCTGTTTGCAGGACCGACAGATGCAATGGGGATGGTATTCTTGATCTTATTGGCAACTTTTATCTTATCTATAGTATTTGCTAGTATTTCGAAAGAAAAATGGAAATATCTTTACCCTGTAATTATATCAATATTATTTATACCATCGGTGTTTATTTATTATAACGACTCGGCATTAATACATACTGTTTGGTATTTTGTTGATTCTTTTATTGGTATGTTAATAGGACTAATTATTTCTAAAATAATTAATAAAAAGTAATACAAAAGAAAATTTAATCTCTGTTACATGGTATGGCACCTATGTCCGATGAGGCATGGCCTAATATTATGGAGGTGAAATTTAATGGGAAAAGCGAGAAGAATCACTAGTGAAAATTCAAAAATGCTTTGTGGTCATTGGTTGGGATATATCTTGTCAATCATAGGATACTCCGGTTATTCCGGGTACTATAGCAGCGAATTGTCTGACTACTACTGGATCGCAGCTTTGGGGTTGGGGATGGCACTCCTGTTAATAACGTCTATCAACTATTTCAATAAGGCACGGATGAACCCATTACAACTTATGTTAGGGCTGATACTAATTTGTTCCGTCTACTTATTGC
>CAMLYR010000130.1 GCA_946491915.1 uncultured Clostridium sp.
ACTGAGCGCACCGTTGGTGCGGAGCATATGCCCCCTTTTACTGGAATTTACAGTTTATATTATAGTGGCGAATTTTACGAGGCAATATGTGATGTAAATAAGGATGTATATAAGTTTTGAAAGATGAAAAAATTATAGATAAAATTCAAAAAGGCGAAACTGAACTATTCGACTCCATTATAAGAAAATACTATCAATCTATATATAGATTTTGTTTTTACTATCTTGATAATGAGCAGGATTCATTAGATGTAACCCAGGATGTTTTTGTCAAAGTTTATGAAAGCTTACAAAATTACGATAATAAAGGAAAATTCAAAAATTATCTCTATGTCATTGCTAAGAATAAGTGTAAAGATATATTAAAAAAGAAAACACCAATATCTTTAGCAGAAATAGATTTGCCATTAGTAAGAAATCCTATTATGGATGTAGAAAATGAGATTGCTGTTCAACAGGCACTACATGAACTAAGTGATAAAGAAAAAGAAATAGTCATACTTAGATTTTATCAGGAGCTAAAATATAGAGATATAGCAGAAATCATGAAAATAGGAATACCGCATGTGGAATATTATGTAAAATCGGCAATGAAGAAAATGAAAAAATATATGGAACGGGGTGAGAAGAGGTGAAAGAAAAGAAGGTAAAAAAATGGTTGAATTTATACCAAGCGCCGCCACTTAATGAAAAACAAGTGGACAATTTTATTGAAAAGTTTGAAAAGTCTTCGTTTTTAGTAAAGAGAATTAGTTATATAGAGTTTGCACGATTACAGTTTTACTCAATAAGAAAAAGAACTTGGATAATTCAAGGTATTGCACTTGTTTGTTGGTGGTTACTTTATTCTATGAAACAAATACAGTCAGATAGTATGTTTGATTTATATCCATACTTATCTATTATGGCACCAATTATTTGCTGCATAGGAGTGGATGAATTATCCAGAATATATGAAAATCATTTTTATGAGTTAGAATTAACAACTCGTTTTCCATTAAAAACAATTCTATTAACAAGAATGGCTATTATGGGAATTACAGACCTTCTTGGTTTAACTGCAATGGGAATACTAATAAAGCAATATGTGAAAATGAATTTCATAAATACTTTGATTTATATAATGGTTCCATTTTTGATTTCCTGTGTTGGAATGTTAATTATAATGCGATGGGTAAAAGGAGAATATCTTAATTATTTCTTCTTTGGGTATGCAGCAATTCTTGGGGCTATTCCATTTACATCTGAAATTGTCGCAAGGTCTATTTATGAACAAGGATTTTTAATTTATTGGGAATTTGCAGGTGTTATTACATTAGGAGTACTAGTGTTACAAATTCTAACTTTATGTAAAAAATTAAATAGCATGGAGGATATCTCAAAAAATGAAATTAGAATTGGATAACATTACTAAAAATTACAAGGATAAACGGGCTTTATATAATGTCAATTACATTTTTCATGAAGGGGTTTATGGTCTCCTTGGAGCCAATGGGGCAGGAAAATCTACATTGATGCGGATTATATGTGGGATTATGAAATCTACTATAGGAGAAGTAAAAGTTAACGGAACAAACATTATGAAACTGGATGAGAAATACCGGGATTTGTTGGGCTATTTGCCTCAAGATTTTGGCTATTATCCATCTTTTACAGCAAACGAATTTATGATGTATATGGCATCTCTTAAGGGGCTTAACAATAACTATTCCAAAAAGAAAATTAGTGAACTTTTACACATTGTTGGCCTTGATGAGGTTAAAAATAAGAAAATAAAAACATTTTCAGGAGGTATGAAGCAACGATTAGGAATTGCACAAGCAGTTTTAAATGATCCACAAATTTTAATTTTGGATGAACCGACATCCGGACTTGATCCGAAAGAACGTATTCATTTTAGAAACCTTATTTCTGGGTTCGCAAAAGATAAAATAGTCCTTCTATCCACGCATATAGTTTCAGATATTGAGTCCATAGCTGATCAAATTATTGTATTAAAAAAGGGAGAAATTGTAGTAAATGGTACTCCAAATGTGCTGATACAGCAAATGCTGGGGAAAGTATGGGAGTGCTTAATTCCAGAATCAGAATTAGAATATGCTTCACAAAAGTATTGTATAGTTAATCAACATTTACAATCTCAACAAGTATTGTTACGAATTATATCAGAAGAAAAACCAGATTTAGAAATGTCGAAAGCAATTTCTCCAACATTAGAAGATTTGTATATGTTTTATTTTAGAGATGAAAATGTGAGGTGAAATTTATGGGATTACTATTAAAACTAGAGTTAAAAAAAATAATACGCAGTAAAATGACTTTATTTGTTCTATTAGGAAGCTTATTAATTACCGGCGTACTTTTTGGAATGTCTGTTCTAGGTGAAATATCAGTTGACTCCAATGGAGTACAGTATACAGGGAAAGACGCATTTGAGCTACAAAAGACATATGATAGAGAAGTGGCCGGCATACTATCAGAGAAAAAAGTTAAAGAAACAATTACTACTTATCAGGAATTGTATAAGAACAAAGATAATACTATCGTTGATGCTAATGGACAGGAATATCTTACGGATGATGTATATATAAAAAATGTTCAACCGTATTATACGTATTATCAAACAATTGACGGTGCCTTTACAGAACCAAGTACAGTAGATATGCAATTGCAGGTGTTGAAAGGGGTTGACTTAAATACTCCTTTTTATGAGGCTAGGGAAAACAAAATAAATAAATTGTTAAATCAGGAATACTTGGATTGGAATTTTTCAAAAGTTGAAAAAAACTACTGGATTAACAAGACAAATAATATCGAAACACCTATTGAATACGGATACTGCGGAGGATGGAAGGCTTTTTTAAACTCGGATGATCTATTGCTTGTTGCAATAATAGCAGTATGTATTTGCTTAGCTCCAATTTTTGCAGGAGAATATCAGGCAAAAACAGATAGTATAGTTTTGACATCAAAATATGGAAAAACAAAATTAGTTTCTGCAAAAATAGTCGCTGCTTTTATTTTTGGAAGTTTAGCATTTCTATTACATGTTCTACTAGCGTTAGGAATACAGTTAACAGTTGCAGGAACTGATGGAGCTAACTTACAAATACAAATTACCAACATTATCAGCCCATATAAATTAACTTTAATTTCTGCTACATTATTAGCTATATTGATAGATTTTTTGGTTCTGTGGACTATGATAGGGTTAACTCTGTTTATTTCTGCCAAACTTAAAAGCACGTTTTTAACTCTGATTATAGATGTATTAATATTGTTAATTCCGCAATTTCTATCTTTGAGCGAAACGAGCGGAATATGGAATCATATTTTATTGATACTGCCCTCAACAGCTATACAAACGGTTTTTTCAGAAGATTATTTGGGATATTTCTCATATCCGTTTGGGAATGTGGTTTTAAATATAGTAGATATGAGAATCATTATTTATGCTATTTTGTCTATAATATTTGTTCCTTTTGCAGCTAGAGCATTTAGAAATCATGAAGTATTTTAAGAGGTGGAAAATGGAAAAAGAAATTCAAAAGTATAAAGTCTTATTTGATAAATTAAAAGGAAATAATCATTTTTATCGTCTGGGAAAACTGTTTCAAACCTCAAATAATAATTACTTTTATGATATGAGAACAGGTAAAATATTTCAACTCTCGGAACCGACCTATAGACTTCTGGATAAAATATTTGATGAAGATGATTATGAAATTGCAATAAATAGTTTAGC
>CAMLYR010000131.1 GCA_946491915.1 uncultured Clostridium sp.
GATACAAAGGATTCTCTGTAATTGTCTTTAGATACGATGTGTAATCCTTACATATTAAAGGAATGCCTTTATTCCAAGAAGAATTAGGAGAGATAGAGATAACGGGGTATGGTGATTCATTCTAGTGTCAATACAAATAGGAGTATAATACTAAATAATTTGAAATAGCAGAATCCCTATTGTTCTATAAGATTATTTATATAATATATCAATACACTTTCTGGGTTTTGGTGAAAAAAATGTTTACTTGTCAATACAAATCCGATATATCTTCTGTATTAGAGAATTAATAGTATTACCCGTTTGTATTCAGATGCATGTAATACTGGCATATAGATACAATGATTGCTTTGAATATAAAATAATCAATTGTTAATACTTGTAAATAGAATAATAAACAAATGACCTTACGCATTAATTCAAAAAAAAATAATGAACATAAACGAAAATTACTTATACAATTATGGGATCAGTTAATCAAATCTATATAAGCACCCATTGTTTTATTCTATTAATCAATTATTCGCATCCTTTCATTCAATTTAACACATAGTTAATTACTTTTACCAAAATAAGCAGTTGATGTTATTGTAGGTAAAGGAATTAAAAAGGAATTTATATCATTATATTTTAAACAAGTGCTCATTTTCTATGCGATTATCAAATCTGATATATCTTCAAATTGTTAATACTCTCATCTATAGATCCAATTCTGAGTATTTCTGAATGCGATAAAATACGAAGATTTGGATAACATATACGTATAATTTTATAATATTACGAAGACAGTTATCAATATTGAATACGAAAATTACACCTTGACCTTGAATCTTGATTCTTTCTTACTCTATGTGAACCCACTGAATTTAGTAGTTCCTTGTGTAAACAAACCGAAATCACGATGAATTCAAGAGCGTTGTTTATGTACCAAAATGTATGTGGAACCCTGAGCATATCTTTAAATCATAAATAATGCGCAGACAAAAATCTATAGTAGAAATAGCTGTTATCTTATAGTATACAATATAATTGTTAATCTGATATCCAAGAAAAGAAAGTCAATAACTGAAGTGAATGGTTTGATATCTGATATTCATTGTTACCATAACAGTGGTTTTATATGAGATTCATAAATAGAAATCGCTGAAACCTTCAATTTTATCTTTACATTTTATAATAAACTAAAAATGCTGCTTAAAATTTAAAATCATTTATACAAGCCTTATTACATTTTCGATCGGAGAATATATCTAAAGAGAAAGAACTTTCGAAATATAATATTATGTAATTGCCCAAATATGTATTCATTCACAGATATAACTAGTTTCTCTACTTGACATATAGATTATATGTTTTCTTCTGTATATTAGAGATTAATGAATGAGCAAAAATATGAATCAAAAAATGAACAACATAATCAATGAGTCAATCAATGAATCAATGAATCAATGAATCAATCAATAAGTAAGCAATAAATGATAGAAAGAATAATCGACGAATAAATTAATCAATGACCAAAAAACAATTTAACAAATCATCATTTCAAACACAATATTTCCTCATTTTATTTTAATGTTGAATAATAATTGATAATTTCTCCATACTTGTATACCAGCAGTTGAGTAAATGTGCCAGATATCAGTAATAAAACATATTTTGAATTGATATGAACATCTGCAATACTTATTATCCTTTCATTTCCATGTAGAATTGTTTTCATCAAAAAACCGATAGCTCAACATTTAATATTAGGCGACTTATACAATTTATTTGATAGTATATTTAATGATATTTTTCTACTTTATCTCAATTATTCAAAGAGGCACAAATCCATAATATACACTAATAGAATAGGGGTGACCACTCAGGAGATGAAGAATATGAAAATCGCCATCTTAATAAATAACTAATTGCATCAGAAACTGCATTAATTATGTTAACTAATGGCGGGTCAATTTCGTAGTTAAGAAATGCCCTTCTTTTAGATACAAAAAAACCATGGAAATACGCATTTTCAGCATATACCCACGGTTCAAATGTATTATTGTTTGGGTAGTATGTTGTTACACTAATATAATGTAAATTAGAAAGACAAGCAGTATTGATATACCACAATTCAAAGAAGTACGGCGGAGTGCATTCTATTAATACTGAATGAGGAGTACAGAACATAATATTCACCAACGCTGCACCATGAGGTGCCAAAACAATATCCGAATTATAAAACATATTTACCTGTTCTGAAAAAGAGAGATTCTTTAATATTGTATATGAATAAGACAGTTTCTAAATATCAAGGGTGCTATGATTATACTGGAAATGACTTCTTAAGACAATCATATTTTCTAGGGAATATTTTTAATCCTCTTTTCCCTTCTCTATCAACTATTAAAAGTGATAATTGATTGCTATTGATATTTCTGTTAGATACATTTGAATATTTATAGGCTGAAGCTCTCATAATGTCTTGAGAAAAGAATCCAGGAAAATATGAACGCCCATCATCATATGCGCACCTATCTAACAACACCTTATGATGATACTGAGTTATAATAAATTACAGCATATTTAAAGCATTTCATGGGATCGATGTTTATACTGTTATATAAATGTATCTTTGGTTTAAAATCATTAGGAAATAAGGCAAGCGTAAGATTTAAATAAGTCTTTGACCATTCATACTCATTTGGCTTAAATTCTGGAATATATAGATCCGTCAGCAAAGGATATGATGAAGGAAATCTCAACTTTAGTAATAAATGATTTACGCATTCCGAAAAATGCCCAATATGACGAAGTTGATGAGCACGAATTACATAGTATGTTCCATTTGTTATCCAGGAAGCATTCTTTGGTAAAACACTAATATGCTGCTTTATTTTGTGATTAAAACGAAAGGCTATTAATAAATATACTGAAAGGATTACCCCGATTATACGGAGCGTATAAATCGAATGGTTTATCAAGATACATATTCCATTCGAAATTTTTATAAATACAAATGTTTTGAGCATCTAAAAACGGGCAATATGAACTATTGACACTATGGATAGATGCAGTAGTGTGTTCGGTCATGACTCTTGAATGATTATCGCTCTTTATCCGTTTTGCTTCACTATACTATTAGATTAATATAGCTAATACGAATAGCTATATTTACTTTTAAGAGAATGAAGAATATCAAGATATGTCGGTTCCCTAAATGATGACAACAAATTATACCTTACCAATAGGAATTTGAAAAGGAATAATGAGAATCAGACAATTGATGCTCTTTTGATATTAAATATGTAAATAAGCAATATTCTTTTCCTTTTTCAAATTCAGAATGAGACATACCAGGAACTACAAATAATTATTGAGAATTTTGCATACCCGTTGGACTAATAGTTTCAACATTTTGTTTAGACTTTGATCGTAGAAATATGAGATGATGCGAAGCATTGTTTCTCATAAGCAATACATTACCAATAATAGAAAAATAAAAATTTACAAACAGACTAAAAATAACAATAAAATTGAATATCAAATTCATAATAAAATTAATTTACAAAATAATAATAAATACCAAATAACAACAATATAATAGTTGTTATACGTAAAAATAGGTTTGCGTAATATTACGAACAAACAAACAAAGAAAGAAAGAAATAAACAAACAAACAATCAATTCATTGACCTGCAGGAGATCTTGAGCCAACCGTTCACCGCCTAGCACGTCC
>CAMLYR010000132.1 GCA_946491915.1 uncultured Clostridium sp.
AGATTCATTAAAAATTGTCCGAAAAAGTGTCTTAATTTATGAGACCATTATAAAGTGATCAAAAAGAATCTCAGACGAAAACGGTCAAAGTGGAAAAAAGATCAAACCTTCTTGTAATGTTCAGATTACGGTAGAGAATTACTTTATCATCCATGGTTATGTAAGCAATGACAGAACCGATTACAACACCTTGGTTCCGGTCATCCAAAGACATATCGGTGCTTTTGGAGATATGTTAAAAAAGTGACGGCAGAAAGTGGGTATTGCAGCGGAAAAACTTACGCTACTTAAAAGAGCAGAAGATATGAATCTATATCAAGCTACAGGATCATGAACAGAGAAGCACTCGTGCCTATAAAGAAAATATCGGAAAGTATTACAACTTGACAACGCAGACGTTTGAAGATGAGCATTATTATATTTATCATGACGGCAGAAAATTGCGGCATATCCGGACGGAAGAAAAAGTATATAAAGAATTTATGTTGCATGCGATTGGAGGAAATATTAATAAATGTCATCGGTTTTTATACCATAACCCCAGAAATTCAAAGGAAAAAGAAGAGAAGGTAGCATAAGAAAGTGCGTGACAAACTCAGCTGTCAACCTTTCTTTCGTGCATCCCAAAATACAAATTAAGATAAAATCTCATATGGTTGCAAGAAATATAAAATTTTCTCCTAGTAATATTTTCCCTTGGAAAAGAATTCTATGGAAACATATTAAAAGCTGTGTATTATAAATGGCTTTATAAAAATAATACCACACAAAAAAGAATTTATTCTGACAATTACGGAATATATAGAGTATCACACAAATGATCATCCGCAACGTGGGCTAGGTGTATTGATTCCAACAAAATTTCGTAAAAAGCTTCTTTCAATATAAAAATACTATCTAGATAACGCTGGACAACACAAATATTCTTTGTCTACTTAACGTGACGCACGCCATACTCATCTATTTTGTAGCACCTTCTTCCAAAATAATAATACCATCATTATTATAATTTTTGAAAAATTTTTATATAACCATTTACATTATCATAGAAGACTCAAATCATCAGTTTGTACTTTTACGAATTTTGGCCAAATTCAACTCGAAATATTATACTAAATACAATTAATAAATTTTCAGCTAATCAATCTACCTGCCTGAAATGCCAATAACATTATTTCTAAAGCCTGGGCATCAGTTTTTCTAAATTTTAAATAATAGTATAAGGTATCTAAATAATTGGTAAAAGCCCTTTTTCTTTCTTGAACTAAAGGCACATTTATATTATCCTGAAGCATAAAATTAGTTAATCGAGCAAGTAAGAATTTTTCATTAACGTATAGCCATTTATCAGACTCTAATTGTTCTTTTAACTGCAATGGTTTTCTTTTTAAAAGCCAGAATGTCTCATATGCTTTTATTTTAACTTCATTGATATGTTCGATATGCTGATATTCCTTTAACCTTTGAATATCTGAAAAATAGTCCATAACAGCATGAGTTAAAAGCATTTCATGTACATATACAACATCCAATAATTCATAGTTTTTCAAAAAATTGGTCATTTCAAAAGCAATTTGTTCTATTCTACTTTCTACTACTTCTTCTCCAACTATTTGAATAAGTTCATCATAATTTGTATAAGTATTTTCTATATTATACATTTTCTTTTCCTCTTAAGTTAATTACAATTTCACAATTCCTTGTGACAAGAAAATCGTTAAAAAGAAGACTTTCCTTCTCTTCTAATTCACCACTATGAATCTGGGCATTATTCCCGAGTTTATGATTTCTAATAGCTCCTGATTTAATCATTTGAATACCTTTTTTTCCTATTTCTTCAATGTTTTTAGGATATATTTTTTGTTTTTCCATAGTACACCTCTCATTCATTTAAAACATTATTTAAACAATCCTCAGGAGTATTTCCAAAAAATGATTTCTTTTTTTTATTAGAAACATCTTTCTTTAAACTCTCTTTATTTTCAACTTTCTTCTCAATAGAAAAAACTTTAGGATTCTTTTCTAAATGCTCCATTTCAAGACGTTTTACTTCACAAAAGAAGCTACTCATCTCATCTGCCAAACCTGTTAATCTATTTAAAAGTCCTGTATACTGCTGAAAAAGTAAATCATTTTGATATCGAGGATAAACTATATAATGATCTATTTCTCCCCATCCTTCCTCAAACAATGTACGAACTTGTATTTCGATATAGATGCCCTTATATTTAACAATATAATGAACTGATCGGTATACTTTCTTGCTTTTAATTGCGTCTGGTGGTAAAACTTTTTCATAAATTTCGCGTGAATCACCAGAT
The DNA here is from genome assembly GCA_946491915.1 of uncultured Clostridium sp. The sequence goes on from CAMLYR010000132.1 coordinate 2,322, forward strand.
CTTATATGAACTTTAGGCATCTCTGCTATATAAATATTAGTTTTATTATCATCAAAATCTTTTAAAGAATCTTTCACATAACGTTTAGGATCATTCTCTACTTTATCTACTATATAATTATGAAAAATTTCCCAATCAGACTTAAATAAAATAAAACATCTAATTCCTATGAGATCTGTTATAAATTTTTCATAATTATCTTTATCTAAATTTTTATATTTTCTATTATTTTCCTGCCGCTTTCGTATTATTTTAACCACTAAATGTTCTGGATCTTTTATACGTGTTCGATATGAATGAATTCCTTTTTGAGAAATATTATTCAGATACTGTTTTTCAAATTCTTGCAACTTTTCTTCATAAAAATTTTTTTTGTTAGAAAAATCTTTATATATAAACTTTAAATCTTCCCAAGCTATATTAGCAGCTTCAAATTCTTCTTCAGTTAAGTTATACCTTCTTAATAATTTCTCTTTTGTAATCATTTCTTCTCCAACTTAGACTTTTACCGCTATATCAATTTCATAACATCAATACATAAATATTCTTAATGACTTGCTATTTTTCTTTAATTTTTAACTGATCTACTTTAAAAATTATCTGTAAGGCTTTTCTTTACCATTGTATACATATAATCGAAAAGTATTCTTAAAATAAATTTTTTATTTCTATATAACATAATTCTTTCTAGTTAAATATTATATCATATTCGATTGTATATTTTAATTGACATTTCACACAAATAATTGACATTTATATAACTCCTTAATTCGGGAGTTTGACAGTTTCATACTAAAAAAGCCTTATAAACCGCATAATTCCTATATTTTTTGTCAATTCTTGTTTTTCCTATTCCACGTTAATCTAAGTTTTTCTATAGTAAAAATATATGGAAAGAATTGGTCAATATGAGATTAGGTTGGACAAAAACAAAATATTCTGTCTCTTATTACGTACAAAAAACTGTCTATGTGAATGGCAAAAATAAATCTATGGTTGTAAAACGTCTTTGCTCTGAAAAATATATTTGTGATACTTATGGGGGTAACAGACGCCAAAACATGGGCCAAATAACAAATTGCTCTTATGAATCAGGCAGAGAAGGAACAATCGGCTCCTGTGACAATTGATTTCTTTCCTTCCAAAGATCTTCCCGCAAATCAACAGCACTCTTTTAATGGCGGTTATCTCTTTCTCCAGTCTATTTATTACAAACTCGGACTACATAAAATCAGCAAAGCGATTTCCGCCAAACATGCTTTCCAATATAACATGAATTCGATCCTTTCCAGATTGATCTATATTAGGTATTTGCAAAACGCCAGAACCCGCATAAGTACGGGATTCTTTTTGTCATAAAATAAAACAACTCCTCACTGATTTATGGTAAAA
>CAMLYR010000133.1 GCA_946491915.1 uncultured Clostridium sp.
CCCATTTTGAGCCCAATTATTTTAATAAATTTATGGAGGTTTTGATTATGAATAAAAAATGTTTTTGTTGTTTTAATAAGATGAATAAAGATGATAATGATGATGAATTATTACAAGATTGGACGGAATTTAGATTTGAAAAATTAGAAAGTAATTTGACTGATGCAGATAGAAAACATGCTCTTAATTATGATACTTTTTGCGAGAAGATTCTTGAGGTTATTCCAGACAAGGATTCTGATTATGTTTCTGATGTTCTTGATGATTTTAGAGAGGAACTATTAAATTATTCTATTTATTGGAATGAGAAGTATTATAAAGCTGGTCTTTGTGATATTGTTAAATTATTCATAGCTAAATAGGAAAAGCGAGTATTCTCGCCTTTAATTTTTAATATATTTTACTTTTCACACTTTTTTATTTTAATTATTTCTCTTTCTAGTTTTTTAAACATCCAATTGGAACTACATATACTCCATCTTCTCTTCTATATGCATATTTTCCTGTTGCTGTAAGTATAAGTAAAAATGATGGATTTTTCATTTTAGTTATATCTATTCTTGATTCCAATTTTTTTAATGTATCTGCTCCTTCATTTATTAAACTATCTCCACCTAATTTTATTTCTATTAAACCATAAGAACCATCTCTTAAATGAATAACAGCATCACATTCTAAATCATTTGCATCTCTATAATGATAAACTTTTCCTTTTATGCTTTCTGCATAAACTCTTAAATCTCTTATACATAATGTTTCAAATAATAATCCAAATGTATTCAAATCATTTATTAAATCTTTTGGTCCTATTCCTAATGAAGCAACAGCTATAGATGGATCAATAAAATATCTTGTATCAGATGTTCTTATTGCAGTTTTACTTCTTAAATTTGGATTCCAAGCTGGAGATTCTTCTACTACAAATATCTTTTTTAATGCATTTACATATGACAATACAGTATCAGTATCTAGAGATGTAGAATCATTAGCAATCATATCACTTTTTAATGTATCATTTGATGCTTGAGTTCCCATATTTCTCGCATATGACCTCATAAGATTTTTTACTCTTTCTGGGTTTCTAGAAATGCCATCTGCTTCTGAAATATCTCTGTTAACAACAGCATCATAGTAATCATATGCTTGTTCAAGAGCTATTTCTTCTTCCATAAAAATTGCTCTTGGCCATCCACCTCTACATACTAAGTAAGCCATTTTTTCTAAATCTATATTATTTATTCCTTCTATCTTTTTTGTTCCATCAAATAAATCTATTAGTCTAACCTGCCCAGTTGATTCACCTGACTCATACAAACTCATTGGTCTCATCAATAGCCATGCGAATCGTCCTGTACCACTATGTGTTACATCATCCATTTTCGCTGGAACAGAAGATCCTGTTAAAATAAATTGTCCTTCTGCATTTCTATGATCTATTTCATACCTTATTGCATCCCATAATTTTGGTGCAATTTGCCATTCATCTATTAATCTTGGTACTTCTCCTTGTAAAAGTAAACTTGGATTGATTTCAGCCATTGTTAAATTTTGTTCTTTTTCATCAGATTTAGCCATATATAATATACTTTTAGAAATTTGTTCAGCAGTTGTTGTTTTTCCACACCACTTTGGTCCTTGTATTAAAACAGCTCCTTTTCCTTTTAATTTTTTTTCTAAAATCTCATCAACGATTCTGTTTTTATATTCTTGCATGACTCTTATCCCTCCTTTACTTTATTATATTATACCATTACTTCTAAAATTATACAATATTTTTCGGTTATTTATGCAATTATTTTTCGGCTATTTGTAGTTATTTGTTTTGGTTAATTGTTGATTTTTTATTTCAAACATTTGTGATATTTCGTTTCAAAGATTTGTATTTTATTTAATTCTTCTATTTTCAATTCATATAACATCTCCTTATATTTAATCATATAAAAAGCAAAATAATTCTGTAAAATTAATCACATTATTACTTTGCTTTTCTTTAGTAATATTTAATTATCTCCTATATTCTTTCCATTGAGTTTCATCAGCTATTTCTGTTATAATTTTTCCATTATATGTGAAATATGATGGACCTGCTACATGTTTATAACCTTTTAATTGTTTAACAATAACAGATAGAGACGTTAATTTTTCTTGATATTTCACTTTATGGTTATCTACAACCGTGACTTTAATATTTGGATCTTCAATATATATTAATTCAGCCCCTTTTGGAATACCACATTTAGTAAAGTCAATTGGCGGTCTTTTCATATTTATATGAACTCGTTTTACTTTTTTTAATTTTTTAGTTGTACCACTGATAATTGCTATTGCCTCTAATAATCTATAAGCCTGTTCTGGTGTCATGACATAAAATTCTCTGTTTTTTGAAACACGTAATCCGAATTTAAATCATCGATAAGTTGATGTAACTTCTTATCTTCAAGATTACCATTAGTTTCATAAGTTGCATATACTTCATACTCATATGGAAGTGCTGTAGTACTAAGTTGTTTTCTTCTTTCTTCTACATTTGTGGCATAACCAATTTTAACCATATTTATTAAAGCAGGATTTGTCATAATGTAAATATATCCTTTTTTATTTCCACTCATACTTTTTGCTCCTTTTAACTATTTTTTGCCATTATATTTTTCACTATCTTCAGCAACCATTGCTAAATTATTATTATCTCTCTCATCAGTAACATCATATCTTACCTCATTGTTTTCTTCATTATTTGAAGTATTTATTCCAAAATATTTTTCAAAGAATTTCTTAATCTTATCAATTATTGATTGTTTCTTTTCTGCTCTATTGCCTCCTCCAAATCTTCTCATTGGTGGTAATATTTTTTCTATATCTGTACCTGTTGTTTTTACTTCTCCATCTCTAAAAGAATTATACAAAAACTTTCTAGTGGCTTCTTCATTTAAATTTTCTTCTCTGATTAAATTTTCTAAATCTTCCTCTTTTTGTTTCTTTACAAATTTAGCCCAATCACTATATACATTTGTATCTGCATTGATTTTTGAAATAAATTTGTCTATCAATTCTTTCTTTGAACGAAGTGCTAAACTTGATTTTATAGCCTTATCAATAGAACCTAGTATTTCTTTATTTTCACAATTTGAATCATGATATTTAGCAACTAGCATTAAAATATAATCTATATTTACTTCTACTTGTTTTACAAGTTCCATTTCAAATACTATATCTTCTTTAATGCTTTCCTCTTCTTCTGGTTTTGATTTATATTCTTCGTATAAATCTGTATATGTTCCTATATAATCTTGAAAATCTCTTTCTGATAATATTTCATTTCCTGCAAATTTATCAAATGAAGATAATACATTTTTAAGTCTTAAAATATTTCCCATTAGTACAATAAAGTCTTTTTTATTTTGTTCTCCAATTATTTGCTCTCCTAATGGATATTTTTGAAGAAGCATTGCTATTCTTTCTTCATACCCTAAATGTTTTCTTCCTTTTTCATCTTCATAACCATAATAGTAATCTTCATAAGATTTTAGCAATACTATTCCACTAGCATTTTTATCCCCAAATAGTGCAATAGCATCATTAGTAGCTTCTTCTAAATCTCTAAAACATACAATATTTCCATAAGTTTTTACAGAATTTAAAATACGGTTTGTTCTTGAATATGCTTGTATCAATCCATGTTGTT
>CAMLYR010000134.1 GCA_946491915.1 uncultured Clostridium sp.
ATTTTGGTAGTTTTTATTTTCCCTTTTTTGGTTACTTTTATTTTATCATTTTCACTCTAAACCTAAAGATTTGTCGACGCGAAAAATTGCAAAGCAATTTTTCTGTGCAACGTATGTTACATTCTAGAAATTTTATTTCCTAGAATGTAACATCAGCTCCCACGGGACTGTCGCTGATTTAATAAGAGTATGTAGCGTGTCGGTCCCCACGAAATCCGCTTAAAATATAACATATATCTTTGAGAAATTGCACACTGAACAGAAACAAAAAATTTTCAAAATCATATGAAAAGCATTAGAAAATCCTTGACAACAGGTTTTTCAATGGTATAATACTAATAAAGTGACACTTTGGAGGGATTTTGACGAATGCAAAAGGAAAATGTATTTTTTTCTGTAGATAAATTTGATGGAATGACAGATGAACAAATTGTATTAGAAGTACAAAAGGGTGATAAACAAGCGCTATCATATTTAATGAATAAGTACAAAGAATTAGTAAATATAAAAGTTAGTAAATACTTTATGGTTGGGGCAGAAAGAGATGATATTGTTCAAGAAGGATTAATAGGATTGTTTAAAGCAATCAAAATGTATAATCAAAATAAAAATAATAGTTTCAAATCATTTGCGAATATGTGTATTGAAAGACAATTAATTACAGCGATAAAATCTTCAACAAGACAAAAACATATGCCATTAAATTCTTATTTATCATTAAATGCTTCTGCATATGATAATGAAGAAGAAAATGGAATAGAATTAATCAATACATTAGACAATAAAATGGTAGAAGACCCATTAGAAACAGTCATGAAAAAGGAATATTATAAACAGATTGAAACTTCGATAGAAAAATCATTAAGCACATTTGAAAAACAAGTGTTAGATGGATATGTAAAAGGATATAGTTATGTAACAATTGCTAAAAAATTAGATTCACCAGTAAAATCAGTAGATAATGCAATACAAAGAATTCGAAAAAAAGCTATTAAAAATATGTTAAATGAAATTTAAGGGAATTTGGGGACGGACTCGAGGGATTTTGGGGACGGACTCATTTTTCCCTTTTTAAATTACACAATCTAAAAAATATAGAATATAAAGTCATTACACGATTTTGTATAAGCTAAATTTTCACAGAAATTCTAAAAGAAAAAAATGCGCCTCTTTCATTGTGACTATAAAGCTTAAGTCAAATGAACATTCCTCATTTTTTTCTTTAAAAATTTCTAGGTTCAAATTTAGATACGCAAAATCGTTCCATTTTTTTATATTCTATATTTTTTGTTTTTTAATAAATAAAAGGGAAAAATGAGTCCGTCCCCAATTTCCCGATTCGTCCTCAATTTCCCTTTTCTGGGGCTTCTAACGGGAATTGAACCCGTGACCTCAGCCTTACCAAGGCTGCACTCTACCAACTGAGCTATAGAAGCAAATGTAAAATTTAGAAAATAATTATATATTTATAATATTCACAATAAAGAAAAATTTATATGTAAAATATATAAACTGTAACCAATTATACAATAGAAAAAAAGAAAAGTAAATATTTCTATTGACTTTTTTTAAAAAAAGTTATAAAATAAGTAACATAAGATAGAGACAAGTAAGAGAAGAAGTAAAATAAAGGTTATCTAAAGAGAGGATTAGCCATTGGCTGAGAGCTAATCTAGAAAAACATATTTGAAAAACTACCTCTTCAAGTTTTTGGTGAACAAGCCAAACGTGTAAGATACGTTATCATCTGTTAATTAAGTGAAATATTAGGATGGAACCGTGTATATAGATGCACTCCTATGGATAAAAAATCCATGGGAGTGTGTTTTTATTATGGAAAGTTTAGGTAGAAGAAAAGCAAGATTTGAAATATTTCAAAAATTAGAAAGAAATTTTTGTAACCAATCATTATTAGATAATCCAAGAACAGTAGAGGATATTTTAAATCAATTTGAAAACTATATTATGAGGCGTAGTCGTATGTACTCATCACAAACAACTTTCATGAGTGATTTAGAATATTTGAATAAGATATTGCCAAGAATGCAAATGTTATATGAAAATGATTCTCACTTTACTGTGACGAATGAAGGCAATATACGAATTTCGTTACCATTATTAAGGGACAATGGTGATGGAAATCTAGAAAAGAAAAAAGAGATACAATATAATAAAATAAATGGTGGAATGGAAAAGATAAGTATATTAGATTGTATCCAAGATGGAGAAAAAGAATTATCAAAACGTGTTACATACAGGTATGATCAAAATGGAATAGAGATGGAAAGAGAGGCAGAAAAGTCTGAAAAAACAGGTGAAAGTTCAAAAGAAATTACTGTAACTAAAAAAAGATTAGAAAATCATCCACATATTATAAAAATAACAACTTATGAGGGAAAAAGCCAAGAAGATGGACAAGTAATTTATTATGATATTAGAAATGGTAAACATGTGGAGAATCTAGATCAAAAACAGGGGAAGAGAGTAGATGATCAGGACATAAAGGGATTGACAAAACAAGAACAACAACAAATAATAGCAAAAACAAATTCTATTTATCGAGGTGGACTTGAAAACTTAATGGGAATAGACATAGAGCAAGGATATAGATAAATTATACGAGGAGGTTTTATTATGTTAAAAGTTACTTTAAAAGATAGCTCAGTAATTGAGGTAGAAAAAGGAACGAGCATTCTAGAAGTCGCAAAAAAAATTAGTGAGGGATTAGCAAGAAATGCAACTTGTGGAGAAGTAAATGGAGAGGTGAAGGACTTAAGATATGAATTACAAGAAGACTGCAATTTGGTAATTCATACATTTCAAGAAGATGATTTAGAAGGGAAAAAAGCCTATTGGCATACAACATCACATATTATGGCACAAGCTGTAAAAAGATTATTTCCTGATGTAAAATTTGCTATTGGTCCAAGTATTGATAATGGATTTTACTATGATTTTGATGTGGAAACACCATTTACAGATGAAGATAAAGCAAAAATCGAAGAAGAAATGAAAAAAATTATTAAGGAAGATTTAGAAATTGAAAGATTTTCATTACCTAGAAAAGAAGCTTTAGAAATAATGAAAGACCAACCATATAAAGTTGAATTAATAGAAGAATTGCCAGAAGGAGAAGAAATTAGTTTCTATAAACAAGGTGACTTTACAGATTTATGTGCAGGACCTCATTTACTTAGCACAGGAAAAGTAAAAGCTGTCAAAATTCTTTCATCTTCAGGTGCTTATTGGAGAGGAAGCGAAAAAAATAAAATGCTTCAAAGAATTTATGCCATTTCTTTCCCAAAAGCTAGCCAATTACAAGAATATTTAAATTTCTTAGAAGAAGCCAAACAAAGAGATCATAGAAAAATTGGAAAAGATTTAGATATTTTTATGACACATAAATTAGTTGGTTCAGGGCTTCCAATGTATTTACCAAATGGAGCAACCATTAGAAGAATTCTAGAAAGATATATTCAAGATAAAGAAATTGCATTAGGATATGCACATGTATATACACCATCACTTGCTAATGTAGACTTATACAAAACCAGTGGACATTGGGATCATTATAAAGAAGATATGTTCCCTGTTATGAAAATGGATAATGAAGAAATGGTATTAAGACCAATGAACTGTCCACATCATA
>CAMLYR010000135.1 GCA_946491915.1 uncultured Clostridium sp.
CAAGCTTGTACAAAAGGTGTTATTGTAAAAAACACTGCAGCTAGAAAAAAATCTAGTTTATCAAAAAAATTAAATGCAGCTATGGCTTAAGGCTAAATAAAGATTATGCATAGTTTTTATTTAAAGCAACTTTTTTCATCGTAGAAAAGTTGTTTTTTATTTTGTTTTTCATTATATAATTGATAAGATTATATATTAATTTATTTCATTTTACAAACAAATATTACACATATGATAATAGGAGGAAATAATGGAGTTAGATAAAGTCATTAACAATAGAAAAACCATAAGAAAATTCAAAAATAAAAATGTTTCAGATGAAGACGTGTATAAAATTATTCAAAGTGCTATGTTAGCACCATCTGCAAAAAATAGACAACCTTGGAGATTTTATATTTTAGATGATCAGCAAAAAGATGATATTACAAACATGATGTATCAGTGGGATAAAGAATATCCAGATATCCATACAAGTATTAAAGGTTCTGCTAATGAAATGAAAAGTGCTAATAAAGCTATTATTATATTCACACCAAATTATCATAGCAAAAACAAAAAAACATATTTTAAAAAGCCAGATTATTTATCTTTAGGTGCTGCTATTGAACACATGAATCTAAAATGCTTTGACCTAGGATTAGGTTGCACTTGGCTTTGTGATACTTTATATGTTGCAGATGAAATTAATGAATATCTAAACTTAGATGATTTGGAACAAGTTTCAACTTTAATTATTGGATATCCTGAAGAATTACCTGAAAGAAGAGAACGTTTTTCAATGGATAAACTTTTGTTAAATGATATACATAAGGATAATATATAGTAATAGTGATAATAATAAGGATGATGAAGAACGATATCAAATTTAATACAATAATTATCTTTCTATCATAACCAAAAAACCACCTAAAGCAAATCAGCTAGGTGGTTTTTTGATATTCGGGATTTCGGTTCAGCAGTTAAATTCTTTTTTCAGTTTCTCTGTTTCCTCTTCCAGCCTCTGGTAGATATTCTTATCCACCTTTTGGCTGGTTTTTTTTGTTTCATAGTCATCTCTACATTTGCAGGTAACTTTTGAAATTTCTTCTACCAGTCTTTGTTTTTCTTGCAGACTATCTGAATTCACAAAGCTGGTATAAAATTTCATCAGCCTATCATGGCAATTATCACAGGATTTTGGATGTATAATGGCATCCTCCCCATGAAACTCATTGCATCTATTCCCCCACCAAGCAATGAATACTCTATCCAGAGCATCTCTCGGTATCTTTTCCAGTACCTCTATGAATTCCCAGTGAGAAATCACAGAGTACCTTCCCTGATTATACATATGTTTTACCAAAGTATAATCTTTTACGTTAAGGGGAAACAGCACAATGTCTGTGCTTTTAGGGCAGTATTTCAAGATATCCTGAACAGTGTTCAGTGCATCCTGTACCTGCTCCTGTATTGTCAAGAGTGGTGCGCCAACCATGACGTTCAAGCTTGTCTCAATGCCCGAACTGTCACAATCCCTTACCAACTGGAACAACTTTTTTACATCTATATCCTTGTTATAGATGTTTAAGGTCGTTTCACTGGTAGTCTCCAGTCCAAATTCAAAGGATACTTCATGTCCCTTTAATATTTGACGGATTTTTTCTAACTTTTCATCTGTGACAGTTTTGTAATGGGTCTCAATTTGGACCCGATATACATTCGTTCTAGCTACAATCTCCATTATCTGGTATTGCAACTCAGCCGGAATTTCTCTGTCATCCAGAAAGCTTCCAGAAGATTCCAGAATAAGTGTTTCAATATTTGCAGGTAACCACTTGCAAATATGTTTTACCTTTTTTAAAATCTCCCCTCTCCGTACTGGGTGTTTAAACCCATAATTACAAAAGACACAGGCATTGTGACAGCCTCCACTTGGTACATGCAATTGGTAAGATGGTCCACCTGATGCAATCAGGCAGGCATCTACCTCCTGCCCAGCCTTACATTCATCTGTCATCCGCATTTTCCATACGCTCTTTGTCAATATATTATTCATAATTCTTCCTCCTTTTTGAACCTATCCCTTCAAAATGACACAATGGTCCTATTTATATAGTATCATTTTTTGCAAAATAAAAACCAACTATTTTCATGCATAAATAGTTGATTTTTATATAACGGCTATATAAATTCTTGTTCTTTTATCATCAATATACTCCTCTATATCTGGTACATCATCCAAGTTATATCCTGAATAAGGAATAAAATTTTCATATAAATTATGTGTAAATTTTCCAATTGCTTTGCCTTCTATTGTATCTATATCAAATACTAAAAACTTTTTATTTTTTATACTGTATTGGTCACTTCCTTCAAATTTTTTTGTGCTTGCAATATAATAGGTAACATCACTATTTTCATCGTAATTATATACATTGTATTCCACTAGTCCATAAGCATTTCCTTGAAAAATATCTCCCTTTTCTCTATATACATCCTTCCAAAATTTAGGTGCCATTTCAGATATATGATTCAATTTTACATGATTATGAATTGTATAAAACTCAAAACTCACATTTTCTACTTTTTCAAATGTTATTTCTTTTTGTTCCTCACTGATATCTTCAAATGTCAATATTGGAAAATATGTTATATTATTCATATTTTTATGAATATCTTTTGGCAAAAATCCCATCATCTTTTTAAAAGCTCTAGCAAAAGAGGTTCCTGAATCATACTGATACTTAATGGCTACATCTAACACTTTACTATTGTTTTCTAATAAATCAATTGCTGCCATACTTAATCTTCTTTTTCTGATATATTCTGCTAATGTTATATTTGTAACAAAATAAAATATTCTATGAAGTGTATATTCATTTACTAATAATATCTTTGCTAGCTCTTTATATTCAATTTCTTCTGTTAGATGATTTTCTATATATTCGACTAGTTCTTTTAATCTATTATTATTTCCTACATACATATTTCTTCCCCATTTTTTATTTTTTACATCTATTTTATTATACCATTATATTTTTAATCCTTCAATATTTTCTAAAACAAATGGCTAAAACTTCCATTGTTTTTCCCCTTCTTTCATGTTACCATAGATATAGTATTTTATGAATAGAGGTGTTGCATTTATGATTAAAATATTGATACAAAATTATAAGAATTTGGATAAAAAAATATCACATATTTTGAAGATTGGGCTTTCTTTTTCTTTTATTATTTGCTTACTTTCAGCTATGGTTTTAGTTACATATATGCTATTTTTTACATACCCAATTATTTATTATATAGGAATTTTAGGAATTGTACTTGGATTAAATTTTGCGATGAGCTTTATTATTTCAGCTACGATTATAGATAATGTAAAAAAGGAAAATCTTTGATAATTTGTTATTCGTTAGACCTTCCTCACTAAGAAGAACAGTATGGTAGATTTTTAAATGTTCGAATGCGACCGGAGTCGTTTTAGAAATTCTTATATTTAAGT
>CAMLYR010000136.1 GCA_946491915.1 uncultured Clostridium sp.
GCCACAGCAAACTGAAAAAATAAGAGTCAGATATTCCCCTGGTAAGTGCCGGGGGTCTTATTTTGTCAAGGTACTGATGATTACCTACTTACTTTCAAAATATATCTTTTTCAAGATAACTTCTTATATTCTCAAACTGAGGTTGCCTAAAAGAAGGCATATTTCGTCTATGTTGTATAACTGCAAAAGTAAATATGACTATCACAATAATGATGCCACACATTCGAAAAACAATATCGCTGAAAATATATGCATAACCTGCTAAATAAGCGCAGGCAATTGCTATATATAAAGCAATAATCCTACGACTGAATGGAAAATATATAAATTCTTTATATGTATCAATCTGAAATAATATCCAAAGTGAATAGAATATAAACATATGTGCATCCATTGTTAGATAGTCACTAATTTTTATGTTATACAAACTATCTAACTGAACAAGTCTGTTTATCTGATCAAATAATTTTCGATCTTCTTCTAGAGTTAAATGCATCATTGAATATAAATAGTCCTGAAAAGTTTCAGCTTCTCCTCTAAATGTAAGAAAATATACACATATTATCAACAACATTAGCAAGCCTGTTCCCCATTGAATCATATTAATGATAATAGGGTTAAATAACAGTCTTTCTTTTAAGTTTGCTTTTTTCCAATGAAGCCTAAATTCGTCATTACTAATCACCTGATAGTCCGGTATATCTACGAAAAAAGGTTTCACCTCTGAGTAAGAATTTTCTACATTTTTTATATATGAGGCGACGAATTTGATTCGGTTACTAATCCTCCAATTTCTATGCGAATCATCGATACTAGCACAATTTCTATCAGTATATAGCAAATAATATACCATTAGATAGCGTTTTCTACGCAAATCGATATCTTCTGTATGCCATCGCCAGCCATATAGCTTTTCCCACTTTTTTACTTGTTTTATAACTTTTTCGTCTATATATTTCCAAATCTCCTGCTTGTCAAACCATTGCACAAATAGTTTATCCTTGGTCTCAAATAACATCTCCGAAAAAATAATACCTATATCATTTTCGCTGCATCGTTTATTTAGAATTAAAAGTATCGTATTATATCGTCGCGCCATACATAAACCATATATTATCTGGGCTTTATGTCCATCGTAAACTGTTCTGAAAAAAAGTTCAATAATACATGGCTCTAGCTGTATGCTACTATATCGCGAAAAATAAAGAATGTTTATTTGATCAATATTTTGTTTTATCAAATCCGCAACTTCAGCAACTTCCATAAATCTCGAAAAAGCCTGTAAAACATATACTATTTGCTTATTCCTCTTGTTTTGTATGGCATCGTGAAGCTCATCAAACAATTCCCGCCTTATTTGTGGTTCCAGATATGAATACTTTTCTGCAGTCCAGCCTAAGACGGCATAATAGTCTTCATTTTTTCTTCTTTTACTCCATTTCTTTTTAAGTAAATAAAACCTTATTATTTCAGGATTTTCAATTTTACACTCAAGAATTATACTATCTATTATAGACTCCTTATTTAAATTGTTTTTAATATATAGTTCAGTAATCTTGCTGTTATCTTTTAAGGACAAGTAAAAAAACATGACTTGAGAATTCGCTGTATATCTTTCGTCATTTAAAGCATCAACATGGTTTCTCACCAAATAACTTGCAAGGAAATACTCATAAAAGGATCTATGATAAAATTTGTAACTCCCATTCTTTGTTTTTTCCAAAATTCCCGAATGAAGATAAATTTCATTAAAAATAGTATTTAATTCAATACCATATTGATTTAAATCCAAAACCTCTTTAAATATATCTGATTTTTTAAAAAACGTTTCTTCATTTTCAAAAAGCCAGTATGCTGTTCTCTCTAAAAAAATATATTTAATATCTAAATCTACTTTTGTACGCTTTAAAATTTTCTTTTCATCTTCCCACTTATCCAGAAGGCATGTCAATGCTTTCTGATAGAAATCGGCAATGCTTTCAGGCTCATTCAATTCTGAATGTTCGTATAAATACGCAATTAACGTTAATAAAAGTGGATTACTCGCAAGTCTCTCCAATTGATAACTATTTAAGATCTTTTCATATAAAGTCCAACATTCTGATTCTTTTTCAAATTCCCATTTTTTTAAAAAAATCAATATTTTTTCTTTTGAAAACGGAAGCAATTTTAAAATTTTTTCTTTATTAAAATGCATATCCGAACGTTCATAAAATACTGCCGTCCGTGATGAAAATATATAAAAACATTTTGGAAATTTTTCTTGAAATTTAAAAATGATATTTTTTAGATCATAACTATTTTCCGCACTGATTTCGTCCATTCCATCAAAAAAGAATACAAATCTGCCATTATCCATATTTTTTTCAATAATGTGATAAATACTCTTTTTTATTTGTTTTATTCCTCTTAGTAATTTTAAAATTTTAGATTTAGAATAAATAATATTTTTTACCTCTTCCTCCATTTCTTCAACTTTATTTATTCTTTTTATATCTATAACGTTAAAAATCACAGGAATATATCTGGGGCTCCACAACCGTACTATACCATTTTGAATAATGGAAATTATACTTCCTCTTATTCTTGGCTTGCTACTCTGCTGTGCATGAACTCTGGCATCTAAAAGCATATTTCCAAGCTTTCTAATCGAAACCGTTTTACCTTCTCCCGGATTTCCCAAAATAATGTATCTATCAGGATCAGAATTTTCTAATTCATGAGAAAAATATCTGCAGATATCTTGCTCATAATTATTGTCATCCTGCCATACGCTAACAGAAACCAATAGATTTTTTAATGATTTTCCACTAAGCCAGCAATGATTCAGTTTATATAATTGCCTTTTTACATAATCACAATATGGCGCAAATACAATTTTTTTACGAAAAAGATATATTATTATACTGATAATTATAAAAAATATTCCCGCTATAATATCTCTATTATCCCATATGAAAGAAACAATATTTCTAATATATTCATCTATATCAATCTCTTGTATAGGAACTCTAGTTATCGTAGTTTCTTCAGCTACTTCTGCTTCTGATACCGGCTGTGCAGAAAACAAATTTTCGACAACATTTCTTCTTACATACATATAAGTACTCTGTGTAAAGAATAAATATACTATATATAAAACCATTAAAAGATTAAATAAATGTATCAAGAATGTGATTCTCTTTTTATATACTATTTTTAATCTTACTTCTCTTCTATTTATGCTTTTTATGAATACAAGAAAAATTAATGCTATACCTAAAACTATTCCATGCACTGCTTTCTCTCCGCCCCATATTTGAGCCCATTCCAGAAAGTTAAGCACCACAGATAAATAATATCATATTCTGCATTTTTAGACAATATTTGCCTTTCCTTGGTATGTGTCAAGTAATCGTTGGCAGTTTTTTCATTTATTAATGTCAGTTTATTA
>CAMLYR010000137.1 GCA_946491915.1 uncultured Clostridium sp.
ATTTATATTCTTACTGTCTGAATAATCCTATATCTTATGTCGACCCGACAGGACACTTTGCAATATCATTACTTGTAGGCGCCGTAGTAGCTTTCGGTATAGGCGTAGGAATGAGTGTGGTAGGTCAAGGACTGCAATACGGTTGGGACAACATAAGTATTTGGCAGGCTTTGATTGACGGAGCGTTGGCGGCGGGTTCGGTTTTGCTGGCAGCCAGCGGTATACCGCTTTGGGGTTCGATGTTGGCAGGAGGAGCGTCCGGTTTCGGGCAATATGCAGTGAGTTGCATTTTGCACGGTGAAGACATGACTTGGAGCGGAGCTTTGATTGCAACCGGCTGGGGAGTATTTTCCGGTTATTTAAGCAAAGCCGGAGCAAGAAACATGAAAGTGATTGCCGAAAATCTCGATGGACGCGCCGACCAAGGAGTGAGAGCCTTGATTACCACAGCGCAGAGGTACGGAGTCAATAGCAAACAAATGGTATCGGTGAATAGACTGTATAGAAAGGCAATAAATACGGCAATAAATTCAATTGTAACTAAAAACTTTACTAAAAGTGTAATAACCATATGGGCAACAACAGCTTCGAGCGGTTTGATTTCCTTAGGTTTAAACCGATTATTGGATTTTTTGCAATGAGGTAATATTATGTATTATTTTTGCTTATTTTCGTTGCTTATTTTTTCGTTTTTTGGGTTGGTTATAAGTATATTGACTCAAATCGACGGCAGAGCGGGTTGGAGGTTCAATGATTTGGCAAACAGGCGCGGTCGAAACGGGCCTAAAAAAGGCTATGTCAAACCGAATTCTGTTTTGAGAAAATTACCGTTTAAGGATACTGATGACAATCCTTTACTGTATATAAAGATAATTCCGGTAATAATCCATTTCATAATATTTCTTGTTGCAATAATAATGTATTTCTTGCTATGGATATTTCCCGATGTTTTTGAGCCTATTTTGTCAAGTAATTGGTGTTTGGCAATTTCAATTGGAATATATTTAGTGCCTTGCATATACGGCGGAAGTTTGGCTGTTTAAGTTAATTCCATGCAAGTAAATAACGGAGATATAATTATTACTTTTAACTTACCGAAATAAAGAACGTGTTTGACACGGGCAAAAACATAAGTTACGAGTACGACAGCCTAAACAGACTGACAAAAGAGACAAACGGGGCAAGAAATGCGGAGTGGCGGTATACCTATGACAATGGAGGAAATATAACCAGAAACTGGTGTTGATACACTTGAAACAGTTATTAGGGGAGAACAAGTGGATTGGGCGCAAACAGCTATTGATTTAGGTTTGAATTTTGCAACCACATTAGCAGGAAACTCTTTAGGCGGTAACATAGTTCCTACAAATCCCGGATGGTTCCAACCAAAAAAGTTTTTAAGTGTATTTACTAAATCTTATTACAAACAACTGTTGGAGCAGGTTTGTCAGGAGCAGTTAATTTGGCAAGAAAAAATGACTGGAGCGAATTTGTCCCTATTATTTCAATGTCTGAAGTATTATGTCTATTATTTTAAAGGAGAATAGGAAATGGACATTCAAGAAAAACTTATTCAAAATTATCCGTTAATAAATAAAGTTGATTGCGATTTAAATTGTTATTGTTTAGCTAAAAAAAGATACTTGATTTTTTGGGATGAATTTATAGAAAAAGATGCTATAATAAAAGTTTTGAAATCTTTAGAAGAAAAAACTAATAATTCAAACTTTTCTGAATTTAAAACGCTCATAATTGTTGGAAAGACAAAAGAAGAATATAAAAAAGAAGAATTGCTTTACTTTAACAATGTTAATATGATTGTTGTATTTTATTTAATTAATGAAGAAGTGAATAAGATTTATATGAATGATTCATGGGTTTTCACTTTAGGGTTAAATTATAAAAAATATATCAGGAAAATAAATGAAATTATGACTCAATAGTAAATTGTAAATACATGATGGAAATTCAAATTCAAGGTAATACGTCAAAAAAATAAGTTACGACGGTTAAGCTACGAGTACGACAGCCTCAACAGACTGACGAAAGAGACGAACTTGGCAATAGGCAGCGAATGGCGTTATACCTACGACAACGGAGGAAACATAACCGAAAAGGAGGAGTACAATCCTACAACGGGAGCAGTGAGGTCAAGCCGGGACTACGGATACGGTGTTACATATTGGAAAGACCAAGTACAGATTAGGCTTATATGGGAGAGTGCATATGTTGATTACTGGATAATGCAATGGTCATGCAAACACTCTATAAAGCTGGAATATCTGCAATTATGAACGGTTTACGGAGTGGTTCAAAGGCATTATTAGATTGGTTATGGTAAGGAGCAAAATTTTATGAATGAAGAAGAATGGATGAAAAAACAAGGGCGGTTATTGACAAAAAAACAATATTTAAGACTTTTATTATCAGTTATAGGATTTATTACTGGTTCGTTGCTGACTGTCATAGCGGGTGGGATAGTAGCTATTTTGGCACGTCGTGAAAGCGTATTTATTATTGGATTTGTCATTGGAGTTGTTGGTTTCATTTTGTTTCTAATTTCTTTAATTTTTGCTTTTAAAAATTGGTCTAAAATAATGTTGTATAGGCATTATCAGAAACATACTGAAGATTTTAATAATGACATAAGTGAATTTTGAGGAAGTTTATGGTAGTATGTAAATATAAGCAGTTTGTAAGCTGTTTATGTTTACATATTGACAATAAAGAAAACTAAGTTCACTGCGGGAGCATTGAGGTCAAGCCGGAACTATGGATACGGCGATTCGTATTGGAAAGACCAACTTACAAGCTGGGGCAGCTACGGAACAAGCTTCTTTGCCTACGACAGATGAAGACCATTGACAATAGGAAATTTATGATAGAATTTAAAGGCGAAATTTCAAGTAAGTGTAAAAAATATTTACAAAATTATAGCTCTCGAAGAGCGGGATTTGCTTGTTTAATATTAACTTTAATTGTAGGTGTTATTGCGTGTGTAGCTGCAATATTTTGGCACTGGGCAATTTTATTAATTATAATTGCACCATTAATTATGACAGTATTTGCTTTTATTCCGGAAATAAATGCGCCTTTAAAAGTATTTAATAAGTCAATTCCCCAAAAAATAGTTATTGAAAACGGAATAATAGAATTTTCAAGTGATGAATGTAATCAATATGAAACTGCTGAAAATGTAAAATGTATTTTTGATTTTGGCGATTGGTATCATATTGTATTTAAATTTCCAACTAAAAGCATATATTGCGTTTGTCAAAAAGATTTATTGGTGCAAGGCACAATAGAAGAATTTGAAGCTGTTTTTGAGGGAAAAATTGTAAGAAAAAAGTAAT
>CAMLYR010000138.1 GCA_946491915.1 uncultured Clostridium sp.
TTCGTCATTCATACGCCGTCATCCAAATCTCTTTAGGTACAGACATTTACACAGTGTCGAAGATGCTAACGCATAAGAATGTCACCACTACTCAAATCTATGCTGATTTGGTTAACTCCAAGAAGCGAGAGACGGCGAATAAGATCTCGCTGAAATAAATATAAATTAATATAATAGAATGATAACAGATTGATTATTTCAATAATTAACACAGTCCAAAATTTTGTGTAACAGGGGAAAATATAGTTGTAAATTTCTTTATCCATAGTTACTATTGTTATACATAAACCTATGCCCCAGTTTATACAAATTTTGAACTGTGTTTGAAATAAATCGTACGTATAATAATTATTATATAATATGAATTTATATTTTACATTCTGTTTAATGATCGATAGTTATATCAAAATCTTCATCATTAACAACAATTCCTTTATTCTTTAAGAATTCGTCTGTACGTGTTATTAATTCTGTATCAAATTCTTCATTCGTACTATTTAATGAGGCTTTCATTTCTTTTTTGAATTTATCTAGTTCAAGTTTAAATTCCCAGTTTTGCATTTCTGATGATGCATACTGTATTATTCTATCCATTATCTTAGCTCCTATAGCTAATGTCCTTTCACTAAATGATGCAACAGAGTGTAGAACGGAGACCATTTGAGTTTCGGATAATGGAATTGAAATATTCGTCATCTCTAGAAATTTCTCAGGGCTACAAATCCATCCTTTATAAAAGGACTGATTACCAACTTTTGTAAGTATACTATCATAACTTAAAATAATCCAATGGTCATTGTATTTAGCAACTCTGTCATTTGTGTATTTTAAAGCTATTGTGTCATGGTGAACTAGATGCCCAGGTTTTTCTTTGTTCTTTTCACTTAAAAAATGAGAGTATTCAATCTCATAATCTTTTAAATCATCATCATTATAAAAAGGAATGGCTTCTTGAATAACGTGGCCTTTTAATAATAAACTTGTTAAGTCTGTCATAATTTCTCTAACCCAAGCTTTTACATTTGACTTCTCGGTTTTGATTGCAACGCTAAATGTTGCTAAATAATCCATAAATGAATCCGGCAATTTAGCACCAGCTTTAATCAGAGAATAGTAATTAGCAACAAAAGCATTATTTGAATGCGCCATTTCATCTGGATCTAAATCTATATTATTATACTTTCTTGCAGCTAATAAATGCCCTGCACATTCATTAATATATGAGTATGGAATTGAAACTCTAGATGTGAGTGAGATAGCTCGTTGAACACTATTAACGCTTCTTCTAAATGAATTTGTTACTTCACCATGATATAATTGAGAACAAATAAATGGAATAGCAACTGTCGGTTCAAGCATAACATTGAAATCTTTCCATTTGCTTGCGCCTAATGCCCTAGCTGATGAAAGAGGGTTTGACCCTTCCAATGCTAAATATATACAAGCTCTTGTTATTTTTATAATTAAAGGATGGGAGGCTGCTATTTGAGCAAGATTCTCAAGAGCTTCATGCGCTTTTTCTTCATCTAAATCCTTTACTCTTTGGAGATATTTAAGGATTTTCTTATCACTATTTTTTACCATTCTAAATATCGCATGATCTATTTCAGATCCAGCTTCTTGAAGGATACGAATCTGATTTTCTATTGCAGAGAAAGCTAATAGCGTAGCAATTTTTTTTGAATCATTTTCGTCCCAATCAATATTATAATCAGTTCTCATCAAATCAACTTGCGCTGATGTCAAAGAGTCTAATTCATAAAGGTAAGCCTTTTGCCTTGTTTCAATGTCTTTTAAGATAGATGGTAACAAGGTGAACCCTTCAGTTCCTTTGCGTATTTGACCTTTTGATAATAATGAATCTATTCGTTTCATAATTATCTCATACTTTTCTTCAGGCAGCTTTAAAAAATCAAGAACTCCTCTTGCTAACTCCTCTTTTATTTTATAAAATTTTGAAGCGACCATAAATAATATGGCATCATCATAAACTTTCCCCTTCAAATCATTTACATCTGTTGAAGCTATTGTCATTGAATGGAATGCAGCCGTTAAGTAGTCAATGTCAGAAGAACTAATCTGACGGAAATTAACTCCATCACTAAAGAGCTTATTTCCCATATTTGACTCTATGATAAACTCTGCCAAAGTAGATGAACACATACAAGTTGCAGGGATACCATACTCCATGGTATAAAGGATATCTTTCTTTCGTAACTCTGCATCACTAAGATTGTATTTGAAGAAAAAATATATTTGCTGTATTTTGTATATACGTATTTTCTTTTTCAGAAGTGCAGAATCTATTACGCTACGTTTGTCAATGGATAAATGATATAGTATAGGTGGCGGCATTGTTTCTTGCATATCCTTTTTTAAGGCAAGCCTATCTTCATTTATTGCGCTGATTGCCAATATATCTTGGAGTACTATAGATACAGTTTGATTAAATTTCTGCTTATCAAACCCATTAATTATCAATGTTAATGATTCCTTATCCATTATATTTTTGATGTTTTATTATAAATATTCTTCAGTTCCACAAGATAGAATATATGACTATAAATATCGTTTGCATAAACTTTAATAGAACGTTTATTTTTGTCTTGTTTATAATAATTCATATATAATTTATTATTACTGAATATTGTATTTTCTTTTTGTAATTCAATAAATATCAGCTTGACTTCAACAGGTATCATAGATTCGAAAATCATAAGTTGTCGTATTATACAAGCTTCAATACTTTGTATATAATTGAAATACTCAAACCAATTAGTCGATTTTGCAATTAATAGATTTTCTTGATTACTAGACCCTTTTATTTCCATTAAATCAAGATTGCAACTATCGGTAAACTCTTTTTTAGTAGGATTACTATTATTTACAATATCAAGAAAGGCATTTCTCCCTATTCTTTCCAATGATTCTAAGTTTGAGATTATATAATTATGTATTTGGTCTTGTTGATGCTTTTTGGGAAAATAATCTGTCACAAAATAAAAAATACAAGACGCTATTATAGACAACGCAATACAATTAGTAACGACTCCGAGAGCGTATATAAAATTATTTAAAGCTTCATATTTTAATAAAACACTTTCATAAAGGATACAATACACAACACATAATACTGCCAAGAATAATGCTAATTTAGAATATGACATATTTTTTAATGACATAATTATTATATATATGACAAGAATTCTGTTAAAAATTTACTTATATGAGATTTGATTACATTTTAATCCTTATTATATCTGAATTATTTTTTAAAACATATCACTACTGTCCCGTAAAAGTGGATAAATAGTTCTTTGAAATTATTGAAATAT
>CAMLYR010000139.1 GCA_946491915.1 uncultured Clostridium sp.
TAGATTTTTTTCTAGCTGCAGTGTTTTTTACAATAACACCTTTTGTACAAGCTTGATCTATTTTTTTAGTTGCTTCAGAAAATAGAACTTTAGCTTCTTCTATATTTCCAGCTTCAATCGCTTCTTCAAATTTTCTAACAGCTGATTTATATCCAGATTTTATCATATTATTTCTTAAAGTTTTTTTCTCAATTACTTTAACTCTTTTCTTAGCTGATTTAATATTTGGCATCTATAAGCACCTCCTCTTAGTCAATTATTCATTATAACATTTGATATTCTAACATATTTTTTTATGAAATGCAAGCGAAATTTATTAATTTATTATTGTATTATAAAAAAACTTATGGTATATTTTTATATAGAGAATAAAAATGAATGTATAGGTCTGTCCCTATTGGTTTCATTTTGAAACGATTTGGCACGTCCCTATCGTTCAAAAGGAGGAATGAAAATGATAGCTATTGGTTGTGATCATGGAGGATATAAATTAAAAGAGGAAATCAAAAAATATCTAGATGAAAAAGAAATAAAATATATAGATTATGGTTGTATGAATGAAGAAAGAGTAGACTATCCTAATATTGCAAAGGAAGTTGCACTTTCTGTTCAAAAGGGAAAAGCAGAGAAAGGAATATTGATTTGCCGTTCTGGTTTAGGAATGAGTATTGTGGCAAATAAATTTAAAGGCATTAGAAGTACTCCATGTTACAATGAAGAAACTGCTAAATTTTCAAGATTGCATAATGATAGCAATGTGTTAGCTTTAGGAGCAGATTATGTAAGTGTCAATGAAGCGATTTGTATATTAAGGATGTGGCTTGCAACAGAATTTGAAGGCGGAAGACATATGGAAAGAATCAAAATTATTGAAGAAATTGAAAATGAAAATATGAAATAATATGGAGGAATGAATATGTGGGGAGATATTGCAATTGCATTTTTGCTTGCATTTATCGTGACATTTATGGCAACACCATACACAATAAAAATTGCACATAAAGTAGGTGCTGTTGATGTTCCGAAAGATCAAAGAAGAATGCATAAAAAGGCAATGCCCAAATTTGGTGGACCAGCAGTCATATTAGGTTTCTTAGTTTCTGTTATTTATCTATTAATTGTCATGAGTATAGAAAATTCAATCAACCTATTTCGGAATTGAACAATATGGACAAAAGCTATTAGGAATGCTTTTGGGAATATTGATTATTTCGGCTGTATGTATTGTGGATGATATAAAGACAATAAAACCAATTACAAAGTTAATAGGACAAGTATTGGCAGCAATTGTAGTAGTAGCGTTTGGGGTAAGAATAGAGGATATCACATTACCATTTTTAAATACAATAGAAATGCAAGAAATGTTTTCTATTATTATAACCGTTATATGGATTGTAGGTGTAACAAATGCGATTAATTTAATAGATGGATTAGATGGATTATCTTCAGGAATATCGGTTATATCTGCAATTTCCTTATTAATTATATTTGTATTAAATGATTCACCAATGGTAGCCATATTACTAATAACAGCACTTGCGGGTGCATTGGTTGGATTTTTACCATTTAATTTTGCACCAGCCAAGACATTTATAGGAGATACAGGATCAAACTTTTTAGGATTTTCATTATCTATTATTTCTATTCTAGGAGTAGCGAAAACCTATACAGCAGCTGTTATTGTGTTACCATTAATTGTTTTAGGATTACCATTATTTGATACATTTTGGGCAATTATTAGAAGATTAATAAAAGGAAAATCTATTAAAGCCATATTTAAGGCAGATAAAGGACATTTACATCATAGAATTGTAGCAAAAGGATTTAGTCAAAAACAAGCAGTCCTAATACTATATGGAATTAGTGCAACATTTGGAATATTTGCCGTGATTATGTTAGAAAGTGGAATATGGAAAGCTTTATCATTCTTACTTATGGTAATTGTAGCAATTAGTTTAGGATATAGAAACTTTAAAACAGAAAAAACAGATAACCAAAGATATGAATGTATAGAATGTAAATATATATATAATCCAAAGTTTGGAAATGAAAAAGCAGGAATACCAGCAGGAACACCTTTTGAGGATTTACCAGATGATTGGGTTTGTCCAGTTTGTGGGGAAGGAAAAGATATGTTTGAGATGCATCAGTAAAAAGCAGTTAATTACTGCTTTTTTTGTTATATAGAATGACTTGAAAAAAGTGGATATTTATGTTATAAATAGATGAAAACAAATATAGAAAGAAATGAGGAAAAACTAATGTCAGATAAAATAATTAAATTTTTAGCACATGGTGGAAGAGTCTCAGTTATATGTGCAAATACAACAAAAATGGTAGAAGAAGCAAGAAAAATACATGATATGAGTCCAGTCGTAACAGCTGCATTTGGAAGGTTATTAACCATAACGAGCATCATGGCAACAGAAATGAAAGGAAGCAAAGATAAATTAACGGTTCAACTAAAAGGAAATGGACCAATAGGGGTTATGATTGCAACTGCAAATAATAAACCAATTGTAAAAGGATATGCAACAAATCCAGTTGTAGAATTACCATTAAATGAAGATGGAAAATTGGATGTTAGTGGAGCAGTAGGATATGAAGGATATATTAATGTGGTAAAAGATATTGGATTAAAAGACCCATATATTGGAATATCTCCATTAGTATCAGGTGAAATTGCAGAAGATTTTGCAAATTACTTTGTCAATTCAGAACAAAGAAATTCAGCAGTAGCATTAGGCGTATTAGTAGATAAAAATGGTGTAAGAGCAAGTGGCGGATATTTAATTAATCCAATGCCAGATGCAACAGAGGAAGATATAGGGGCAGTTGAGCAATCAATCTTTAAGGCTGGTGCAATGTCAAAAATGTTAGATCAAAACTTAACATTAGAAGAAATTGCAAAAAGAATAACAGGAGATGACAATGTAGAAATCATAGAAGATAGCATTGTTCCAGAATTTAAATGTGATTGTTCAAAAGAACATATGCAAGATGCGTTAATGACAATTGGAAAAGAAGAATTAGAAGATATTATTGAAAAAGAGGGAAAAGCAGAATTAGTTTGTCATTTCTGTAATAAGAAATACCAATTTGATAAACAAGAATTAGAAAATATTTTAAAAAATATAGAAAAAAGTGAAACCAAATAGCAAAAAATGGTAAAGAGTAGATGAAGGAATCTTCTATTCTTTTTTGTTATATAAAAGAAAGATTTTAAACTTAATAATCTTTTAAGATTTCTAATTATGTCAATAGTTTTTGAAAATGTCCTAAAAAATTTTTAACATTAACGGGAAAAA
>CAMLYR010000140.1 GCA_946491915.1 uncultured Clostridium sp.
TTTCATGAATCCATAATTCTATATATTCTTTATAATCTTCTGTAATATGTTTATATTCATTTACATGTTCTAACATTGACTTTCCAGTTTCTTGTACAATCTCTTTTAAAATTTTTCCTTCCACAAAATCTGGATTTTCTATTACCTCTGCAATAACATACTTTTGATCTAAATCTTCTAATTTCTCTTTTAAATTTTGATAATATTTCGCTTTTTTATGATATTCTACTAGTAGAACTATGATATATCCTAGAAGCGGTGTAATGGCAATATAAACTCTGACAATCGGACTAATATCATACGCTAATAATAAAATTTCACAAGTAATGGAAATAATCACCAAAACAATCATATATGCAATTTTTTCTTTTAAAAAACTTCCTAATTTCATTTTATAATAATATATACCCCTGTCCTCTTTTAGTTTGTATCATATCATGTAATCCAATTTCTTCTAGCCTGTTCTTGAGTCTAGTCATATTCACAGTTAAAGTATTGTCATCAATAAAGCTTTGGTTATCCCATAGGTAATCCATGATTTCTTCTCTTGCTACAATTTGTCCTCTTTTTTGTACTAGATAATGTAATATTTTAAGTTCATTTTTGGTTAATTCTAATTGTTTTCCCTCTTTTTCAATCATGCTTTTCGAAATATCTAAAATAAAATCTTTACAATCTATTTTAGTTGTATTACTATCTGTATTTTGACTTCTTTTGAGTAATCCGTTTATCTTAGCCAGCAATATTTGAATGTTATATGGCTTTGTAATATATTGGTCTGCACCATAATTTAAACTTAATAATTCGTCTATTTCATTATCTCTGCTAGTCACCATCATAATTGGTACTTGTGATACTTTCCTAATTTCTTTGCAAATATATTCTCCATCTGTAAATGGCAAATTGATATCTAGTAAAATCAAATCTGCATTTTGATTTAAAATATCTTGTACGGCATTATCAAATTTTTCTAATATAAATGCCTCATATCCGTTTTTATTTAAAAAAATTTGTAATTCATTTCTTAATTTTTCATCATCTTCTACAATCAATATCTTGGCTTTACTCATATATGCTTCCTTCTTCAATATAATATAGTAAACTACTTTTATCCATTATTTACATATATTATAGTAACATAAAAGTTTTGGATTGACAACTTAAGAATTTTTTAAGTCTAAATTCACACAAAAGACACAATTTTACTATATGATGATGATAAATCTTATATAGAATTGATTTATCGCTAAATTACCAGCTATAAAAATTCAATAGAAAATGAAATATTTTTTAAGAAAGGAGGTTGATGGTAATCGAGGAAATGATTGAAAAGGAAAATAGTTTGATAACAACCGAACTGATTCCTTTAAATATAAGAGGTAGAGAATTTGGTACATTAATGTCTGTATATCAAAAAGCTTTAGATCAAGTTTTGGAAACTTTCAACTTACTGAAAGGGTCTTTGTCAGAATTTTATGGCTATGATGTGATTTCACATATGAGTCATAGAATTAAAACTCCTCAAAGTATTATTGCAAAAATGAAAAAGAAAAATTATGAGTTAAATTACAATAATTTAATTCAAAAAATTAATGATATTGCAGGAATTCGAATTATATGTCAATTTAAAAATGATATTGAAACGATGAAAAAAATCATTAGGAAAATACCAAATGTAAAAGTATTAAAAGAAAAGGATTATTTAAAACATCCTAAAAAAAGCGGTTATTCTGCTTATCATATGATTATCGAAACACCTGTTGAATTTCATGACCAAATACTACCTGTAAAAGTAGAAATTCAAATTCGAACAATGGCAATGGACTTTTGGTCTAGTGCTGAACATAAAATTAGATATAAAACAAATTCAAAATTATCTTTTATAGATTCTAAAAAATTATCTTGGTATGCGAAATTACTAAACTTTTTAGATAATAAAATAATGAAGATTTATCAGAAACAGATGGAAAACTAGTTACCTAGTCACATAATAAAATAACCTATGTTTTTTAATACATAGGCTATTTTTCTGTATCTTCCGGAAATGTTTTGATAAATTCCTCTACTGGTAAAATATCAGCTACCTGTTTAATTCCTCTTTTCCTTTTTAATCTTTCTACTATTTTTCCTAGCTTTTGTACAGATTTTGGATTTTGTACTTCATATTCTTGTGCATCTTCACTAACAATATATCCTTTTTTATATTTTTCATAAGAATCTGCTACTCCTATTTCATAAATATTAGCATTGGATATCATTTCTTTTAAATGAGGAAATGCACTTTCTAGTTTTTCCTTTATTTCTAGTAATTTTAATCTTCCTAAAATCTCGTTTTCTCTTGGTCTTATTTCTATTGTAGCAATACTTCCCGGCATTTCATAAATACAATTTTGATAACTAGCAACATTAAATGAAATATCAATAGGGCTTCCATTAATTAGTACTGTAGCCATTCTTCTCATATTATCAACTTCTAATATAGATTCTAGGTTCTCTTGTTTTAATCCTATACTATCAAGAAATTCCGTATAGTCGCTTAAGTTTGTGCTATCTCCTATTTCTTCTTGTCTTTCCCTTGTTGTATATATTTTTTCTCCTTCTTCTACATAAGTCTTATATGTAATTCTCTTATTCTTGTAATCACGGGTCCTTTTGCCTTGATGATATGTTACACCATCACGTATTCTTAAAGTAGTCCCTTCTTCTAAAAATTGAAAGTTAGAAGGATTATCATAATAAACATCCTTAGAAAAATATTTTGCACTATCTTGAATTTCATATTGTGATTGCAAATATTGTGAGAAATTAAGCTTGCCATCACTCCTTTTAATGGAATTGTATGGTCTTTTTGAATTTGAATGGTTTCCGCTAATTCTCCATTTCCGTAAATACAGTCCATCAATTCTACTAATTTTTCAATAAAATCTTTTCCATAATGTTCTACAATAATTTGATGGATTTGCGTTTTTTCATCTCTTACGATATCAATACTCCTTTGTTCATGAGAACTTCCTGTAATTTGTTCTAACAAATGAGAATGAACTCCATGTCCAATATCATGCAATAATGCTGTCAATTTCGCCATTTCCTTTTCTTCTTTTGCAATATGTAATCCTTGTGCACTTAGCTTTCTTTCTAAGTTATTTAACGTTCTGCACATTAGATGATAAACTCCTATACTATGTTCATATCGAGTTTCTTTTGCTAATTGTGGATAAGCTAAAGAAGACATTGCAGT
>CAMLYR010000141.1 GCA_946491915.1 uncultured Clostridium sp.
TCTATCCGCAGGAGAAAGCGAAAAAATCTACAATCCGCAGACAGATAGACGTATCTCTTGATGAATTAACAGATGAAGAACTAAAAATCATTCAAGGAACAATCGACGGTATCATGAAATACAAGGGGACGGGGAGCAAATAAGGCTTCTCGTTTTCCTTTTCCTCTAACAATTTGTCCTGCTGATCTGCTTTGCAGGAAGCATGATTTAATGAAAAGAGCCAATAATCTGTAAGAGTAATTCTTACAAACTATTGGCTCTGCGTCTTAGCGTCTGGCTCTTTAATAGCTTTTAAAACCCCGTGTTTCACATTGATTATGGTTTCGTTCCTACATTTTGGACAGAATAGCGGAAAATTCACTAATTCTGTATTTTCTAATATTCTTGTTCGTGTCTTATTTCCACATATCGGACATAATACCCATGATTGTTTACTCACCACATAATCACCCTCTTGATAATAAAGTATAGGTATTTCGTATACTGTCAACTTTTTTAGTCATAATTTTTCTACCTACATTACGATATAAAAACTCTTTAATTTTTGACATATCTTGTGAATGAACAGAAAAAAATTCATCTGGTGAATTAAAAATACCATAATCATATACAATGGCTTCTTTTTGGACATATGTGTGTCCACCTGTCCAGTCAACTTTCACTTTTTGTAAATCTTTTACTGCAATAGCATAACCTTTAAATAAACCAACATGAGATGAAAATTTTTTTTGTACAGCACTTAGATACTTTTTATCAGTTATAACTCCCTCTAATATAATCCATTCATTTTTAAAATACACTTCCACCCAAGTATGTAAAATTTGTTCTGGCGTAAACCAAGAAATTATTTTAGGTATAGCTCCCTTTTGAAAGTCTTTTGATACATTAAACGCATGTAATCTACAAGGAACGTTAACGGAACGCAATAGTGCCATTAAAAGAGTTGATTTGGTGTTGCACTGACCAAAGCCGTCGTGTAAAACTTGTACAGCATTTAATGTATCTGAAGAATTGTACCCAAATAAAATATCATTTTGGACAAATTCATAAACACTCTTTATTTTGTTATATTCAGATAAATTTGACCAATGTTTTTCTACTACAAGTTTTTTTATTTCTTGAGAACGGAAATTTAACATTTCAGTCTCTTCAAGGTATTCTTTCCGCATAATAAAGCTCCTTTCATTTTGTAGCTTCATTATATTCTAAGACTTCTTAATATACTTTCAAAAATTCGCTATTTTTTAAAGATAATGAAACAGGCATACCCATCATTCTTTTAACTGTACTTGCAAAATGGGAAGGGCTGTCAAATCCAGCTATCATACTAGATTGTGTAACATTTTTTCCAGCAAATAATTCAATAAAGGCAAGTTCCATTTGATGTAGTAATATATAGCTCTTTAAAGGTATTCCAGTCTGTTCTTTAAATAAATGTGATAACCTACTAGGAGATATGGCTACTGTATCTGCTAAGTCAGCAATACTAAGATTATCGTATTCACTGCTATTTAAGATTTGAAATACCTTAATAATTCTTTCATCATATTTTTTAACATTTGTAGATATATCTAAACATTCCTTTATCAACTGCTCAAATTTCTTGTACTGTTCTTTATTTGAATGATAGAGTAAGTTTTCCCCTTGTTGAAGCAATTTCAAATTGTTAACTGGATTACAAACAAAATATTTATTATCACCGATTAAATCCATAAGTTTTTGAGCATATACGGAAGTAGGGTCAATAAGCGAAGAATAGTATATTTTGTTATTTGCAGAAAAAGCATGGGGAACATTTCTATCTATAACGATAAAATTGCATTTGATTGGTTTATTATTTATCTTTATATCAACCATATCTTCAATCCCGATAAAAATCTGTAACATATAATGACTGTGTATTTCCGCATTTATATGATTTGTAATCATACTTATTCTGTCAGTATCCCAGAAGATTTTATTTATAGTATTCACTGTATCAACTCCATATTTTAGATGTTAGTTTTTTTCGTAATTATATAGATATATTCTTCTGGTGTAGGAGTTCTGTTTCCAAAAATTTTTTTTAAGTTTTCGTATACCTCTGGATCTGTACTGTTCATGGCTTCGTCAATGGTAACCTGTATATTTTCCCTTAATTCCGATACAGGGATACCGCTTGCCTTTGCACCAGCCTTTAAGATTTTTTTCATATCTCGTTTTTTTAGTCCTATCATGTAATCCCCCTTATAATCTTATTTTTTAGCCATTACTAAATAACTGGATTTATTTATTTTTCGATACTGCATATCTTGAAAACCACTTTGCCTCAAAAAACTTAATATCTCATTCTGAGAATATATTTTTACATCACCTTCATTACTGAAAGGTAGAAATATATTCATTATCTGACGAATAGGGAATGGTTTCACAAAATCAGCCAATAACAAATATCCGTCATTCCGTAATACTCTATAAAATTCACTAACCGCTTTTTGTGGTTTAGGATAATGATGAAAACTATCCGTACATATCAATATATCAAATCTCGCATTTTCAAATGGTAGATGTTCAGCGTCACCAAGATATAAATTCAGATTATCTATCTTTTTCTCTTCCGCTTTTTTTAACATTTCTTCTGAAATATCTATTCCATATAATAAAGCAGTAGGATATAGTTTTCTAATGATACTTAAAACTTCTCCCGTACCACACCCCACATCAAGTACATTAGAAAATTGTAGGGAAGATAATGCTTTTATAATGTCTTGATATAAATTTCTTGCATGTTTCCCATTTTTATCGGTATCATAAGTTTTTGCCTGTATATTAAAAGCATTTTCTGATAACTTTTTATAATCTGTCATAAGTAAATCCCTTCCTGCTAATATCGTTCGATATTTCCATTATAGTTATGAGCTTTTTCAAGGAGTGGGCCTTTGGCCCCCATTGTAAATGCAATATCGCTACTTCTAATACACAATAATTCATTTCCTATATCAAGATTTAACTGTTCTAATAGTTGTGATGTAAATTGAATACTACCATTTTCCTTTAGAGGAAGCCACGCATATTTTCGTCCTTTATATGTAACCAATGTTCCTTGTGGAATAGACTGTTTTTCTAACTGTGGACACTCATGTAAAATATGACTTAATTTTGACGTAGATAATAGAGGATATGTCGTTACGCAAAATCCACCCGTAACCTTACTTCCTGTA
>CAMLYR010000142.1 GCA_946491915.1 uncultured Clostridium sp.
CTGCCATTTCTCCCGACCAATCAAAGTAATACCAACTGCCATTAATCAATACCCACTCACTATTCGCTTGTTTTCCATCAGACTTAGAATAACTCCACTCATTATTTGATCCATCATAATGCCAGCCAGTCGAATATCGATTGCTTACTGAATATAATTTCATTCCCAAGATACTGTTAACTGTTGAATTGTTTTGAAAAGTAGTAAGTTTTAAAGGGTTTGTTTTACCTTCATATTGGCTCTCTTCACTTGATACTAATGAATTACTTTTCTGTACATTTGTTACATCATTAAAAGATGAAGTTCCATGTCCATCATTATTATCAAAATAGTTGTTTATAGTATTGGCATTATTAAGTCTCTTAGGGTTTACATTATTTTCCGTTGAAACCTCTATAGACTTACTGTGATCCATTGAATTTTCATCATAACTATTTATGTTTGTACTCTCAACTTTTTTATCAATAATTTCAGACATACGTGAGTTTAAAGTTTCCGTACCTACTTGGCTCACTTTAAGTTTCTCATCACTATTAACCGTATCTGCATGCGCAATCGTACTAGAAAATTTTAAACTTACGACTCCCAATAATACTGAAAAAAGACCAATTGTAGTTTTTCGAAATGACCACGTTTGCTTATTCTTATAATTAAAATTCATAATCTATTTTCCCCACATATTATAAATATACTCTTTTAACTAGAAACTTCTTAACAACTAGAAATCTTTTTAATAATATAAAATCCATCTTAAAACCCTATGATTTTAAAGATAATTTTTATACGATTTATTTATATCAAATAAACACTCTCCATGAACACTTGACCCAGTAACAAATTTATGCCAGTCTCCATAGTATATATTTAAAATACTATTATAACTTTCTGGTATCGGCATTTTGACCATTTCAAACGGAACATATGTTGGATTCTTAATATTACTCGATTTAAAAACATCATTAACCGAGCCAACAGCAATATCCATCACGTATTCTGTTCTATCCCTATATTTTATAACTTTGTCTTTATATTCTTTATAATATGGATTCTTTTCTCCATATACTTTGAATAATTTTTTATATTTTCTTTCTTTATTAGGAAAATTTATCCTTTGCCACAATGTATGAAATCCTGTTATTTTTGGCTTTTCTGTAAACCCGTGATTGAAATCATAATATTCTCGGGCTTGCGATTTTAATTTTTTTAACTCATTGACAAATTTAACTCTTTCATCTTGATTTTCAGGTACATTGTCTAATGGAAAAATATCAATAAATATTCCTTGATTAAATGGATACTTTTTATCTTTTTCAAACTTCAATATTCCTGTTGTATTTGAATTTCTTAATTGCGCATGACATCTCAATGAGCCAGTATCTGTTTCTTCAGTTTGAAAAAAATATGGTTCTTCGAATTCAGACGCAACACTACATAATTTTTCAAAGTCATCACGATACATCATAAAGTCCATATCGTCATCCCATGGTATAAATCCATGATGTCTAACTGCTCCTAGTAATGTCCCCCCATCCGCATAATAAGTAATATTATGCTTCTTGCAGATCTTATCTAGCTGATTGAATAAATCTAATTCAATTGACCATATTTTCTTCATTTCTGAAGATATCTTATAGTCATTTCTAACTTCTTCTTTATAAAATTCTTCTGGGAAATTCAATTCATGTTTCATCATAAACTTTAACCTCGATGTAAAAATTTAAAGAATAACTTAAGTGAATCATCCTTTAACACAAATAAGGTAAGGATATAAGTTAAGGACCCACTCAAAAACTGAATAAATAGTTTCACAATATCAGGTTGATTCCAGAAGCCATAAAGTACTATTACTAAGCACATCAAAATTCCAGCAATTATTTTTTTCCAAAGAATTTGTCCAAGAAATTTTATGTCTAAATATCCATTAGAATTTCTTAGATATAAGATAGAAATTGTTAATTCTGCAATAATTGATGCAAATGTTGCTCCAGTACTTGCAAATTTGGGAATCAATATTAAATTCAAAATCAAATTAACTATTGCACCAATGATAATATATATCGCACTTTGTTTCCTTAATCCTGCAGGTGTATAATACTGTGACCCTAAACAATTGGAAATGCCAATAATTATTACTTGGGGACTGAATAGCTGTAAAATTAAGATAACTTTTCCCCACCCACTACCAAAAAACACAGGTACAAATGTATTAGAAATACTAATTAAGCCAAAACATATTCCTACACCAATAAACATTACATAATCTATTGAGAGATGTATATTTTTTTTAATTTCACTATATTTTTCTTTAAAAAATAAAAAAGAAATTCGTGCACCTAAAACTGCATTAACAGAAGTAAATGTTAGAGCTTTTACTAAATTGACTATTTTAGTTGCTTGCTCATAGTAAGCATTTTCTGCCGCACTATGAGTAATTAATCCAATTAATGTTTTATCCATAGACGTATATATAGAGGTTGCTATAGTAGGAATAAAGTAAATAGCAGTTTCATGAAAATGTTTTTTTAAACTAGATAAATCAATTTTAGTCTTTATTACAAATTTATTTAGTTCCAACCACATAGACAGTGTTCCTAACAATGTACTAGCTGTCATAATAAAAACATAAAGATCAGTATCTTTAGGACTTTTAACAAATAATAGAATTAAGACAACTCCCACTATTTTTACAATTGAATTTTTAGCAACAGTATATTGAAATTGTTCTAATCCATCAAAGAACCATGATATATCAAGCATAGTATTGAATATATTTAACGTTAAAATTAAATACATTGTAAGATACTGATGTTGAAACAAAATAAATATTCCCCATAGTAGTAACATAAATAATGATGTTAATATACTAACGAGTTCGATTTCCCAAAAAAGTCTACTTCTTTTTTCTACATCCATTCGTGCACGAGAAATTTCTCGAAGACCATATTCTGCCGTTCCTAATGCTGCAAATAATGAAAAATACAATTGAATAGAGCTCGTATAACTATATTCACCAATGCCATCAGCACCAATAACTCTAGAAATATATGGGGCTGTAATTAAGGGAGTAATAACTGAAAGTATTTGATATAGGGTACTAATAATTACATTTTT
>CAMLYR010000143.1 GCA_946491915.1 uncultured Clostridium sp.
CTGCTTTGTTTGATTCTTTTACTAATCCAGCAATTGCTCCTGCTACTGAATTAGGATTTGATTTTGATGAAATTTTTAAAACTTCCATTTTCTTTTGCCTCCTATAATTTTTATTTTTTTGTTGCAACTCTTACAGTTTGTATTTTACAATATCTGGAAATTACTGTAAAGTATTTTTTATAAAAATTTATAGGTTTTCATCGCAATAAATCTACTAATTCGACATTTTTTATTGTATGATTGAAATCAGTCTCTATTTTAACCATATCATAACCATATATAGATTTTTTTACATTTTTATATATTTACTCTTGTTATCGTTTTCACCTTATTGGTCTTATTATCAATATCATAAATAACACCATTTAACATCCCTTCACCTGATGCTACTTTATATCGTTCTGGTAATGATGTTTCGAATCGTTTTAATGCTACAGAAACATCCATTCCAAGTGCTGAATTTTTTGTTCCTGTCATACCAATATCACTAATATATGCTGTTCCTTTAGGTAATATTTTTTCATCTGCTGTTTGTACATGTGTATGTGTCCCAAAAACGGCTGTAACCATTCCATCTAAATAATATCCCATTGTGATTTTTTCTCCTGTTGCCTCGGCATGAAAATCTACAATAATAATATCTACCTTATCTTTTATTTTTTTTATGATACTTTTTGCTATTAAAAATGGATTTTCTGATAATACATTTATATAAACTCTTCCAATTAAATTGATAACTGCTATTTTTTTATTTTTACATTCGTATATACCATATCCTTTACCTACTACCCCTTTTGGATAATTGGCTGGTCTTATTAATTTAGGGTGGTCTATAAATTTAAAGATATCTTTTTTTCCCCATGTATGGTTTCCCATCGTTACTACATCCACATTTTGAGAAATAATATCATTAAAGTTTTTTTCTGTAATTCCCATTCCTTCTGCTGCATTTTCTCCATTGACAATGACAAAATCAATTTCCTCTTTTTGTCTAATTTGGTTTAATTTATTTTTTAATTCCTTAATTCCTGTTTCTCCAATAATATCTCCCACTGCTAAAATCTTCAAAACGATTCCTTCTTTCTATATTTTTTATAATATTATCATACTATATTTTTTTTGAATGCGCAAGACTGTATGTATGGCAATCTTGCTTTTTGACTGTTTTTATGTTAATATAATAGCCCTAAAACGAAAAAGGAACCCAGCCTAAAAAACTGTGTTCCTTTTTCTTGTTTTAATCTCTATCGATTAATTTTTATTTTGCATAATCAACTGTTCTTGTTTCTCTAATAACATTAACTTTAATTTGTCCTGGATAATCCATTTCATTTTCAATTTTCTTAGAAACATTTCTTGCTAAGATTGTCATTTGGTCATCTGAAATCTTTTCTGGTTTTACCATAACTCTAATTTCACGACCAGCTTGTATAGCAAAAGATTTTTCAACTCCATCAAATGAATCTGCAATTTCTTCAAGATTTTGTAATCTTTTAATATATGCTTCTAATGTTTCCCTTCTAGCTCCTGGCCTTGATGCTGATATCGCATCTGCTGCTTGTACTAAAACAGCTTCTAAAGTTTGAGGTTCTACATCACCATGATGAGCTTCAACTGCATTAATCACTAATGGATTTTCTTTGTATTTTTTCAATACTTCTACACCGATTTCTACGTGAGTTCCTTCCATATCATGGTCTAATGCTTTTCCGATATCATGTAATAAACCTGCTCTTCTAGCACGTTTGGCATCTAATCCTAATTCCTCTGCCATAATTCTTGCTAAATTTGAAACTTCTATTGAATGATTTAATACATTTTGTCCATAACTTGTTCTGTATTTTAATTTTCCAATTAATCTTACTAAGTCTGGATGTAATCCAATAACACCTGTTTCTAATACAGCTCTTTCCCCTTCTTCTTTGATGGTTGTTTCTAATTCTTCCTTAGCTTTTTCAACCATTTCCTCGATTTTAGCTGGATGAATTCTTCCATCATCAATTAGTTTTTCCAATGCAATTCTTGCAACTTCTCTTCTTAATGGGTCAAATCCTGACAATACAACAGCTTCTGGTGTATCATCGATTATTAAATCAATTCCTGTTAATGTTTCTAATGCTTTTATATTTCTACCTTCTCTACCAATAATTCTTCCTTTCATATCATCATTAGGAAGTGGAACAATTGATACTGTTGTTTCTTGTGAATGATCTGCTGCACATTTTTGTACTGCATAACACAAAATTTCCTTCGCATTTTTATTTGCATCTTCTTTTGCTTTTTGTTCTTTTTCTCTAATTAGTGCTGCTTTTTCTGCTGTCAATTCTTTATCCATTTCTGCAAGTAATCTTTGTTTTGCTTCTTCTTTACTTAAAGATGCAATTTTTTGAAGTTCGACCATTTCTTGTTCATGCAATTTTTCTAATTCTTCTTTTTCTTTTTCAATACCTTGTCTTTCCTTTTCTAATTCTTGTTCTCTCTTTTCGAAATTTTCTGCACGCTTTTCTAAGTTTTCCTCTTTTTGAATTAGTCTTGCTTCTTGTTTTTGTACTTCGCCCCTTCTTTCTTTAATCTCTTGATCTAATTCTTTTCTATTATTCATAATTTCTTCTTTAGCTTTGAAAATCTCTTCTTTTTTTAGATTTTCTCCTTCTTTTTTTGCTAAATCAATTAATCTTTTGGCCTCGTTTTCTGCTCCTTGAATTTTAGATTCTGCAACTTTTTTTCTGTATACCATTCCTACTAGAAATCCTATTGCAAGTGAGATTAAGACAGCGGCGATAATGATTACAATAGTCATAATCATACACCTCTTTCTTATTTAATTTTCAATGTTCGAAATAAATATATATGTTTATATGAAATATATTTTTTCCTACCATATCTATTTTATCTTTATTATTGTAAACTGTCAAGCATTTTGACATAAAAACCATAATTCGCATTAAATATACGTCTCTGTTGAGACTAGTGGACAATGGGGAAGTATTTATAAATTATTTATTACTCGGTTCAATACAAATATTAAGAAATTCTAAAATCATTTTATGGCTCCCTTTCACTTAGTCCTCACTAGGTTCGAGATGAACATTTTCCATA
>CAMLYR010000144.1 GCA_946491915.1 uncultured Clostridium sp.
TAATTTACTGATATACTGCAATAGGTAGAACGACAAGCGCAGGCCCTTTAATGACATCTCTCAGTTCTACTGGATTATCCATATTCTTTGGCATTTTTCTACGTTGCGCTCTATTCAGTGGAATTTTTTTTATATCATCAAAAATTTCATCCAGTTTAATGCTCTGCCCCCTGGGTATTTTCCTAATAATTTTACACAACAAATATGCTTGTCCGACAAAGCTATCTTGTTCACAGCGAAAATAGTTTTCATTAAGATAAGCAACTAAAGGATGATTGCCATCTTCAAATTCAAAGACGCACGCAATTTCTTTGCCAGACTTCATCTGCCCCAATGCAGAGAAACCATTTACAGCCTCCGTAGCTTTATTATCTAATATTTGTTGATCTGTAATTGTTTCAAATACCTCGGCTAACTCTGCGATTTTCTTTACACTATCTGTCAGTTCTTTCATTTTAGAAAAACGTGCTGTAACTAAAACCTCAAGGAAATCATCACGATATAAATCATTATAATCTGAGTCACTAAGGAACTCATAATATTTCAGTCCATCTTCCTCGTTAGAGCGTAAATATTTATAAATCTTTTCGAATTTTGCAGCATCACTAATACGCACAGATCTTTTTACTTCCTCAGACTGTTTGCCCGTATGTGATCCATTTCCCGAAGCCACTCCAATGTTTCCTTTTCCAGCCAAAGTGTTCTCTTTGCTAGTAGCAATTGCCTGGGATTCTTCATCGTATGTATATCCATCAATTGCAGCAATATAATCCTCAATCACTTTAGTATTAAGATAAAGAAAGTTTCTTAATTTCATAAATTATTAACCCCATTTCCTTATTTTAAAATTTATTTTCCAATGATGCACCCCTATAATCCCTCTTTTTAAAGTTATCACAGATTATTTTCTAATTTTTATCGCCCATCCTATTTTCCAAATGAACCTCCGGATATTCACTTACATAGATATCCTATTTTGATTAATTGGGGTTAAAAAGAGATTTTCAAACTCACTTTCCGTATATGTAAAAACCTCCTTAAAATATATCTTTTCGAATTTATCCAATCCAAATCTAACAAATTTCTTTTTTGCTTTGTTATGAATAAGTTTACCTATCATTGCTTTTGGGCTATCTTCTTGTTTTGTTTCACACTCTTCATAACTGTTTTTACTTTCATTATAAACTAAAATAAAATATAAATTTTCACGACAAAACGATATATTTTGATGCACGATATCATTAAAAATCAGAAGGCTATCATATATTTTATTATACACATTAAAAATCATTTTTTTGTTTTTTCCCAAAGCACCATTTTTAAATTCAACAAAAAATATTTTATTATCTTTTCCGATATACAACGCATCATTTGAACAAGGTGTACTTGACAAAAACATATCTTTTATATACCAATTTTTTACTTTATCAAAATTTATTACCTGAATTTCCGAATTTGTCATGTATCTCGGTTCTTTACCGTCTTTATCGTATGACGTTTCTTTAAAAGTTGTCATATTATCTTTAAATATTGGTATATTATTAAATTCTTTGTACTCCATTTCCATACTCCAAATTTTCCAATTCCTGTAACGGTTTTGCTAATTTCTCATATATATTTTCAGTCTTATTTGTCACATCCAAAACAGCCGTAACTGCATTTTCTTCCTCCACAAGATAATACTTGCACTTATTGTCTATCCCATGTTTTTCGGAATATACTTCGATTGCATTCAAAAAATATGGGCTATGCGTATTGAGCAAAATATTAGCATTAAATTCTTTTTGAAGTAAAACTATAATCTCAGCAAACTTTAATTGCCACTCTGGATGAAGATGAATTTCTGGTTCATCAAGAATAATAATTCCGTTTTCATCTATATTGCCATTTTGCAATAGCCGACGAAGAATAACAAAATTTTTCATACCAGTAGATAAATTTACCATATCTAAGGTGCCATTCAATTTATCCGTTTTATAAACAAATGTCTTTGTATCATCTGATATAATGTTTCCGTCACATACATTTTGCATTATGTCTAAAATTTTTTCCAATTTTTTCTGCACAATAAGTTCATCAACAACCGAAAATTCGTCAACCTTTTGATTACTTGCTAACTTTTTTAGCAAATCTTGTCGATGTTCAAACTCCTTATTTGAAAAAATAATCCATCGCGGTTCTCCCAAATCATCTAAAATAAATGGATCATCCATATAAATGATCTCTTTATTCAAGTTCATATAATTGGATATCGAAATATCTTCATTATTAATTACTGTAAGATCAATAACATTTTCCTTAATTTTTACCTTTACATTTGATTTTTTTTCAACATTGTTTAAATGGCCAACTTTCATTCCAAATTCTGCCTCTAACCTTTTCCGAAGAATAATTTTTTGTATTTCAACATCTTCGAGTTTTAAAAATGTAAAAATTCTATCAGCTAGCTTTTCTAATGCCTCTTGCTCTATATATTGTTGAAAATTTCGATCCTTACTAACAAAAAAGTTTTCTATCTCTTTTACTAAAAGTCGTGTATCTCCTAGAAATTCTTCTTGCTGATCAACAATATACTTAGCTAAATCTAATGTATTAAATCTTCGTGTATAACGATTAGCAGCTTCACGGTAATAACTATTTAGTACTCTAGAAATAGATTTTGTACGTTCCTCTCTAATTTGTTCCTCAATTTTATAAAATGCATGAAACACACAAAAGAGCATTTTACCTATAGTACTTTTTCCTGTATTATTTTCTCCTGCAATAACTGTAATACCATTTAATTCAATATTTGCATGACTAATTTTACCCACATTTTCAAGTTCTAATTTCATAATACCACCCTATTCTGTCTGCTTATGCTAGTACCAGCATATTTGCATTTGCCTAGAAATATATTTCTCCTCTATTCTTCCCATTTTCGCTTATAAAGCAACATTTTTTCGTCGAATTATATTTATACATAACTTACGCCACATAAGATTCATAATGCTCATAAAGAAGTTCCAACGCTCTTTTATACAAAGGATCTAATTCACACCCACATTCTCCACATTCTTTATCCGC
>CAMLYR010000145.1 GCA_946491915.1 uncultured Clostridium sp.
TTTAAAAAAATAAAAAAAGCCAGCAAATATGCTGACTGTAAGAATTCAGGAAAAGGATCACTCTTAAAGTATTATGGTGTTAAAACTGAAAGACGGGATTGTGCAGGGATATCTGAAGAAAGGGTATAACCGAGCTACGGCGGAGATGATGGCGAGGGAATTTTTTCGGTATGAGAGTTGAATATCTTACAGTAATAAAAAGATGCAGAGATGCAAAATTAAGCAGAAAATTTGTTCGTTGGCTTGCATTTGAAGAATATTATGGTACAATAAATGTAAGTATATATTTGGAGGTGATAGTATGAATGATGAGTTAAGAATGCTGATTAACAATTTAACGCAAGACATAATTGACCTCTATAATATACAGATACCTATTCAAAATATAAATGATGTTGTAACGGCATTAGATGGACGCGTTGAAGATAGTATTGACATTGATTATATGTCCGATGGAAGTATAAGAAAGCAGGATAATGGATTTGTTATATATGTTTCGCCATTTCAAAGTGCAGAAAGAAGAAAATTTACTATTGCACATGAATTAGGACACTTGTTTTTGCATATGGGTTATAAAATAAATTCAGATTTGTGGAATAATCAAAAAAATGCGACTTACTATAGAACTGGCGATTCAATAATGGAGTATCAAGCAAATGAATTCGCAGCTGCGTTGTTAATGCCGAAAAAAGCATATAAGGAGATAATGGATCAATATACTATTGGAAATGAGGTTGAAACAGATAAAATTGCTAGTTACTTTGGTGTTTCTATTTCGGCAGCATCCAATAGAGGAAAGTTTTTGGGGTATTTGCAATGGTAGGTGGTAATAAGCTTGAACAGTTATATGGCGATGCCTTAGAAAAAATTAATAAAAATACTAAAGATGAGAAGAAATGTTCTAGATCCGTAGAACTTTTCTTCTCTTTTGATATTGTTAATTCTTCGTTGTATAAAGATACTAACTATCTTGGATGGCAAAGCGTGTTAACATCGTTATTGACGGATATTCAAAAAGACGTTACAAAGGAAATACCACAAGCACAGTTATGGCGGGTTCTTGGTGATGAAATAATCTTTTTTGTAACAATTAGAGAT
This sequence comes from uncultured Clostridium sp., assembly GCA_946491915.1. Next base: position 1,099 of record CAMLYR010000145.1, read on the forward strand.
ATTGAAGAGATATACTCTACAATTGATGCAATATATGGCATTTTAGTTATGACCAATGTAAAATTGAAAAATGAGAAGTTCTTTGAAAATATAGATGCCGAATTTTCTCATAAAGAAATAGAGTGGATGAAAAAGAGTAACATTCTTGCAGTACAATCTGCAGCATGGCTTGCAATCATTTTAAATGGTGAAGATTCTGTGTTTTCTCCCTATGACAATATATTTAAAAAATATAGAATTAATGAAAGCCAACAAATAAATGAGTTTTTGGGACAAGATATAGATACTGGTTTTAGAATAAAAAAAGAAACTCAAGATAGACGCTTGGTTGTTAGTGTAGAATTGGCAAAAATATTAAGTGATAAAACGGAATATTTGTCACGACTTAATATTATTACATATAAAATCCTAAAGGGCGTATGGCAAAATCGACTATATCCAATAATATGGTATCATGATTCAAAAGTTAGCGGAGTTACATTTGAAGACAGTTTTTATTATGATGAAACCACATATAGTCAGTTATCTAAAGAGTATTTCTTAAATCGTGAAAGAGATGATGGTGATTTAACATCATATATGTTTTTAGATGCACATAAAGCATTAGAAAAGATAATTAAGGATCAAAAATTAGGTGGTAAATTAAAGCAAATACATCAAGTCATTAGTGAAACGGAAAATGACGTAAGAGTTGTAGAAAATGAATTTGATAATAGATTACTTGAGTTTCATTGCGCTGCTGTTTGTTGTGATGTAGATAATAAAAGGGTATTGATTGCAAAAAGAAAAAACAGAAAATTTTATTCAGGATTATGGGAATTTGGATGTGCTAAGGCGAGTGTTGATAAGGATTTATGTGAATCTGTTAAGGAGGATTATAAAAATGACTTTGGAATTGACATAATTGTAATCTGCGATGGTGAAAGAAAAAAAGATATGGAACCCAAACCTATTGCATTATATCAAGTTAACAAGGTAGATAAACTTCAAAAAGGTGTAATAGTAGTTGCGAAGATAATACAGAATATTGATAAAATTGAGGAAGTTATCAAGGCAAGAGGAAAGCATGAAAAATATAGGTGGATTTCTGAAGAAGAGATAGAAACATTTGATGAACCAGCAATCAATGATTTTAAAGATACATTAAATAAGGTTTTTTCTATGTGGAATGAAATGTTTAAGGAGAAATGAACAGTGAACAATAAAGAGTTAGATGAATTATTGGAGAAAAATTTTTCAAATGTAAATTCGTGGCTCAATTTTGCAGAAGCAAAAAATGCGGCCAATATAGCTTTTGTAGTTGCATGTATAGCTGCAATTTTTAGCCTCGAAGATAAGAATGTTTTGTTATATATAATATGTATCCTTCTAATTATTTCGGGGATATGTTCGTTGGTTTCTTTTCTACCAAGGTTGGGAAATAAAGTAGTAAAAACAATCTCAATAATTTTTAAAAATAAAAAAAGAAAAGCAAAGGAAGATAATTTGATTTTTTTTGAAAACATAAAAGAATATAAAGGAGATACTTATATTAAACAAGTATGTAAGATTTATTTTGGTGAAAATAAATTTAATCCAACTAAATATCAATTAGATTTATCGGATGAGATAGTTTATAATTCAGATATTGCAAGTCGAAAGTATAAATTTTTTAAACTGGCTGTGTATTTAGATATTGTTGCCTTTTTAATTTTAGCGTTTTCTATAGTTTTAGCATAGTTAATTTGGCTCCATTTTGGCTCTAAAAATTTTAGACGAGGTACACAAAAATGCAAAATAAGATGAATATGAAGAATAAAACGCACAAATGTGTACTAAGAAACAGCCAGATAAATCTCTCAGCCCAAGAGTTCGAGTAAGTAAAGAAATCTGAGAACCCGCATAAACAGGGCGTTTGCGACG
>CAMLYR010000146.1 GCA_946491915.1 uncultured Clostridium sp.
TCCAATGAATTGGGATCATACGATGCAAATAGATGGAGTGTGTGCATATCGAACTAGGAACATTACAATGACATCCAGACAAAAGTCTATAGTACGAACAAGAACAGTCAAATACAGTCAAGTCCACGATATTAGTTTAGGCAGAAGCTTGTTTATGAATCACACTTCAGATATGGTTATGATTCACTTTAAGGGGGCTTGTAGGAAAGATAATCCTATACCAATAATTAATAATCCATTTGTGAAGCATGCATTAACTAAAGAATTATTCGGTTGAATTGTTTGCTTTTATAATCTAAATGATCATTTCGTATATTTGGTTCATTTGAAATGCTATTCTGATCAGTGTTTTGTTCATATATTTTATTTTGGGGATTTTTAATGGTTGATAATAGTATAAAATGAATGATATGGAAAACAATAATGAAGGATTCGTACATATTCTGAACATTTCTCAATGTATCTGAGTAGTCTTCTTCAATCTTTGCTTCAACATCTTCTATACAGTACTGCTTTATTATTCTTATTATTATCGGAATTGTGTGGAAAATATCAAGTTTCGCCATAGTGGAAACGAGTTCGTTTCTTTCTGTTTTGATTAATATGTTTATTTCAATATTAATGTTATTCCGAAGTGAATTTTATTTGAATCGTGAAACGTCATAAATGGTCAGCTGCTTCCAGATCTATTATTTAACAACAGTTATTAATATGACTATGGTAATCACATTCTATCATAGTCTGCCGTATTATTCCAGAGTCAATCTTCTTTGAGTAATCAATGAACCCATTTATGATCAAGTCGGAAATAAATGTTCGATCCAATAATGACTAAGGACTTATATTAATGAGTGTAATATTATTGCTAATAGAGATGATAATATTGTTGAATAATGGCTTTAAAGGGTGAACTAATGAATACAAATGTAATTGGTGTCGAAATAAAGATGTCTCTCATTTGCGGATCAATATTGCCTTTAGAAAATGAAATCGAAGTAATCTGGTTGAAATGATCATTGCCTTATTGTAATAATCCATATAATGAGTGAGTGGTATTCGTAACAATGAAGGTATATTGTACTTTATCACCATTTTGTAATTAATATGGAGATTGAAATGGATATATAGTTATTGATTATAACAACCTTGACAAATTTTATATTATGATGTATAAACTAAGAAATCTAAACTCACAGCAACCTTAGGGATTATGATATTTTATGTTTGTGAACCAAAATTGTGGTGATGATAGTTTAAATGACATTATCAGTGAATTATTCATTATGAGTAGTAAAATAATACTGAATTTCGTAAACTGAAATCAATATATTGAGAATATTTAATTCAGTGATTGATTGACTAATTGATTGATTGATTCATTCATTCATAGAGTTACGATTTAATCCATGAAGTATTTTTTATTCATCTTCCTTTGTATTCATTTCTATAATGTCCCTTGTTATTCTTGTGTGAATATTCAATATTGTTCTTTATTGAGCAATTATTATTTTATTTAAATTAATCATTTGTAATTCATTATCTTCTCGATGCACTAATATAAACACTAAAGTATGATGTTTTTTCATTTTTTTCTATTTATATTATATTCATGAAGTATAAGTATTTCATCATCCTTAATTATCTCTATTTTCTCTATCTAATTTCAGAGAATTTGTCAAGTACGAGAATGCAGAACCGAATCCTTCTCAGTCAAAATGAAGTATATTCTTTGATTTGATCTTAATCCCAGATTGATGGTTACCTTGAATATTCAATGCTTCATTCAAGAGTAAATGCACATCGATTCACTAAAATGGATATTAATGATAAGAATTACAGTATCCAAAACCAGTCTAATGACCATTATCAGTCGAACAATCAGCAAGTCGATCAAATAAGGTATGTGGAATACCAGTTTGGGGTTGGAGGGTTGGCAAATAAGATTTTTGGTTTGGTTTCGAGCTATGTAATAGCTGCTCTATTAAACGCCACATTTATTTGTAATATTGATTCATTTTTTCTATATAGTACCATTTAAAGACACAAGACGATTATTTACGATAACTGATTTAAACAATAATCCAGTTTTGTATGAAAGACCCAAGGAATTAAGCAAACCCTATTATTTTGAACAGTTTAATCTTTGCTTTACGGGAAGTTCTGATGCCGTAAAAAACATGAAAGTGTATGACATTCCTTCGATTTTTACCAAAGCGTATATTATTTTTAAATCTAACTGCCCTCTGTTTGCATGGCTTCCATATAACAATAACACCTATCAAGCTCTAATACGTCTTGGTATGCTCGAAGACAAACCATATGAATCAGCTCATCCTGCCATCCATGGATATAATGTGCTTTCTTATGTCATGCGAAATCATTTCATTTTCAATAACGATTTTATGAACAGAGTCAATAAAAGAAAGAAAAACCTCCAAGATGGGAATTGTATCAGCTTTCATATGAGAATGGGTGATAAGAAATCTGATTTCAAAGAAACACGAGAATTTATTTATGAAAATGATCTTCTCTCGTTTATAAAATGTCCAGTTGTTAATGAGAATGTTGATGTTCCAATATTCGTATCCTCAGATTCAAGTTATGCCAAAGAAATCATAATGAATAATACGAAGAATCATAGAGTGGTTACATATCACAAAAAAGCTATTCATTCTGGCGGGTTCTCTTTTGGTAAAGGCCTAAACTCCACAATCAACACTTTTTTGGACTTAGTAACATTGGGATCGTGTAAAGAATTTGTAGGAACCTATGCAAGTACATTTTCTATTTTGGCGGCATCATTTACTGGAAAAGTACCGTATTTAGTCACCCGAAATTCCAGTTGTTTCAAACCGACTGATTACTTTTACTTGTTGTGAATACCTACCAATACTTGTTTATAAACATATTAAGTATTATCTAATCTTTGTGCTAGGTTAAATGAGATCCGTTATGTTTATATATTAATAAAAATTGAATGAATGA
>CAMLYR010000147.1 GCA_946491915.1 uncultured Clostridium sp.
GACTCATTCTCAATATATTTAAAGCCACTCTGCAAAGTTTTCAGCAATTGACTATTTTGTGTTCTTGCCAATTCGTATATATTACTCCACAAATATGCCGGTTTTATCACATAATGAATTTTACGGCGCATTTGTTTTTCAAGCATATCAACTTGATCCAAATTGCGAATATACCAGACTGCAAGAGGGATTACATTGTGGCTATAGAGCATCTTATTATTGTCATCCACAAAATCTTGTCTTGCTTTTTCAATTTTTTGATGGTCTTCTTCGTCTTCATGTAACCCTAATTTCTCAGGAGAAAGCGATCTACTGTATCGGGTAATAACAGATTTAAGCTCGCCAATATAGGTATCAAGATCCTCTCCATTCTTTTGAATTTCAAGCTCACTTTTCTGATAATCACTGCCCAATTCCTTTTTTACTGCCTCTTCATAATTATCGGACAAATAGCGCAAAAAGAGAAAAGACAACATATAATCTCTAAAATCATCGGCGTTCATTGCGCCACGCAGTTTATCAGCAATCGCCCATAATGTTGAGCCTAACTGTTTTTGTTGTGTATCATTCATAATTTGCTACCTCTATCTTTCTGTAAACAGCTTATCATTAAATTTATAATTTCTCAGAAATCTATTCAGTATATTTTTGAATATTTCCTTATTATCCTGAACCATTTCGACAGGATTGAATATCGAGTGATTGCCATGACTTAGTAGATTTGTGATTCGTGCAAAAATCACATCATCTAAATTCTCATCTTCTTGTTTTATGCAGGCTGAAAAATCATCAAATCCATGAAATGCTGCTGTTTTCTCAAGAATATTTCTTAAAATATTAAAATGATAAGTATAGATTTTCCCGCTGTCAGCCACTTTTTTTAATTCTTTCAATAGTGCAATATGATGAAAGAACGGGGTATCTCCGGTGTTTTTTACTATGTATTTGTTTGTTTCTTTATCAAAACTCAAAAAACGACTTGCCGTACTTTCTTTTCTCAACTCATTGTACATCACATTAAAAAATAGTGCGTGATGGGTTGATATAACAGTTTTAATCTTACAATCTTTCAACAATTCTGAAAGTTGACATGCTAACGCTACAACATTATTGTCATCAAGGGACGAAATCGGATCATCAATATAGATATATTTCACCCAATCATAAGATAAAGCTTCGTCTTTTACCAGTTGAACAATAGCAAGAAAGAAACACCAAACAAATAAATTTTCCTCACCACGAGAGATTTTTATTCCAGTAATAGTTTCCTCTCCGGTTCTGGTTTGCACTTTTCTTGAAAAGCTGACATATCCATCATCATAATGAATTGTAAAGTCAAAATCTGCATGAATCTGCAAAAATCCCCGTATACGAGTGTCCATTTCAATGTCTCTCAAACCGTCAAAAAAGCGAGAATTTGTATTAAAAAACAGGCGTCTATCAGTATCCCCTTCTAAATCATTGTCCCAATAGAATAGATCCTCGGTAAAGGCGTTATAATACAGTGTATCTCTTGTTGTTTCCTCACTGCCTCGAATTCTTCTTTTACCTAAATTCTTAAATTCAACCGAAAGCCTTGTTTTTCCAGTTCCATTATACGCAAACAAAAGGTAGTAATTTTTCGTATCTGTCGCATCCGCAGTACCAAGCGTATCACGAATATTGCGTGCAAATCTTTTTAAGGTTGCAAATTGTTTTGTACCACTCATACATCTACCTCCTCAAGAGAAGGAAACAATCCCTGCATTAATCCTTTTTTATGTATTTTTAACTGTTCCACCTTGTTTGACTGCTCGGTAATTATGGTATCTATCTCAGACAAGCAATCTGCAATTTTTTGTTGTTCTCCTATATGTGGCAGAAATATCTCTTTTTTTGAATAATCTCTAAAATAAATATGTGGAATAGTTCCTCCTATTGCATATACCCTAAAATCAATAGTTTGCAATAGGTAATATAAATAATCTATTGTAACAAACTCATTATTGTTTATCATTCCCATTGTTCCAACAAAGTTTGTATAACCATCCATTAAACGAACCCTACCAACACCAGCACCATCTTTTATTATTGTAATATATCTATCTTCAGAAGCATAAATATTTACTTTACCAATTATTTTATTTGCATCATATAAATTATATTTACCATCCATTTTAACATCATTTGTAGTTAATGCAGATGATTTATAGTAACAAACATCAGCCAATCGTTTTCTTTTTATCTCATAAGTGTTTTTACACTCAGGGAACCTCCATTCAGGCAGAGTTTTCCCCTCAGCAGGGAACAGCTTTTGCATCAACCCTTTTTTGTATTTTTCTAATACTTTCAGTTTTCTGCTTTCTGCGTCAATCAGTTCATCAATAGAGGATAGGCAATCAGCAATCTTTTGTTGTTCATCAGGAGAAGTATACGGAAGTGGCATTTTCATAAAATTATCCACTGATATTGTTATACGATCATACCTTGCACCTGTATTTGAAAGTTTTTTTATATAAGCATGCCATAAATTTGTAAGAAAAAAATGCTCATAAAAATCATTTTCTTTATTTCTAAATCTAAATACAGTGTACAGAGGAGACATCACCCCAATACCGAGTTTATTTTTAGAAATAGGACCTACCGGTGCAGTGGTTGATATTCTGGGGTTATAGACATAATCACCTTTTTCCACAACAAAATAATTTGTTAGGTTATTTTTGTTTGCAATATTCCTATCAAAGTATTCTTCTTGATCTACAACACCTTCAGTAGCAGAGTTCGTAAAAACCCTACTAGTGTCATCACCTTTATTTCGTTCTGTTATTTTGTCAGCAAGTGCATTAAGTCGAGTAATCCCCCAATGTGATTTAGAAAACTCGGGAAATCTTAACTTAGGCACTATTTCTTTCTTCTTATTCATACGCATTCAACCCCACAATTTCACGACCATCTGCCAGTTTCTTT
>CAMLYR010000148.1 GCA_946491915.1 uncultured Clostridium sp.
GATGTATGTACCGAACACGGTAATACCGTTTCGCTCGGCAAATTCCATGCACTCACGGATCTGCCCCTCGATACTCTCCTCTCTTTGGTTGTCGCTCGAATACCGAGCGTAAATGATTGCTTTCATGATTGATTATTTTTAGTAAAATTTAATATCGATTTTAAAAGTTCTTTTTTCTCGGCGGTCTGTTCTTTTGATATAAAGTATTTTAATAGAATACTATTAAACTCATAGCTTAATTTATTATAGCCGCCTATAATTTCATTTCTTGAAACATCCAATTTCAAATCATCTCCCAAATAATCAATTAAGCCAAAAATTTCATAATCATATGGCAATTGAGCAGAAATTGATCTAAAATCCTTAACCAGAATGTTTTTATAATACAAATTTGCAGGTTCCTTTTTCCGCGTCTCTAAATAAAAACGTGGATAAAACGATTCGTTTAAAAAATCAATGCTGCTAATCTCAATAATTTTGTTGTTAAAACAATATACAATATTTCTATTTTCACGACCTAATAACTCCACATAAAATGGCAGACTACTACTATCAATTACTTGTTTCAATTCCTTTAATCTTTCAGAGTCGTCTTCCCAAAAATATGGTCTGTACGGAAATCTCTCTTCACAATCTACATATAGCTTAATACATGTTTTCTCATTTTTGCCTGCGGCTAAAATCGCTTTAATTTTATTTTCATCTTCGCGCCTTGATTTAGCAATTTTAAGATATTCGTCTTCTTCAATTTTAACATAGGGTATTTCTGTATAAAATTTGTTTTCTAAATTTTTAACTGGCTCAAATCTCTTTTTCTCTTTATCATATAAGAATATCTCATCACAATCAAAATTTTTTAAACAATAGCTGTATTTCTTTTGCGCTGGCACTAGAAATAGTACACCAGTAGCTTTGTCGGTATATTGATTTATATCTATTCTTTCAACATTTTGTGTTTTATACCTTTCGATTACATTATCAATATTCCTTAGTATTTTGTTCTTTGTATCAACCGAAATATTTTTGTCTTCATCTTTTATGCTAATGGGAATGTCTGTATCAAAGTATTCCTCAATGAAGTTTTTCAATTTGTCAGTATTTTTAAAGAATCTAAAAAATTGTTTGTAATCCAACTTGATTTCCGTACCTGTAAACATCGGTGAATTTTCAGTATTCGTTACTACGTATTCACTATTTTTTTCTAGCTCAATTTGGTATACGTCATTACTGTCATAACATTTTGTCTTCACGACTACATTATCAGAAAGTAAGAAGCACGCTAAAAAACCAATGCCATATTGACCAATTGGTTTATAGCGATAATTGTTATAAAGATATTCATTGGATTTATAATATGATTTTCCAATGTTAAGGAAATGATTTTTTATAACATCGAGAGTCATTCCTATGCCCGTATCACGAATTTTAACATAATTATTTTTTTCTGAAATAATTACTGATATTCTAGTCTCTGGCCTCTCATCTGCTGCAATATCAATTTCACGGATTATTTTACAAGCGTCTATTGCGTTTTGGATCAATTCTCTTAATCCTAATCTATTATCACCATATATATTTTTACCCATAAGAAGGTCTGTAATAGCCGCATAATCCAAGCTTAGACGCAGATCGGAATATTTAAAGCCATTGGTTTGGACAGAATCATCAATTCTAGTGGTTAAATTAAGTCTATATTTAGGTAACACATCTTTACCGTTTAGAAGAATGTCTGCATTCTCTATTTCTTCCCTCAAATTATCAATATATTTCAGATATTTTCTATGTATTTTTGCGTCAGAACTACTTCCATCAAAATAGATCTGCATCTTATCATCATATTGCTTTAATTTTTTTTCATTTGAAATCTGGAAGTGGTTTTCCCACTCGCCTTTGCTGTATCCTTCAATATCCATCATAGAAAACCACAACATTGGCGTTCTTTGCTTGTCCAAATCGAGATAATCAGCAATACGAAGTAGCACAGCAAAATACTGTAGATTATATTCGTATATACCTTTTGTAATAGACGACCTAAGTTGTGTTTTGATAAAATTATAATCTTCCCCATGCGCTTGACAAACCAAACCAATATCATTTGAATAATCGTAATTGCCATCTATCTTCAAAATTTGAGCAATTTTCTGGTGCCCTTCAAACTCATGGTCCAAAAATTCAAAAACTCTTGCAGCATGAGTTAATCTTATAATTTCCTTAATTGTCTCATCAATATTTCCATTCTTAACTTCAAGGACGCCCTTATAAGTAATTTTTAATTTATCCGCATGCTTTATTATCCCTTTAGTAATTTCCTCTTTGTCAATTGATCTGATAAACATACCAATATCATGCAACAGCGCAGAAAGCAATAAAATTGTTAGTTCCGCAGCATTGAATTCTTTTATTCTATTTTCTTGTTGTCCATCTATCCCAAATGCGAGCTGTTCCATATAATGCGCTACTCTTACACTATGACCGATATCATGCATAGTATAATTATTAAAACAACCAGCTATGTTGTTAATGGTTTCCTTTACCATATTATATACAGTAGTAACCTGTGTGAATAAGCCTGGATCCAGAGTTTGAAGCGTTTTATAACTGAGTAAATTATTAAATTCCATAATATTACCTTAATTTATCCTTTTCATAATTTTTTGCTGATGCCATTCATTAGGAATGGCATCAGTTTTAAACACAGCATCAAAAATGCATATAAGACCTTATATCTATTTTTCTCAAAAGTCGTCTTTATTTCGCTCATCCGCAAAGAAATAATGTTCACACCTTCAATGTTCTGAGAGCTACTAGCCAAATAGTATGTGATTAGACTCTATTTCTTTCAAATTGAAAATTACATTGGTGTAGAGATAATATTGATATTTTGACACACCGTATTGCCCGCTTGTTTATACTGCTCGCGCAGGGGAACGGTGGAAGGGAAT
>CAMLYR010000149.1 GCA_946491915.1 uncultured Clostridium sp.
AAGGAGATAAAGTTCAATTAGTTGGATTTGGATCTTTCGAAGTAAGAAAAAGAGCAGCTAGAAAAGGTAGAAACCCACAAACAAAAGAAGAAATTAAAATCCCTGCATCTAAAGCACCTGTATTCAAAGCAGGAAAAGCTTTAAAAGATTTAGTAAACAAAAAATAAATTGAAATTTATATAAATAATATGAATTCATATGTGAGATAAAGATTAATTTCTTTATCTCTTTTTCTTATTTGCAGATTGAATAATGGTATGATATAATACGAAAAAATGAAAGAAGAAGGTATAATATGTATCGAAATACGTTTATTGAAATTAATGTGGAAAATTTGCAAAATAATGTAACAGAAATTTTAAAAAGGTATCCAGAATATGAATATTATTTTGGGGTAGTAAAGGGAAATGCTTATGGACATAGCGATAAAACTGCAAAATATTTAGTAGAGAGTGGAATCAATTATTTAGCTGTTGCATCTTTAGAAGAGGGAATCAGTATACGAAAAGATGGAGTGACTGTTCCAATTTTATGCTTAGAACCAATCGGAATTCAATATTTGAAAATATGTATCGAAAATGACATTACCATTACTGTTCATGACTATGAATATTATCAAAAATTAATGGAACAGCCAATCTCTAAATTGTTAAAAGTGCATATTAAAATAGATAGTGGCTTATGCAGACTAGGACTATATGATAAATACCAAGTGAAAGAAGTAGTAGAAGGATTAAGAAATAAAGAAAATATATTATTAGAAGGAATTTTTACTCACTTTGCAACAGATGGAATTTATGATGTTTCATGGGATAATCAATATCGAACCTTTCAAGAGCTAACTTCAGAAATTGATTTATCTCAAATTCCAATTGTTCATTTGGGTAGAAGTCAAACACTTTTAAATCATGATAAGATTCCTTTTGCTAATGGGATTCGCCTAGGAATTATTTTATATGGATATAATACAACACCAAAACCATTACCAAAAGATCTATTGAATCGATTAAGAGCATGGAAAAGAAAAAGATACCATCAAAAACATCATATTAGTCCAACCATAACAGATATTGATATTCCACTAAAAACTGCTTTTTCTTTATATAGTGAAGTAATGCAAGTAAAACAAATTAAAAAGGGGAGTTTTGTAGGATATGGCAGAATTTATGAGGCGCAAGAAGATATGTATGTAGCTATTATTCCAATAGGATATGCTGATGGATTTAGTAGAAAAAATAAAGGAAGAGATATTGTTATTAATGGAAAAAGGTATTCTTTAATCGGGGAAATTAATATGGGAATGGTTATTGCAAAAGTAGATCAAACAGTTCACCAAGGAGATAAAGTAACTTTAATTGGAGAAGAAATACCAATGCAAGAAGTAGCAAGATATATTGGAACCAGTATTTATGAAGGCTCTTGTATGTTCAATGATTGGGTGCCTAGAGTATTAACAAAAGAAGGGAAGGTGTTAGAAATAGATGAAAGAAAACTTTAATGTACTTATATTAGGAAGTGACTTTAACGCTTATTATATGGCAAGATGTTATCATGAGTTATATCATGAAAAAGTCAACGTAATTGCAAAAAAAGCCATAGGAGTGGTTTCTTATAGTCAAATTGTTAACTTTAAAGAAGTAGCCGATTTTGAAAATGCAGATGTATTTGTTGCCACATTAAATCAATATGCAAAAGAAAGAAAAGAAGATACTATCTTATTAATTGGGACAAGTGATGAATTAGTAAGATTGATTATAGAAAATAAGCAAAAATTAGATAAAAAATATGTTCATAATTATCCAACTTTGGAAATTTTAAATCAAGTTTTGGTGAAAGATACTTTTTATCAAACCTTTGAAAACTGTGAATTTGAAATACCAAAAACATATATTTATCCATGCGGAAAAAATGTAAAATTAGATGAGGAAAAAATACAAAAATTGATGTATCCATTGATTGTAAAACCAGGAAACAATATTGAATATCATCAGCATAAATTTGAAGGAATGTTCAAAGTATTTAAGGTCCACTCTAGAGAAGAACTAGGAGAGGTAATTGAAAAAATAGAAAAGTCTGGTTATCAAAGCAACTTAGTCATTCAAGAATTTATACCAGGGGATGATTGTGCTTTATTTGATAGCGTATTTTATTGTAGCAAAGATAAAAAAGTACAATTAATGACATTGGCACAAATAGGCTTACAAGAGAGAAACCCAGGGGGAATTGGAAATTGTACAGTGTTAGTAAATGGGTTTAATGAACATGGTTATGATGAAACAATAGTAGAGCCATTAAAGAAATTTATGGAGAGAATTAGCTATCAAGGATTTGCAGAATTTGATTTAAAATATGATAATCGAGATAAAAAATATAAAGTACTAGAAATAAACCCAAGACAAGCAAGATGTAGCTACTATTTAGCAGCTGGTGGGTATAATTTAGTACAATATTTAATTGATGATTTAATTTATCATAAAGAAAAGCCTTGTACATTGATGAAAGAGAAAATAGCATTAAGCTTTGTACCAAAAAGCGTGATTAAAAAATATGTAACAAGTGAACCTTTAAGAAAAGAAATATTACAATTAGCAAAACAGAAAAAAATGGTAAACCCTTTAAAATACAAACAAGATAAAGATTTGAGAAGAAGATTGTATTTGATCGCGAAAGACTTTAATTATAAGAAAAAATATAAAAAATTGAGCTGGTAGGAAGAAAAAGTGGATTTTGACATAAGGTGGATAAAACGAAAACAAAGAATTCATAAAAATTTGTGTAGAACTCTTGACAGACACGTTTTTACGTAGTAAAATAAGATTTGTCAGTTACAAAACATACATGCAGATGTGGCGGAACTGGCAGACGCACAGGACTTAAAATCCTGCGGGACTTA
>CAMLYR010000150.1 GCA_946491915.1 uncultured Clostridium sp.
TTTTACTTAAATAACTTTAAAAATATATTAAATTTTATAAAAAGGGAAAAATGAGTCCGTCCCCAATTTCCCTTTTCATCCCCAATTTTCCTTTTTCATTTAGTTTTCATTTTTTAATTTTTCATCTTGCATATTTTCTTCTGCTATATGTGCTAATATTTTTCTTGTTGTTTCTTCGCTAAATAGTGGCCTATTAGCATCTTTAAACATTTCATCTTTTACTTCATTTCTATAGTTTTCTACTGCTTTATCGATTTTAGGTTCATATTCATAACATACCTTTTTGATAAATGTTTTTATATTTTCTGATTCATTATGTATTTTTACTAATCGTCTTAAAGATTTCATCGATGTTAAATCACTTAATTCGATTTGTTCCATCATCTGAACAAACTCTCCAAATGTATGTAAAAATCGATTATACTGTCCTTTTAAATTTCTATGTTCTAATAATACCATCGCCTCATCTGGCTGGAATCCAATTCTTTCTGGTCTATCTAGTAACATTCCACCAAATTGGTCCACCAATTCTAAAACATCACTTTCTCTTTCTCTTGGGTTACTATTACTATATCGATTAATTTCTTCACACATTTTACAAAATCTTTTATCAAATCCTAAAGTTAATAAATAATCTGCTCCTTCTTTAGCGTATGAATGAATTTTTTCTATATCTTGTGCATTATCTACTTTTTTACAATTACATAATAGACAAGCAGTTATGATTAAGTTTTTATCAACATCTACTTTCATATAGTCTACAAACATTCTAGCAATTTCTGTTTTAAACACAACAGATTTGTCAAAGAATATTCTTGTCTTTTTTGCTAAATAGTAGGTGATTTCCATTTTAGAAGCCATATCTTTTTCATCTAAAATGTAATTAGCAAATGTATCCATATGCTTCCTCCTTCGTTAAATTCTCATACAATTTTATTATATATGAATGAAAAACTTTTTTCAACATTTTTTTTAAATGTCACAGAAATGTAATAAAAACATGCCATTTTTTTACCGGTTAACTATCTACAATAAAAGTATTTTCTATTTGTATTTTTTCAGAACATATAGTATAATATTGCTTGAAAATAGAAATTTAGAGGTATATTATGAAAAATGTGAAATTAATATCCCATAATGAAAAAGAAACTTTATCATTTGGAAAAAAATTGGCTTCTTTTTTAAAAAAAGGAGATATCATTGTTTTAACAGGAGAATTAGGTTCAGGGAAAACGAAATTAACAGAAGGAATTTTGACATATTATGGATTAGAAGATGAAATCTCTAGTCCTACATTTACCATTGTTAATGAATATATAAAAGATGATACAAAAATTTTCCACTTTGATGTATATCGTTTAGAAGATTCTTCTGAATTTTATGCGATTGGTGGAGAAGAATATTTTGAAAATGGAATTTGTATTATTGAATGGGGAGAAATTATTCAAGATGCCCTTCCTAAAGACTATATACATATTCAATTTGAAAGAAATGATAATGATGAAAATACTAGAATTTTAAATATCACTTCTTATGGTGAAAAATATGATGAATTATTAAATAAACTTATATAAATTTGTTAATTATTTTAAAATATATCCCAAAGGAGGCCTAGGTTGAAAGTATTAAGTATTGAAACTTCTAGCAAAATATGTAGTGTTGCTATATTAGAAGATAAAAATTTAATAAAAAAACTAGAATTAGATAGTGGATTAACACATTCGGAAACTTTAATGCCACTTATAAAACAAATATTAGAAGAAACTAAATTGACTTTATCTCAAATGGATTTATTCGTTTGTGATATTGGACCCGGTTCTTTTACTGGTATTCGTATTGGAGTTGCAACAGTTAAAGCCTTTTCAGATAGTTTAGATATTCCTTCTGTTGGTATCTCTTCTCTTGAAGGATTAGCTTATTCTATAAAAACTGATGGCATCATTTGTAGTATGATTGATTGTAAAAATGATAATTGCTATTATGCTGTATATCAATTAGAAAATAGTCAATATACTTTGTTAGAAAGTCCCAAAGCAGATAGTGTTGAAAATTGTTTAACTTTTTTAAATTATAAATACACAAATTCAAACATTACTTTTGTAGGAGATACTTGTTTATGCCATAAAGATATGATAAAAACATCTTCTTCTAGATTTTTTTTGGCAAATGAAGAAATCTCTCATAATATAGATAATCATCATTCTAAGGTTAGTACTGATTATGTTGATGTGTATTCTTTAGGAATTGCTGGAATTCATAAATATACACAATCTGGTGAAGATAAAAATCTCCGTCCTCTTTATTTAAAAAAGCCTCAAGCACAAAGGCAATTAGAAGGAAAAAATATGGTTATTGAAAATATGAACATTACTGATATAGAAAATTTAGATATTTCTGATTTTGATGATTTCTGGAATATGGATATTTTAAAAGATGAATTAACAAGTGAAACTTCTCAATTTATTTGTGCGAAATATGAAAATAAAATCGTTGGTTTTGCCGGAATAAAAATTGTATTAGACGAAGCAGATATTATGAATATTGCTGTAAGAAAAGATTATAGGAGACAAGGAATTGCTACTTTACTATTAAATCATATCCTTACGATTTGTAAAGAAAAAAGTATAAAAACAATTCATCTTGAAGTCAATGAAGAAAATTTTTCTGCCATTTCTTTGTATCAAAAAGTTGGTTTTGAAGAATGTGGTAGAAGAAAACAATATTATGATAATCAATATGATGCGATTCTGATGAAAAAAGTGATACTTTGATAATGAAAAGGGAAATTGGGGACGGACTCATTTTTCCCTTTTTCGAATTGATTAAAACAAAAAATATAGA
>CAMLYR010000151.1 GCA_946491915.1 uncultured Clostridium sp.
GCCGATTTGATATTTTATCAGCCATTTGAACGACTACGTTATTTATGCCTAAATGTGATAATAGAAAGCATAGACCAAAACCAAAAAGAAGTACTATCCCCCCAGCAATTATCATGACAAAAATAATCTTTATCTGTCTAAGAAACAAAATACAATATAAAACATATAATATACACATCACCAGCAAGGTTCCCATTTCTCGAATAGCGATCAGACCACAAATATTTATCGCTAATATTGGCATAGTACTCAATATTTTTTTCATATCACTCCAGGAGTATACCGCAAAAACTAAAGATAAATAATATATATAGATAATCTTAAATAAGATAGTAACCTGAAATGAAAAACCGCCAATAATAATCCATGCATTTGTGCCATTTATATTATTTCCATATACAAACAATCCAGCATATCCCAAAATAGTAAGAGCACCCAAAACAGGCAGTAAGATTTCTTTTCTCCACAAGTCATGTATCTTAAGATACAGAACCCAAAACATTGCAGACGCAGCAAAGCTAAGAGCCAAAATGAAAAGGAACTTCCTTCCATATTCTTTCTCCTGAACAAAGCTTTGCAAAGTAATTCCTATAAGTAAAAGAAGTAAACTGCTTACAGCAACCTTAATATTTGACGCATATTTTTTTACTACAAAAACTGTTACTGTAGCTATTAACAAGTAAAGTAATGAGACAGAAGCAAAAACATCGATACCTCCGTGTCTAAATAAAATAATTCCCACTACAGACAATTCCAATATCAAAAATAAACCTGCAATTTTAATTATATGGATGTCATTCAACTGTTTGAATTTTACTTTCATGACGTACCTCTCTAAATTTGTAAATATAATTACCAAGGAAAATAAGTGTACCATCTGCTATATCAACTTGTCTTACAATTTTTCTGTCATAATAAAGCTTACATAACATTGAGTTATTGATAAGGAACATTCCTTTATTATCTTTTGAAATTATGATCTGTAATTCATCTATGCTGTTGTCCTCGATACGCATATCACACTTTTTGGAATTACCTACAGTAAACCGTCCGCCGTTGCCAATATTAATTCCCATTTTCTGAAGCACTTGACCATTACGATTTAACTGAATAATTATGTAGGCATACTCGGAAAGATTTGATGCATTATGTTGATTACTATCATTACTTTCGATCAATTTCGTATACCTAAATTTATTATTCTGCTCTTGTTTATTCAAATATCTCTTTCTATCTTTCCCACGTATCCAACATATAAATAAAATTATAAGCAATAGTATTACACACCCATAATCCGCTATTAATACTTCCATATCCACATGCCTCCTTTAGTGGAAAATTTATTTAATTTAAGTATACCTGGGTCATATAGCGAATTTTTTATTTTTTTGAGATGCAAAAAACCCACAGACATTTGTCCATGGGTTTCGATCGGCAACGAAAGAAATAACCTGTATTAAAATACACTGTCAAATAAATATTGAATTATAAAAAATAACTCAGATAGTATTACTTGCTCACCCAAAATCCATTTGTAAGCAAAGGTCCACTATACTTGAATTCCTGAGTACTTTTCCACGCATAAATATAAAGATCATTAACTCCTGATATATCAACAGTAAAATGTTCCGGTCGAGAGCCCGGTCCTAAATGAGTCGATTCAAAAATAAGGTTTCCATTTTCATCGTACAATTCTATCCAGACCTGTAAATCCGTATCTTTATATTCATCATTTAGTGCTAAATCAAAATCTAAGGTCGAATAATTTCCATCCAAAGCATATCTTACAAAATATGCCATTTTTATAAGATCTCCACATGACAATTTGTAAGTATAGCTATTTCCAAAACTGTCATTCGCATCTCCATAATCAACCAGATACTTATCTAAATCGCCTTCAATATAATTTTCAGCAAGCAAATTAACCGGCTTCAAGCTTTCATAATATTGTATTTTTTCGTGAATTTCATCATCTTCATAATCTGTAAGACTCTGTTGCAAGTAATCAACAGCAGCCTGATATCCAGAAGTAACATAACGATTTTCCGCCTCAGCAAACAACGCCTCTTTATACTTTTGTATATACTCTGCTTGTTTTGCGCTTAGTTCTTCATTACCAGTATGCTGATCCAATAAATCTGTGATTATATTATACGCCCCCAAATAATCACCAGAATCGGCAAGTCCTTGAGCCTCCGCAATTGAATTCTGTAATCTTTGCTCCTCATACTGCTCACTTACTGTAGAAGATAATTCGCTTAATTCAGAATTATCTCCTAATATACTTTGAGCGTTTTCTATTGCTGTATTTGCACTCTCATAGTCTCCTTCTGCCAGGTAATTATTGACCTCTTCCTTTAATTTTTCTATATAGCCAGCTGAGCATTCATCTATTTTTCTTTCAGCATTTGTATGTACTGTAGAAAAAAACGGAATCTTCTCATAATATCGAATAGCTTCGTCATACTTTTGCTCCGCCTGGAGGTCTTCTGCAATTTGATAATTACTCCGAGCATCTGCATTAAATTTCCAAAAAACGGCTACAAATAATACAATGAAAACTATAGCTACATATTTTAATCTACCTTTTTTCTTATTTGTAACGACTTTATTTTTACTACGTTCAATGTTTTTTGTGGAATCTTTTCCGTTAACTACAGGTCTCCTTTTTAAATTTCTTAACTCTTCCTGAAATGTTTGAGCTTTATCATAGCGATCTTCTGGATTATAGCTCATAGCTTTCTTTAT
>CAMLYR010000152.1 GCA_946491915.1 uncultured Clostridium sp.
TTGCTGTAAGAGGAACGAATCGATATGCAAAATGGTATTTAATATATGAAAAAAATTAAATAGGGAGGAAATTAAAATGACATATGATGAAGCTTTGCAGAGCGCTATAGAGGGAGAGGCTATTTTTATTATTGGATCAGGCTTTTCAACTGGAGCCAAGAATCAACTTGTGGGGGAGGATAATCACTTATGGGTTGGAAGTCAACTTGCTTGTGAATTGGCAAAATTAACGGACATGGAATTAGACGTTCAATTAGACATTGTTTCCCAAGAGTATATTGATATATATGGTGAAAAAGCTATGGTCGATTACTTAATAAAGCACTATACTGTGGAAAGCTATGAGGCCTATTATAAAGCTATTTCAAAAATTAAAAATTTAAGAGTTTATAGTACAAATTATGACAATTTGATTGAAAGGGTATGTGAGGACTGTGGAAATAAAGTAAAAGGTTATAATATCGATGCAGATATTAGAAAAGTGAATAAAGATAAAATGGTATTGCATTTAAATGGATATATAAAAGACTTAACAGATGGAGTATTGCCGGATTCTTTTAAATTATCTCACTTATCATATAATAATACCCATTTTTTTAATACGCCGTGGTATGCATATCTTATTGATGAATTACATAGCGCAAAGGCTATTTTTATTATTGGACTATCTTTTACGAGCGATTTAGATATACGTCGAATTGTGTCAAGTGAAGAACTGAAAAAGCGAATTTTCTTTATCGAGAGATCGGATTTATCTCCAAAAAGCAAAAAATTTTTGGATAAATACGGTCATGTTATATTATGTGGAGTGAAAACGTTTTGTGAAGATTTGTCCAATGTTACTTTGGATGAGAAAAAAAGCAATAAGGAAAGGTATTTTAAATCTTTTCGTAAGGTTAATAAGATAGAGAATGTTTCTAATATACAGGATAGAGACATATACGATTTGTTTTTTAAAGGTATAGAAAGAGAAAGTATATATGAGAAAGATAGTAGCAGAAATTTTGAATCATTAGTAAATCGTGAGAAGACAAAAGATGTAATAAATGGAATTAAAAATGGAAAATCTGTAATTATCCATTCTGATTTAGGAAATGGCAAAACAATTTTTGTAAATCAAATAGTTAATCTTTGCTCAGACATGGAATTTTATATTTTAAAACAAATTCAAAATCCTAAAATTTTGCAAGAAATAAGGTATTTGTGTAGTGATCCCCGCCCTAAAGTGGTTATTTGTGATCCGGCAAATGTGTTTTTGGAAATATTAAGAAAATTTTCGGATTTTGATTTATCAAACGTTAGATTGATTCTCGTAATGAGGTCATCTATGTATGACAATGCTTATAATAATGTTTATGATGTTATTGATGTAATGGAAAATATTGAATTTATGAATCCAATAAATTTGGATATTTTAAATGCTGATGAAATTTCTGAATTAGATGCTTTGATCTCCAAATATGGTTTTTATGGTGATTTATCGGGGATTTCGGAAAAGAGGAGGATTGAATATTTAAAAGATAAATGTAAATCGAGATTTCAAAATATTTTATTGGATCTCTTTAAAGCTATGCATATTCTTGAAAGATTTGAAAAAAGTATTGAAGGCCTTGAAGCCAGTGGAGATTTACGGCGTATCTTAATCCTTACGTTTGTTAGTAGTATTCTGGAATTGGGATTAAATTATGATGATTACAAAATTTTATTAGATATTGAAAATGCAGAGCGGCTCATTAAAAGGACTCAAAACTGTGCTGATTTTTTAGATATCAAAAAGGGAGAGGTATCGGTTAAGTCTTCTATAATTGCTAAGGAAATGATGACAAAAACAAATGTTTTTCCTAAAGATGAAGTTTTTCATGTATTAACTTCGGTTATGAAAAAACTTGACAATTTGTATTTGGGAAGTGATAAATATAAAAACGCAATGGTTAACTTGGTATCTTGTTCGTATATATCATATGTTTTCGGCTATAAGATGGATTCAAGTAAATTGATTGAATATTATGAAAATGTAAAAGAATTGAAATTTTGCCAAAAAAATTTATTTTTCTGGGAACAATATGCAATTGTATGTGTTAACATCTGTCAATTTGATAGGGCCGAGAGATACTTTAGAACCGCTTATTCTTTAGCAAAGCAAAGAGGAGGTACATTTTCAGCATATCAAATTGATAATCATTATGCAAGATATTTATTGGAAAACCAACTATATTATAGAAAGCAAGAAGGGTCTTTGGACGTATTTATAGAAGCACATAGATTGCTAAATAAAAATAGTGAAATAGATTATTTGAAAAAAAATAGTAGATATTATAAATATAGAGTGGCAAGAAAATATAAAGATTATTATGATACTTTCGCATCGAAATATGGTGAAAAGGATAAAGACATCTTTTTGAAAAGATGTCAAGAAATGTATTTTGACTTGAAAAATTATAAAAAGAACTTACGTGAAGATGAAATACGGCAAGATGTAAAGGAATGTGAAAATGGTTTAAAATACATATTCCGTAGTGAAAAAATTGATCTATAAAAACTCTGAAAGTGACATGGAAATATCTATGTCACTTTTATATTGAAATATTTAATTTTTAGGATATAATGAGTTGTAACAGAACTGTGTGTAAATAATAGAAAGGTTATTATATATGAACATTGCCGCTTACTGCCGCGTCTCCACGGATAAATCTGACCAACTTAACAGTCTGGAAGCCCAGAAAAAGTTTT
>CAMLYR010000153.1 GCA_946491915.1 uncultured Clostridium sp.
GGTGTTGAGAAGAGTGCCGTCGAGGTCAAAGATTATGGTGTTTATCATATTAGGTTGCTTTCATATAAATATTATTGATTTATTTTAGCACAATGATTTTTGAGAAATAGGATGTGATTTATATTTTGATAGTCTTATGTACCAAAATATGCCTGAACAAGGGTATGTTTCATTTTGAATTAATGAATATTATCATTCAAATTCCTCAAGAAACTTTTTTACGATTATTGAATCTTTATGGAATTTTTCAAAGTCTTGCAAACATAAATCATCCTCATTTTCTATAGAAAAATTTTGAATCGTTTTTCGTAATGCCTTGTAAAATTCTTCTACAAATTTGTATTTGCTGATAATAAAGTCTTGACGAATTTTAAAATCTTCAGTGATTAAACCTTTAACATCCTGTTTTCTGCTACTGATATGAATAAACCTGATTTTATTATCCTTGACATTTTGTACATAAAAATAAGTTTCAGGTCCTTCTTCTTCGCACCATAAATAGCTGTCTTCTTTTGATTGGATAATTGCTTCCAAAAAATTCCACAGGAAGTTCATCTCATTAACAGCAAAACCGTAATAAATATTACTGATATGTCCGTTGTTATTTATGACAATGTCATAGTCAAGAAATCCAAGCTTAAAAGTATCATTACAACCAATTATCAGATTATTTCCATCAACAGGAACAGAGCCTGCAATTAATTCTTTAAAAGTTTTTTCATCATCATATAAAAATTGCTTTGAATCATAATAATAATCCCAGCCCTTTTTCGCTATCTTTTGTTGGTATTTCCAAGCAGGTGTTTCTCTTAAATTCATATAATCAATATCGGAGACTATTTCTAATTGATAGCCGTTTTCAAAGACAAGAATTATTTCATCATACATATCTTCACCGATTTTTCTATAGTGAGATACATATTCATTAGGATTTGAAGTATAGTTTATTTTTATATCAGACAATTTTTGTCCGATAATATTTTTGGCATAATATTTGCTGATATCTTTCCAGGCTAAACAGCCTTCAATACATGATATTTCTTCAAATGTTAGAGTGTTTATTGCTATTTGTGCATTACTAAATTCGCAATAATTTATTTCAAAATGAATATTGCCAAAACACAAAACTAGTGGTTCATCAAGACTAAGCGAAACATTGTGTGTCGGAATTGAAGAGATAGCTTTTTCAAACATATCTTCTTCCACAAACCACTCATCTTCATTAGCATATTTAACACAACGGTTTTCTCGGTCATCTAAGCCGATACTGGTATAAATATGCCCCATAACCATAATTTTATCAACAGTTCGTCCAATTAAGCTTTTCTTTGCTGGCTCTAAAAATTTTGAAAGCTCTTTTGCCGTATAGTAGTTTTTTGCATTCCATTTGAAATTTGTCATATTTTTTATCTCACATAATAGGATTACAGAACTTTATCAGGTGTGTTTTTAATTTTCTCTAAAAATATTCTGTATTTATCAGGTTGAAATTCATAAGAAAGATGAAAATCCCAATTACGTATGGTTCTAAAATGTGTCCAAATAATACCTGAGCCGGTATTGAAAATTTTCACCTTTGCAGAAGAACATCCAACTTCACCACATGGGCAACAAAGAACAGGAGCAGATATTTTTCCGTTTGAAATTTCTGCATCTACCAACCCTTTATATAATTCAGAAGGTATCATATAAATATACCCTCCGGGGGCAAATGTTGTTAAATCAGGTTCTTTTTTGGCAAAGATATCCTCGTGATACGATATAATCTTCAAAAGTTCTTCGCCATTTATCAATATCTTGCATCTGTATAATTTCTCCGGGAAAATAAAATCTTTTTCATTTTCTTCAATTATTACATCTAAAGTGTCATACTTTTTCATTTTTGTTTCCTTTAAATCAAACTATTTCATACTCAAAAACGTCAACACCCGGTTCTTTATTGCAAATGATTGTTCTGTTATTGCAAATATGTATATTATAATATTGGGGGTCTAAGATGATAGTTCCGTCTTTTTGGCATAATCCCAAGGAATTTTTACGTTTTTTATCCATACAAACAGTATAAAGATTGTCTTTTTTGAAAAAAAGTTCATCGTATATAGCAGGTATTATTATGTTTCCGTCTAAACTTTTTACTCCTATTTTTTCATTTTGTTTAAATAAGTATCTTTTTTCTTTAAAATCAACTTCTTCCAAATTCATTTGCATATTCATATTTCAGGGGAATTACAACCTCTATATTTTTATTTAAAAATCCATACCCTTGTTCATTTTTCCCGACAAGCCACATTTCATCTTCATAATCGAAAATATAATCAAATTCTAAATCAGTTAACCTTTTTCCGTCATAAGACACAAAAGTTGATTTTCCGCCGCCATTAAAGTATTCACCATCTAATAAAACTTTTAATACCTTGGCATTCTGCTTTTCGTAAATAGATTTAACGTTCCAGCACCATTTTTTTGTTACTTTTATATGTCCGTCGTTAAAAACAATCTCATTACAAAATGTTGGATTAGTTGAATATTTAGATTTTTCATTCACTATTATCACCTCAATTATATTATAATTTTACATTACGACAAAAATGGTCATATTAGCATATAATAAATTTATTAAATCAGGAGGAAATTATGTCAGACAAACCAAGGTACTCGAGAATATCAGATATTTTGGATTTGGCAATTTTTATGTCATCAAAAATTCAAGGTG
>CAMLYR010000154.1 GCA_946491915.1 uncultured Clostridium sp.
GAATAGCACATTTTGTTGGAGTTTCTTATTTTAACTAGCACAACAGGTTAATTTAAAAGTTATATAGCGCTATGTAATCTCTCCCATTTCTATCTGAAGATTTGTAAGAAAAGATTCTAATAATTTTTGTTGTATACAAAAATAACATTCATCTGTATCCGCTATATTTTCTGTATCCTCTTTCCAGTATTTTTGATATTGTTGAGCTATTCTAGGCTGTAATTGGAGATGATCAGCAGAATGCCTGTATATTTTTATCCTATGCAATGTCCCAAATAATGCTTTATAATTTGACTTAATTTCATTCCAGAAATAATTCTTTTTTCCAATTGACTTGCCATAATTTTCGATAGGTTCTACAAAACAGCGATTACATACATTAAAAAAATTATCAAATTCTATTTTATTTGTTACTGGCAAAATAGCTGCAAATTTTTCAGCTTCTGGAAATGAATTTTCACCAAATAATTTAGGAAGATTTTCCGAGTTTATAGCTGTCTCTAAGAGTCTCATATCTCTAATTATAGATTTGATTCTTTGTCTAACCCATTGTTCTCTATCTTCTGGTTTAATAATTTTAAATAAGGTTTTTCTATTCTCTCGTTTTGCCAATTCTAATGCGACATACCGCCCTGCAACGGGCATTTTCACATATGGTATATTATATTCATTTTTATCTACCAAACCATAACTATACAAATGTTTAACAAAATCAGATAATGTAGACAATTCTACAAAATCGCTAGTTTGTCCTGAGGCCAATAATTCAAACATTTCATACTCATCAGGATAGAATTGCTGGATTTCCGATACAATATGTTTAAAATAATATGCCAAATCTATATCTATATCTTCTTGCATTTTCTTAACTACATCTAAAGAAATATCAACCGGTCTAAGATCATCTGAAAATTGTCTTCCAATATAACTACACGCTAATCGTGTTAACATAGGATGCCCATTATACTGCTTAAACAGGAATTCTATCGTGTCATATGAAAATTTTAGCCCCATTCTTTTTCCTAGTGTCTTTATCATCATATGCGTTTCTTCGCTGCTTAACCCCTGCAAATATTCCGATTGTACAATTCCAAATAAAGGATTTTGAACACCATTAATCATATCAACTTCTGTAACACTAGCATTAACACCTGAAATAATAAAAACTAAATTTCTATGTAAGCTTTGCACAGACCACATTGTTTGCCAAAATTCTATATACTCTAATTTCCAGTGTGGATCCAAGGGGGAACGAAAAGAAATATATTCTATTTCATCGAATATAATTACCACTTTCTTATTTCTTATAGAAGCTTCCTTCATAACATAACGAAAACTCTTTATAATATTTTTTTCATCATAATTCCGTCGAATATTTATTTTCAATCGCTTTGCTATATTATCACATATCTCTCCCAAGAGTTCATTCCAATGAAACTTTCTATATGAGGGTGATTTACAATCATAATAAAAAACGAAGCCTAAATGCTGTTCACGTACTATTCTATCAATTTTGAAAAGTAATGATGTTTTTCCTGTTTTCCTAACACCAAAAACGCCTCTATTTTCACATCGTTTTATTGCATCTATGTATCTAGATACTATTTGCTGTCTACCAAAAAAGGAAGCTTCATCTTTTAATGGCAATGTGTAACCAAACAAATCTACATCAAAGAAATTATTCTTGAGCTGATTTCTCAAATACCATACATCATCTTTATGCTGTATAAGTTCCGCATATACTAAGGGGACAATAACTCTGGAGCTCCCCTTTCCAAAAGCTGTCACTCCTCTATATTCCATAACTTTAGTATCTTTTGAAACAAAAAAACAATTTAATGTATCAATACGGTTTCTATATGGAAATCTGTCAAATAGCATATTGACAGCCTGAATAGCACGAGCTTGCAATTCATCATACTGAGAATATGCCAATAGCATTTCTTTTTCAATACCATATCCATGCTTTATAAATGCCTCTGGTTTGAGAAGATATGTAAATAGAACTGTATTATTTAATTTTATTTTTTCTCCATATGTTACATCAAATCCGCTTAATAATGGTTTAAGCATATCAAATTGTTCAGGATAACGAGAACGTATTTCTTTTCTCACTTCTTCATGTATTATCCCCATAAAATAGTTCCTCCTTCTTGTAAAAATAATTAAAAAAATATTAAAACTGTATCCTCGTCTCAGTTTTTTTCCAATTCTCACCAATCAATTTTTCATCGACTCTAATATTTTCTGTTATATTGTCTTCCACGTGGTCAAATATATGGGACGACATATGTTCTTTCTTAGCTACATGATTTGTTGCCATAACACCAAGCGAAATTGCTAATACAAACTATTTTCTGTATCTACCTACTTTCTTACAGTAAAAACAAGTTAAAACACATCTATGGTCTGTATCACTATTGCAGTCTGATTTTCATTTATGTTGGAGACGCTACCTTGTTAAAATTTTTATCCTCACTGAGGAAGCCGATACCCTTCTATATTATTTGCTTTAACAAGCATATCATCTGCCCCAACCATATTTTCCTTATATCAGAGCCAAACTCAATAATGTTAGTATATCATATATAAAACAGCTACTCAATTTAATCCCCTACCCAAAATTTCGCCGATATTATTTATTCAATATATTTTTATACGTCACAAGAACCACATTCCCCATCTCCTCAGCC
>CAMLYR010000155.1 GCA_946491915.1 uncultured Clostridium sp.
TAATTTATTCCAGTCTGATTTTCTACAGCCTAACCATCGATAACATACTAAACATTGTAGTTCTTTTAATATTAGCAGGAGTTACAATTGCGACATTAACAGGAGATAATGGGATACTAACAAGAGCAAAGGAAGCTAAAGAAAAGACAGAGATTGCTCAAAATGATGAACAGGATATTTTGACAAAGTATGAAGATATAATAGAGGAATATACTGGTAGTGAAAGTGGAAATGGAGAAATGAAAACTAAAGCTCAAGGGAGTTATATTGTTATTGATCATGTTAGTCCAGCTCAGCATGATTTAAATGTAACATTAACAAGTGACACAGTAGATGACTTTTCTTCGGTTATCATATCTAAATATAACTCAAATTTATTTGATATATCACAAATGATTCAAGCTAATAGAAATGTAGTTGAAAATGGAGATGGAATATATACTTTCACTTACGATTCAAGTCGTTTTTCTCCATATGCTGATATAAATATTCCAGCCAATACACCTTTTGTATTAAGTACATCGTATGAAGAAATTTCAACGTCAGGAGAAAATAGGATTTGGGCAGAATTAACTTTGTCTGATGGTACATTAGAATATCCGGCTATTGGATCTAGTAGTAATGGGGGTAATGTACTAGAATATGATAAACAAATAGTAAAAATTAGACTTTTTATGAGAGCGGGAACTAATTTGGCAAATGTTGGAGATTATATTAAGTTTAAAGAGTTAAGAATAAATCTAGGAAAATATATATTGCCATATGAAGATTATGTTTCTCCACAAGTGCTTACAGCACAGTCTAATGGAGTTGTAGCGGGGTGTACTTCATTATCACCAGTAACGACTTTAATATCAAACAAAAATGATGTTACAATTAACTGTGAATATACGCAAACAAGAGAATATCCTCTTTATGGAAAGAAGATAGTTAATTTCGGTGACAGTATATTTGGAAACTATAAAGCACCATTAGATATATCTTCATTTTTAGCTGAATATACAGGTGCTACTGTATATAATGTGGGATTCGGAGGAACAAGAATGTCAAGTCATGCTGAATATTGGGATACACTTTCTATGTTTTCATTAGCCGATGCTATAACTAATAAAAATTTTGAATCGCAGGAAAATGCAATTGCAAATAATACAGATGGTAATAGTCAGTTTCCAACATATTTTTCAGATACTCTTTCTGTGTTAAAAAGTATAGATTTCAACGATATAGATATTATTACTATCGCATATGGTACAAATGATTTTACTGGTGGAGTAAACATTGATAATCCAAACAATAGTAAGGATACATCAACTTTTCTGGGGGCATTAAGATATAGTATTGAAAAAATATCGAATGCATATCCAGATATACAAATTGTCATTTGTACACCTATGTATCGTTTTTGGATGAATGATGCAGGAGAATTTGTTGAAGACTCTGATACTAAAGTAATAGTTAATCAAAAATTAACAGATTTTGTGGAAAACGAAAAAAAAGTTACAAATGAATATAATTTATTAGTTATTGATAATTATAATGAGTTAAATATTAATAAAGCAAATTATAGTGAGTATTTTTCAGCAACTGATGGTACACATCCTAACGAAAAAGGTCGTGAACTAATTGCTGAGCATATAGCTAAAGAATTATATGAAAATTTTAAATAAAAATTCCTTATGCAATATTTTAATAGTTATGCTTTATATGTACTATGATCAATACACAGATTTTATAATTTAGTTAAATTAAAAAATATATAAAAATGTCAAATAAAGACTTTTTATATATTTTTTGCTTTTTCACAAAATTCAACAAATTTCGACAAACTAATATTTTATATTCTAACATATACTTCAAAGATGCTAATCTTAATTCGAACTAAACAATATAATATTTATCACTTAATTTTTTTAGTTCTATTTTAAAATCTTCAATTTGCTCATTACTATACTTATCCCTTAACTTTTGAGCCTTTTTAGACCATTCATTAAATCTATATTCCTTAAATTTTTTAGGATGATTGTAATGCAATCCATACATTCTCTTATATTCTCTATTATATTCTTGTAAAATAGGGCTTTTTTGAACTTTTTCTTTTCTCTTATTCAAAGCACCAATTTCTTTACAAGTTTTTCCAGTATCTTGATATAAATTATTACAATATTTTTGGTCATTTCTTCCCTTTTGATTTGGATTTCTGCTAGTTGTAATAGGAATAAATAATCGCCCACAATTTTCACATTTATTTATAGAAAAGTTATTTTGAATTATTTTAAATAATTCAAGTCTAATTTGATTTTCACAACAATCTAATTCATAAACTTCTTCAGCAAAAAGGTTTCTTTCTTTAATTATTTTGACAAGGCATTCAATATCTAACTTTTTTTCTTCTCTTGATAATTCTTTATCATATATGTATTTTGTAACAAATTTTGTGTCTAGAAATATGCTATGTGCTGGGTTAAGATTTACATAGTATATATCAAAAACTTTTTTAGTTTCATACAGATATAATCTTTCTTCATTGCTTAAATTTCTAACAATAGAATTATTTGAATATTTGCTAATTAACTCTAATCTTTCTTTTAAGTCAGCCTTTTTCTCTATAAAGTTATTGATAAGTAAATCTCTTATTGTTTCAAAATATTCCATGTATTCTTTATGTTTTTTATTTGATATTTTATC
>CAMLYR010000156.1 GCA_946491915.1 uncultured Clostridium sp.
ACTGGATGTCGATCAGCTCCCGTATTACCTCGTCCCGGTCCTTCTCCATACCAGGACGAAGGGAAATGATCATGTTCTGGTAGTCGTTAGGGCTTCCAATACCATAGATGCAGGAAACGCTGGAAACAATGATCACATCTTTCCGCTCGCTCAGTGCTGCGGTGGCGGAAAGACGGAGCTTATCGATCTCGTCGTTTACCGCAGAGTCTTTGGCAATATATGTGTCCGAAGAAGGGACATAGGCCTCCGGCTGGTAGTAGTCGTAATAGGAGACAAAATATTCTACGGCATTATTGGGAAAAAACTCCTTAAACTCACTGTACAGCTGTGCCGCCAGGGTCTTATTGTGGGCGATGATCAACGTTGGTTTATTTAGTTGCTGGATGACATTTGCCATGGTAAAAGTCTTACCAGAGCCGGTGACACCCAGAAGTGTCTCGCACTGGTTGCCTTCTTTAAAACCTTTGACCAGCTGCTCAATGGCCTGGGGCTGGTCACCGGTAGGTTTGTATTCTGATACTAATTCGAAATGATCCATATTCAAATCTCCTCTACTATAATATCTGCATCATTTTTCATAGGATAATTACTCTCTTCTTCATAATCAAAGTAATAGTTTTTCCCATTTTTCTTTATTATATTAATTAACCCCTTTTTATATAGAACTTTGCTGCACCAATTTGACACTTTTTGCCGACTGCATCCCACTGCTTCACTAATCTCGACCGCACTCATCGCCTCATCTTCATTTAAGCTTCCAATCATTCCAAGTATCTTCACTTCTGCTTCTGTATAATTACCTTTAGTCATTGGGACATCTCTATGAATAATCTCTTCCAATTTCTCATCACATTCAAAACATCTCTTTACTCTCATCTTTGCAACTTCATTTTCTTGATATATGCTATTGCATTTAGGACATCTATAACTTTTTATCGCTTCTTTAACAAAATAGCAGTCAAATTTTGACAACACAGAATCATATATAAATCTTGCTGCTGTGAATTCATCTTTTACTTCTGCATAAGTAATATCATTTTCTCTACAGATCTCATAATCAATTGCATACAAAAAATATTTACCGCCGTACTTTGAAGTTCTACTCTCTTCAAGTAAATGAACAATAAAATTTTCACACAATACTTCTAAATATTTTGCACGCATAGGATCAATCATAAAATGACTGGCTGGTCGTTTTTCCTTTTTTGTTCGTTCTTTTTCAGAGAGTGCTTTACCCAAAATACTATTCCACATATCCATATAAAAACCCGGTATTATTTTTTTCTTCACTGCTCCTTGGAACTGTTGCATATACATCTTTTTGGCATAACGTAATCCAACA
Source organism: uncultured Clostridium sp. (assembly GCA_946491915.1). The sequence continues at coordinate 1,343 of CAMLYR010000156.1, forward strand.
TTTATATCTTTTATTGATATTTTCTTGTTTTCCCCTTCCGTTTCTGCTTGAATCAACGCATTCTGTAAAATAATACCTATCGTTCGTGGTACACCCATAGACTCTCTAGTTATTCTAAATATTATTTCTTTTTTTGCTCCCTAAAACACTAAATCAAAATTTAACTTTGAATCAAATGTTTTTAATCTATTATTAATAATTCTATATGTAAATTCCTCAAGAATTTTTAGCGCACCAACAATTCCCCCATACCTCTCCGCAAAATCATTTAAATCTAGTGAAATAGGAAAAACATCTCTTCCAATAATTATATTTTCTCCAAAATCATATCTACCTGTTATTGTTCCTATTTTAAAAAATATATTGTTTTTCGAACCTAGAAGTTTTTTTAGTAATGCAGAAAGTCTAGCCTGCTCCTCGCTTGCTAATTCTGAAAATTCGTCAACAAATATATATATCGAATTTAATTTACTTTTTTTCCTTATTTCACCTAAAATTGTCAAAAATTCTTGTGCACTAACCCCTTCGATTTTTTGTACAGTATGTGTTATAAGCTTTTCTTTTTTCTCTTCAAAATTTGCTTCTACCGATGGATTAGCCAATGACACAGCGGCACTAGTATGATCATCTGTTAGCGATTTAATTTCTTCCTTTTCATCATTCCTTTTTACTTTAATCTCAACTCCATATTTTAAAACATCTTCAATATAACCAAATTCTTCCAATTCAGAGTAATTTCGTTTTATTATTTTCAATTTATCTATTTCAAAAACTGTATTAAGTTGCTGTTTTAATTCAGAAATTATTTTCCCAATAAATACTCTCTCCAAAATCCGTTCATCTGTTTCTTCAAAAATGTCTTTGCATTGATTTAAATCAATATAGATTGGTAATATTTTTCTATCTCCAATAACATTACTTGTCTCTTTTATTTTAGGAGAAATTGTTTTTAAACACTCATAATAAGCTCTTAGAAGCAATGTTGTCTTACCTGTTCCTCGTCTACCATTAATATAATTATCCTGATCTTGTAAGATTATTGGTAAATTATTAAATATATCTACATAATATTCCCCCAACATTTTCAGCTGATTACTATCATCGATTGAAATATAATCCGCTCTTAATATTGATTGGAATGCCTTATGGACGTTATAATTATCAAACATATTCTTTCTCCTTTGCAAATTTAATGAATTATTTTTTCTTAACACTGTATTTCATTCCAGACTACTCCTAATATATAAGTGTAGGGTTTCAGTACCCAACAGCCAGTTGGGACTTA
>CAMLYR010000157.1 GCA_946491915.1 uncultured Clostridium sp.
TATGCATGATTCATTTCGTTCATAATATTTTTGTAGCCAAAATGTAGCCACTATATTTATTCACCTCTTTAAAATAGTTTAAAATTTCCAGATTTTCTTACTCTAAAATAATTTTGTCTTCTGGTTTACGAGTTCTCATTTTAAGAAACATAAATCCTTATAAATCAAGGGACTACACAGTATATTGTTGCAAATATATTACTAATCCACGGGACCGCACCATCACTGATTACACCTAGAAAGTTAATGAAATTTTATTTCTCCAACCATAATTTATTTAGTCTCTTTAATACTGTAATTGTTTCCCTTTTAGACTTTACTAACAATTCTTTCATGCATATCCAATATATCTCTATATTTCTCTCTGATTTTATCCATAGATACATTTTGTTTAGACGATACTCCTTTTTCTATTTTACTTCTAATTATTTCATTCTGCATTTTAATGTATGTTTCCATATTTTTTTCAATTTCTTCGTTCAATCTTTGTATCGCTTGCTCATATTCATAATTTATCTTTTGTACATTACTTACTTGTACTAATTTAATATCACTTCTACAGCTCAAATCTATAATTGAAAGATGTTTGCTTTTATAATGCTTCCTTTTTGTTTTCAACATATTATTCACCAATACCCTTCATAGGTTTTGCATAAAGCCCTTTGTTAATCTTATTAATCAAAACAATTAAATTTGAAAAAGGAATTATATTACTTTCCGCAAAACTCCTCAGACCGATTTTATCATCAATAATAACATAATCATATTTTGTTACAACTTGAAATACTCCCATTATTTTTCCTTTTGAACAAAAAACTGGAATCGCTATATATTGGCAATATTTCGACAAATCAGTATCTTTACTTACACGTTTAAAAATTCTTAATATTTCTTCATTATTTATTGCTACAACTATGTCAGAATTTTTTTCTCTTATTAGTTCGGCATAATAATATACACTCTCTGATAATTTTTCTTCATTTTTTGATGATCTTGGTCTCGTGGATTCTGGATTTGAATGTGCTATAAGATTAATATACTCTTCTCCTTCTTCTTTTTTACTATACTCCACAAAACCAACTGAAATCTTCGTATGATCATCATTGCCTACATATGCTTCTATCATATCTCTACATTTTTTGCATACAGAATCATATAAATTAACTATATCCCAATGACTCTGTAATGCCATGCCATTTCTCTCTATATCATTTGCAAATGCATTAATGTTTTTTGCCCACATTTCTGTAAAGCCTGAAATAGTATTTATAGTTTGCATATTAGCCTTATTCTGCAAATCAAGATGATCAACAATAATTTTCATATCTACATTGTCTTTCTCAAGATTTCTAATTTTTTCATCTAAAAGATCATCCTGTTTACTGTAATATATCATAAATGCAATCAACGCAATTAATGCAAATATAATAAACACAACAAGCGATGCCTTTAATACATTATTAGCTACTATACCAATAACTCCTCCTGCTACAGATATGATTGCAGGTATTCCAATAATAATAATATTTTTAAACCATGTTTTTTGATAGAATGAATTTCTCATTTGTATTCTCCGCCATTTACTTATATATAAAAATATAAAACTTTTTTGTTGAAAAAACAACTATAAACTATCATTGTATTCTACAACTCTCAATTACTTACCTTTAATATTATTCTTATAACTTAATGATGTAAAATAACAACTCCCGGATTCTTCGAAAAATAAGCAGTACTATCAAAAAATATATCCCTAGCAAAAAAATCTGTTCAACTTATCATCTTTCCAAAATAAAACGCAGGGATCTTTTTAATCTATAAGTTCATTTTTTCAACCCTCCATCCTAAAAACAAGCTATCACAGACTCATAATCTTAACTTTCAAAATCTCTGTAAAATCCAACTGATACTTTTTCTTCCTTTATTGTTTCACACCTATAAACTTTACCCGTGGAATATAGTCGTAATAACGACAAATCATAATTTCAAGTCCCGAGAAGCAGTACTCTTCAAACGAAAAAACATCATCATACTGTTTATTGATGAAATCCATTTTCTTTTTAAAAGTATCGAAATTTTTTTCTACATCTATTGCTACTCCTTCTCCGGAAGTATTCATTGCCCAAGCATCATAAAACATTTTTTCTTCCGACTTTCTCAAAAACCATACACACTTGGAAACCTTAGCTAACTCTACATTTAGAAATCTTTGTAAATGCCCGTAGAGTTCTTTCTCATCAATATAGAAAATAATCAGTAAATAATACCCCCATAAGGCAGAAAAATCATAGGTAACACTTCCTGATTTCATTTCTATTTCCATAGCCTCTTCAAAGGTGTCAGAAGGTGCCGGAAATTTGTTATACATCCTATAAAAATTCATTAAAGTATCTGTCTGAAATTTTACTAAATAAATTATCTCTTCCCGTCTATTGAAGTGGGATAATAATCTAAATATCATTATCATAACATTAATGCTGACATCATACGGTGCATAAACAAAATATTGGTATTCATTCATCAATCCTATGATGTTAAGGTCGAAACTATATATTAGTTGCGCCATGTACCTATAGTACCTTGAAAAATTCATATTTTGTAGTATTATGCTGGGATTTCT
>CAMLYR010000158.1 GCA_946491915.1 uncultured Clostridium sp.
CGGCAAAGTGGCTGAAGATCCTGACGGAGTTTAAGCAGCAGGAAAAGATTACCGTAGGGTATTTTGATACGGAGACGCTGGCGGTAAAAACGTCGGAGATGTATATCGAAGGATATAAGGCGTCTCTGGTGAAGGATACGTCCCGGAAGGGGCTGTGGACGGTGAGTTTTATGTTAAAGGAGTTTTAGAAAAATGTTTTAATAGGTGTTGTGATATATAGTGGAAAAATCACTATTTTTTGATATGATATGATTATAAAATTCATATTATAAAAGAAGGTACGTTTATGGAAAGTTATCAGGGCGTTGCAATAACAGATGGAGTAAATAGAAAAAATCATATATTACCGTTAAGTACGATTATTACGGCATATCATAACTCATGTGATGCGGCCATCCCGATGAATTTGGGACATGATAGAACAAAACCAATTGGATATACTATGCTAACGGGTATCTATATGGAACCCGGAAAAGCATATGTAACGAATGAGGTAGTAATTATGGAGACGGAAGAAGAGCGTAAAGAAATGCGTAAAATGATAAAAGCCTATAACTACAAAATATTTTGTGAAGAACATAAGGGAGAACTCGACATTTTAATTAAAAGATTAGGTGGCGCACTTACCGATAAATTTTGTGTTGCGCCAATCGGCCAAGCAGTAGCTATTAGGGATAAGGATATTATATATCGTCTTTTCCCTGAATGGTCAGAAAAAATAAAAGATGGACTTGTAGATATAAGAAGTTTGGAACCTGTGTATATGAAAAATGAAAATGATGAAAAAGGGGTTCTTATACCAGGTGTTTACTATAAAGAGGGGTATTTACTTTTTGCACATCAGTTTTTTCGTAGAAGTTTATCTATATTGAATACTACAAATGAGGAATTTTTTAATTCATTTGAGAAAATGCGAGAAGTTCAAGGAATTGAATTAAAACTTGCATTAGATATGGATATGATTGGACTTCCTGGAACAGAGCATCCAGAACTGGAGTATCAGTATATTCGAGGACCATATTTTAATGATGATTTGTCTTTTATTCCTGAAGGTGTTACTTGTCATGAAAATGAACATTATGATAATGTTTTTTCAAATCTGTTAAGTACACAGTTTTATTGGCATATTCAAGATGGAAAAAGAACTTTCGAATGTGAAGAACTGTGTGATAAGGAAAATATTTCTTTTAATGATGGGAAAACTATGCTATGGGGATGCAGATATGTCCACAGCATGATAAATCCTATTACAGGGTTACCGACTCATCTTGATGGGGCGATTAGAATTTATAATGATGAGCAAATTCTTGAGAGAATAGATCATAAAACAGATATAAGTAAATATGGAAAGAATTCAGAATATATAAAACTTTGGAGAATAGACAACGATTTTTCTGTAACTATGTGGAAAGAGCTTATTAGCTCATTTTATAGAGAAAATGCATTGATAGGTGAGTATTTTGGTGGTATTGATGAAAAATATGAACAAATAAAAAAAGAAAGTAGTGAACATAATAGCATAGTAAAAAAACCGAATGATTTTGCGCATATTGAACTAAGTGAAGGGGACGGTGTCCGTATTTATTTTAGATACACTAATAAATTTGAACTAGCTGAAGGAAGAGATATAGGAATATATAACAAAGACTCTTTTATTGTTCAAGAGGGGAAAAAAGTTAAAATACTTGATGCAGATACGGTTACTCTATTGAAGTATTTAAAACGCAAAGGTCTTAGTTTGCGTATTCCTATTACTTCTTTAATTGAATTTGGAGATATGATATTCAATTTTCCCACATTGTGTTGTAAGAGTTTAAATGTTGCAGACATTGTAATAACAGCAATAAAAGAATTGTGTCAGGCTTGGGTAAAAAATCAAGATGATAGGCTGATATCGTTTGGAATTATGGTCAATTTAATAGACAAAGCAGGGCACATATCTTTTGCAGGACATGTTAATGATTTTGTTAATTTGTTTAATGTTGCTCCTAAATTATCGGATGTGGCATTTGAAGAGTGGGTGGAGATTATATATCAAGAAAATAATAAGTTTAAATTGGGAGGAGATTATCCTAATAAATTCTGTCTAATTCATGGTGATGTGGTGTGCTTTAAGCGCCTTATTGTTCACCCGGATAAAATAAAAAAAATTTGGATGGAAGATGGTTGTGTATATGCACAATTCAATATGACTAAAGAAGAAGGAGATGAATTATTACAACATAAAATTATTAGCGCACCATTTTATAAAATTAATCAGGATAGGTGTAAAAAGTGCGGAAAAGATTATATGAGCTGTGCATGCGTCAAATTTATTGATGAGAATGTTACTGATGAAGTGGTAAAGGCTGACTTACTAGGATTGATATGGACAAATCGAAATGCATTTTATCCTGACGGACAACTTGAATTTATTCATTAAAGAAAAATATTTTATGAGATGTGTTTACTAGTTCAGGTTTGTATTGAATTGAAAATATTAAAGCAAGAATAGTTTATTATGAAGAAGCATCAGTCAAAAAAGATTGGTGCTTTTTTGATGTCTGGAAACGGAAGGAGGGGTGTCCGATGTACCCGGTGAGCGAGGCGTTCCTGCA
>CAMLYR010000159.1 GCA_946491915.1 uncultured Clostridium sp.
GCAAGCAATGAAAAAAGAAGGGATGATTGCTGTAAGAGGAACGAATCGATATGCGAAATGGTATTTAAGAAAATAGCAATAGTCGGAAATTAGATAATTATGTATTATGGAACAAATAATATATTTTGAAAACATGAAGGAGAAATAATATGCAAATTTTAAATTTAACGGATGATAACAGAAGTGGGTGTATATCTGTTTTAACAGTAATGAAACTAAATGAATACAAAAAAATGGCTTTTCTTGCATTTAGAAGGGGAGGAAATATAGACGGTCAACGAAACGTAATTAAACGATCTTCTACTGCTTCTAAAATTAGGAAGCGTATGATTGATGATTTTAGAAAAGGGGCGATTTTTCCGCAAGTAGTTTTAGGAATATTATGTGAATCTGATGATATGAAAAAAATGAATGAAGAAAATTTTGGTGAAATATTGGATTCAATAAATCAAGAAGAAATTTGCATTATTGATGGAATGCAAAGAAGTAATATATATTTCGAAAATTATGAAGGTAATGAAAACAAAGAAATTAGGGTGGAGTTTTGGTGCTCTGATGCCAGTGTCAAGTTACTATATAGAATGTTAGTTTTAAATACAGGACAAGTTCCATGGAATACCCGAAGGCAATTGGAGGTAATATTTGACGGATTGAGTAAAAAAATACAAGAAGAAATTAAGAAAACAGATCCACTTCTTGATATTCAATTAAATATTTTGTCAGTAGATGAAACGAGAAGGCGAAAAGTGGGGATGTTTAAAAAATCTTCTCTCATTGAAATGTATTTAGGTTTTAATACAAGAAAAGTGAATGTTGATGTTAATGATGAATTGGCGGATGAATTTCAAAGATTCGATATGATGGAAGCAATTGATGATACTGTAAATTTTGAAATGTTTGTTGACTCATTTAAAAATCTCTGTAAATTAGATTTTGCAATGTCGCAAACGAGCGAAAAAGTCGAAGGAAAACAATTTTCCACAGGGCAAGATTTATTTAGAAGTGATCCAGTGTGTTTAGGGTTTATGGTATCCTGTGCAGAATATATAATGGGAAAAACAGGTGTTGAACGGAGCGTGGAAGAAAAAAGAAAACGAGCCGTAGAATTGGATACAAAAATCGAAAAAATTATTCAATGCATGGAGAAAAAACCGGAGTCATATTTAAGTTTAGTGGTTTTAAATGAAATTATCGAAAAATTGCCAAGGACAAGAATTGGAGATAGTTTAAGGTACTTGTTCAAAAATGCTTTTACTGAACTGATTCGGTATGATAATCTCGATGAAGTCCCATCTATGGAAACTTTTTGGAGAGAGTAATATAATGAGTAGAAATCTTTTACAAATGACTAAGAAAATTTTTGACGAATTAAAAACAGGCGTTCAAGAAGAACATAAAGAATATATTATTGATGTAGAACGCCATATAAATATTAATGAATCATATAGAGATAAATGCTGTGATTTCCTTAAAAAAGCTACCATAATTGGTTTGGATAAAGAATCTTTATTTACTATTGTGTTTATTAGATATGAAAGGCAGGAGTACATCGGAATCGACAGTCGTTATGCTGAAGAATTTGAAAAAGATGGTTACGTAGTTGAAGAAGCAGAAGATATAATGGTAGGAAGTAGAATATTATGCTTGTCAGAGCAATTCTATCAATTAAAAGCAGATTCAATGAAATTAATTAATTGTTGTTTAGGGTTGGAACCGGAAGAGGGAAAAGATTCGGTTGTGTTTTCTCCTGAAGAAATATTGGATTTGGTTTATGATATTTCTATTTTTAATTTAACATATAATGAATTAAACTTGTCTATGGAATCGCAAGATGATTTAAAAAGATTATTTCTATTATTAATGGTTAATAAAAATGAAAATTTGTTAACCGAATTTAAAAATACTTTATCAGAACTAGCGACAATGACAGCAATAAGAAAAATTAGTAATAATCTCTTAGACTTTGTAGCATTTAATGATAATAGAATTAAGTTTTTAACATTGTATCAATGTATAGAGTTTTTATTCATACCAAGCCGAGCAAGTGAATTTAAGAAAAAGTATCACATGAATATTGAGGATGCGTTAAACCTGCATATAAACGAAGCAATGAGAAGAGATGAGAGAGCAAATGTTATGGCAGTTTTGAGGGAGTACGCAGGTAAGACGATAATTCACAAATTTCACGAAGAATTATTTGGAGAAAAAGATGATGATAATAAATTAGAAAGGTTAAATAATTGGATTTATGATTTAAGATGTACTATAGCACATTTTAGATATGGACAAATTAAGGAAGATAACGAATATGATTGGGATAAAATTTTTTCCTTGATGTTAGATTTGCTAGTAGCAATATATCGTAACATAGATCAAGATGTTCAGGACATATGCAATGGAATAATTGTAGTATAGTATAAAGTACTCCAGCCTGTATTTGCTGGGGTACTTTATATTGAAATTTTACCATTCTGATACTATAATAAAGATGTAACAGGAAGATTTGAAAATAACAGGGGGATTGCATATGAATATCGCTGCCTACTGCCGTGTCTCCACGGATAAATCTGACCAACTTAA
>CAMLYR010000160.1 GCA_946491915.1 uncultured Clostridium sp.
AGCTAAGATTTAGTCCGGCTGTGGCAACTGATGTAAAGGAGACTGGGCGTAATCCGAAACGGATACAGCGAGAAGTGCGGAAACAGGTACAGAACACTGGAATAGGTACAAAATCGCAGCAGGCTTTGAAATTACAGCAGGAGCAGTCGAAAACTGAGCGTAAGACTATGAGCCGGGAGCAACGGGAGGCGGAGAAGCAGCGGCAGTTTGAACTGAAACAGCAAAAAAGGAAAGAGAAGCATAGGGGCAGATGACACTGTCCCTTAGTTCTGGTTATTTACAAAGGAGAAAGATTATGTGGGCAGATATACTTTTATCAATAACTATGTCGGTATCAGAAGCAATAGGATGTAGCTATATAGAAAAAAAGAAAAAGGGGAAAATGCTAAAAGAATTAAGTAAAATTATTAGTGAGCATTTTGAAGAATTTGCAGACTCATCTTTGGATTGCAATGATTTTTATTTATTGATTAAAAGTAAGAAATTTATTGAAATTATGCGCAATTTTTTTGTGAGTATAAATGATGGAATGGATCGAAGTCATTATATTGAAAATGTGGAGCGGTATATTTTTGATGAATGTACAAATATAAATCATAATGAAGTACGTACCTTTCTAAAGAAGATAGAGGAATTATATATAAGCCATTTGCATAAAATAGTAGAAGATTATCCCGGTACTTATGCCCTGTTTCAATTAATGACTATATCTCATCGAGAGGTTATTGGTAAAATTTTAGAAAATGAAAGAAATATTAAGAAGTATTTTAATGCATTGGAATGTAAGAAAATTCAAATAGATGACGAGAATATCAATTTATTTCATGCAGTAAGTGAAAAGGAATATGGTACAATAAGATTTACTGGAATTTCTGGAGCAGAAAGAAAAAGAGAACAAAATATTAATGAATTTTATGTTGAGAATACATTTTCTTATTATGGAAAAGAAATTGAAAAATTATATAATTGCGGATTAGAGGAAATAGAAACAATTAGATTGGAGAATTTTTTTGATTTTGGTAATAAAATTGTTTTAATTGGTGGTGCAGGACTAGGAAAATCAACGACATTGAATTATCTTTATTGTAATTATGAAAGAATGTATGAAGAATATGCAGTAAAGATAAAAATTGATTTAAAAGAATATGCAAAAGAAATTGGAGAAAAGAAGAAAGGATTATTGTGGTGCATTACCAACGAGTTCTCTAAAAGAAGTAAATATGTAAAATTGAGTTTCGATGAGATTCAATCAGTGCTATCAGATTATTTGGATAACGGTAAGTGTTTGGTTATTTTAGATGCATTAGATGAAATCCCTACGTTGGCAATTAGAAATAAAGTAAGGGATGAAATCGCTATTTTTTGCGGACTTTATTATTTAAATAGGTTTATAATATCTACTCGTGAAGCAGGGTACTTGAGAAATAGATTTGATGAGACATTTCTCCATATAAAGATTAATCAGTTTAGTGATAGTCAAATAAGAAAATATAGTGAGAACTGGTTTAAGCTATATTATAATAATTTAGATGATTTTGAAGAATTTTGGGGAAAGTTTGAAGAAGAAGTTAAAAGAGCACGTTGTGAAAATATTATTAGCAATCCTATTATATTAATTCTCGCTTTAGTGATATTTGATATTGAAAAAAATTTGCCAACACGGAGAATTGAGTTCTATCAAAAATGTATAGAAACTTTTTTGACAGAGCGTGAAAATAGAAAGGGTGCTTATGTTCTAGAAGATAAAACGAAAAGTATTTTATCTGTAAACTTGACATTACCCAAAATAGCATATTATAAATTTGAACACTTGAAGGACAATGTAGGATATAAATTTATATATTCAGAATTGGAAAATGCTGTATATGATTCTATTGGTGTGACAGATATTCTTAACTGGGCCTCTGCTGTTAAACAATATATAGAATATTTGATAGAACGAACAGAGTTAGTACAGGAAGTAGATGAAAATATTTATGATTTTGCTCATAAAACATTTTACGAATATTTTTTGGCCTTTTATTTTTGTAAAACCTATGAAAATGAGGAACTTGTTAATTTATTAGGTACCTGGATTGGTGATTCAAATAATGATGAATTAGCGCGTTTGATTATAGAAGCTGTTATACAGAATAATCAACCTAGACAACATGATTGTGTTATAGAGTATTTATTTCATAGACTGAAAACAGATAGTATTACTGAAAACAGATATGATAAAATGGATATCTTTTTGATAATTGTTGATTTATATAATCATAATATGCTTCAGCCGAAGTTTTATGTGGATTATAATTTGTTTATATTATATAATTCACAATATGTTGATAGGATTAATAAAGGAATGTTCTTTCGCAATAGACGTTCTTGTGAAAGAGTACAATATGATGCCAAAATTATAGCAGAGTTATTTCATGATATAGCTATTGATAAGGGGGATATGTTAAATGTTATGGATAGCCTTTTGTATTTAAATAGAGATTACAAGAGGCATATAATTATAAAAGAAAGGAGTGAGTATATAGCACATATTATTTCTTTATTCGAATTTATTTATCAAGGCGATCGAA
>CAMLYR010000161.1 GCA_946491915.1 uncultured Clostridium sp.
AAGATCTGCTGGACTCCAAAGCCGCACGCAAACTGCTGCAGGAAAAAGGGTGTTTTGAAGCCGCCTCTAAAATACTGAATACAATGGAACAATATCTGGCCGAGGCAGAATAATGGCTTCTCGTTCAATCATGGCTGCAAAAATCTGCGGCATAAAATATTCCCGGAAATGCCCAAGCGCCGGCATTTCCGGGATTCTATCCGTTCTCAGCTATATCTGTTATTCAAACTCGGCGTGTTCCCTGATATTATTAACTATTTTTGCTTAAGTTTTATGCAAATACCTGCCGCTTTTTACTTCAATTACATCATTTATTCTGGCTTGCTGATTTTCTGTTGCCAAAATGTTGCCACGCATATCAAAATTAACTGATTTTTTCATACAATTTTTCTGAAATCATATTTTTTTCAATCTCATGGTTATTAAGCATATCCTTTAATTTTGTTTTAACTTCTTTACCTTTAAATCGTTTATGATTATTTAAAGATTTCAAAACCACCTTTGCAAATTTCCCTAAACCTTCATAGTCTTTAACAATAGCATTATAATGATATTGCTTTAATTCTTCTATTGGTGTATTTGCATCCTCGGAGGATTGCTCTAAACTTATTTCTTCTTCTGAAAATACCTCATCAGATATATAAACAACATCACAAGTATCTGGTCTCTCAAAACCAATTATCAATGGAATAATATCATCAATTGAATCTCTTTTTTCTTCGACTCTCCATAAGGATAATTTGTTTCCTGTTGTTTTTATACAATTAGTAATCGCATCCGCTTTGACCCTTTTTACTTCTTCAATCGCTTCATCCTCATCCGTACTCAGCTGACTTTCTTGCCATTTAGAACGTGCGATTTTTCTTATATAATATGCCATTTCAATCCTCACTTAATTCATCAATCACGTCACTAATATACTTTCTAAACCATGGAATACGAGTTCTATCTCGCAAACTAATTAATGTTGGCAAATGTCTTTTATCTTCCCATGCCTCAAAACACTTTACGGATAAATCTTGAATTTCTATATCAGGATTAGAAAGTCCTGCCAATGGAACAATCTCAAGGTTGCTTCTTCTGTTAGCAGGCAAATTTCCAATAATAAACAACAAATGTTTTAATAAGTATTGATTATCATATAAATTTTGTAAATATATATTTTGAAGAACTGTATCCGCAATGATGCCATATTTTTTTGATAATTGATCAAAATATCTTTCAGCTAAAGATTCATACCCTTCTTCAAAAGCTGTCTCAGCTAAAAGTTTCGATAATATAGGAATTTCCTTATTCATGACATTATCCTGCATATTCTTAAACTGTTCAGCAATATCCAAATCATATAAGTTGCTAAATCTCTTTGATTTATTTTTATGTATATTAACATTAGTATCAGAATATGTCATGTCTTCTAAAAAACTATTTTCGTCCAACAACATCACTTTGTAATTAAAAGAATCCGTTGTCGTTTTACTATTCCTCAACTTTTATTTCAATCCTTTCTCGATTTCAATAGCTATAGATATATATGCCTCATACATTTTCTTGATATTATTATTGTTAAAACGAATGACTTGATTTTCTCCTATTGAATTAATATCATAGGAATATTTTGTAAATCCGCCTTGTTTGGCAACATACTTTTCTAAAATTATATTAGTTTCTTCATTTTCCACTTCTTTTCGAGCCACATTTCTAACGGACATTTCTGTTTTGTTCTCATCATCAAAATATTTTGATGGTGTTGGCATTTCCGCAGATATATCAGCCTTAAAAATATCGCAATTCAATGCCACTCTATTGGAAATAATTGACATATCAGAAACAAAAATATTTAATAAATCAGAAAATTCATTTTCAAAATCTTCTTTTAGTGTCTCTATCGTAATAATATTATCGCTATTTTTTTGAAAATTTATTCGCCCCGATGTTATTTCAACAACTGCATTTGATTCATTTAAAAAAACAGGCATAATAAGCACTCTAGATTGAATATTAGGTTGTAATTGTAATTCATTTGTTGTAGACGGTCTATATCCTCTTTTTCCAAAAAAATCAATCAGCTTTAAGTAATTATCTAAATTATTTGTACTAAACTTTTCATAGTTCCCAAACAACGAAAATCTAATCATACTTTGCATAGTCCTATCTCTTCCTCCTTATACCCAATAAATTGATTTACAAATATATACCATATTCCACAGTAGCATATCAGTATATTCTTCACTTGTTCTAACTATATTTGTTTAAGCTTTCTGCAGAAATACACTTTTCCTTTAATTACGTTGATTATTCTAGTTTATTGATTTTCTGTATCAGAAGTGAGTGGTTATTTTTATTATAGCAAATACTTTTTAGTAGAACAATGCCTTTTTCAAAGTCAGCAATCTTTTTAAATATAAAATAGCACCCCCTGTCTCCAAAGAGTGCTATTATAATTACAACTACCACATACCTTCAAGATGCTTATAACACAGCTTTCTATTCTACCTTAATTCCAATCCCATTTCCTTTATCACTTGTTTGGCACTATCAGCTTTATCGCTTGC
>CAMLYR010000162.1 GCA_946491915.1 uncultured Clostridium sp.
ACAAATTATTATTTGTTTGAGCATTTATATTAATCTTTTTTTCTAGTAACTCTAAAATTTTAATTACTTTAATCATATCAATATAATTTTCTGGTATTGCTATTGGTAAGTTTCTTAGGTTGTTTAGTGTAATATATTGTTGAGTACTACCAGATAATAATGAATTAATATAAGATTTCATTTTAGGGCTTTTAAGGTAATAATATAACCACTTACTTTTTATTTCATCATTCAACTTAAATAATCCTATATTTTTAATTGCATAATTAGGCTCATAGCCTATTCTATGAATAAGCCCAACTGTTCCTATCATACTATACAAAATATCATTCTTTTCAACTAAGCTTCTTTCATTTATTTTATTAAAATCTTTTTCAGATATATGATAAGCATTTTCTAAGTCTAATCCATATTCTTTTATATGTTTCGATGTAATTAACTTATAACCTTTATTTACTCTTTTGGGAGAATCATGTGTTCCATCTCTAACTGAATCACAAAACTCACTTGCTTTTACCATATTAAATTTCATATCCAATCGCTCCCAACACTTTTTTTAACTCTACATTAAGAGCTTCTTCTTCTTTTAATTGTTTAGATAATTCACTAGTCAGTTTTTTCATTTTTTCTTCAAATGGTATTCCATCATCCTCTTCTTCTGGTGTACCTACATATCTTCCAGGAGTTAATGCATAATCATTTTCTTTTACTTCTTCTATTGTTGCAGATTTACAAAATCCTAATTCATCCTCATAGTCCTCATTTTTCCTCCACTTATGATATGCAATAGCAATTTTATTAATATCTTCATCTGTAAGTTCTTTTACTTTTCTATCTACCATTGTTCCTAAATTTCTTGCATCAATAAATAAAATCTTATCTCTTGTGCTTTCATCTCTATTTTTTCTCATTATCCATAAAGAGCAAGGAATACCTGTAGCATAAAACAATTGACTTGGCATAGCTACTATACATTCAATTATTCTACCTTCAATCATATTTTTTCTAATCTCACCTTCGCCACTAGAATCGCTTGCCAATGCTCCATTAGCTAAAACTGTACCTGCAACTCCAGTTTCTGGATTCAAGTGATGAATCATATGCTGTAACCATGCATAATTAGCATTTCCTACTGGTGGTACACCATATTTCCATCTTATATCATCTTTTAGTTTATCTCCACCCCAATCAGAAATATTGAATGGTGGATTAGCAAGTATATAATCTGCTTTTAGTGTTTTATGCAAATCATTAAAAAATGTATCTGCATTCCTATCTCCTAAATTTCCATCAATTTGCCTAATTACTAAATTCATTTTAGCTAATTTCCATGTAGTAGGGTTTCTTTCTTGCCCATATATTGACACATCTCTTAAATTTCCTTGATGTTCTTTAACAAATTTATAAGATTGAACAAACATTCCTCCAGAACCACAACAAGGATCATAGACCTTTCCATTAAATGGTTCAATCATGGATACCAGAGTTTCTACTATACATGCTGGAGTATAAAACTCTCCACCATTTTTTCCTTCTGCGGATGCAAATTTACTCAAGAAATATTCATATACTCTTCCTAACATATCTATTTCTTTTGCTTTATCTGTCCCTATTTCTAAATTTGTAAATAGTGTAACTAATTCACCTAATCTCGTTTTATCTAATTCTGGTCTAGCATAATTTTTATTTAATACATTCTTTAATCTTGGGTTTTCTTTTTCGATAGCTTCCATTGCTCTATCTATAATCTGACCTATCTCTGGTGTATTTGCATGCTTTAATATTTCTTCCCATCTTGCTTCTTTTGGAACCCAAAATACATTTTCAGAAATATACTCATCTTTGTCTTCTGGATCTGCAAGTTCTTCCTTTTCTAATTGTTTCTGTCTAGTTTCAAAAGCATCAGATACATATTTCAAAAATATTAGCCCTAATACAACATGTTTATATTCTGCTGCATCCATACTCCCTCTTAACTTATCTGCTGCTTGCCATAGTTTATCCTCATATCCAAGTGTTGTACTTGATTCTTTTTTTGCCATTTTATTGCCCCCATTTATAATTTCTTATTATTTTATATCATAAAATGTCATTTTCTACAATAATTCTACATTATTTTCCGAATTTCTTTAGTTTTTATGTAATACAAATTACATCAACATCATCTTTCAAAAACTTTCTAACTTGTCTTAAGCCAAAATCATTGCAAACAACTTTAAATTTAGTATTACTAAAAGGACTACTATCTACCATATCATTAATCCAATCCATAATACTAAAATCAACAAAAGGCATTGGAAAAATATATGTATATAAATCATCTTCCTTTTTGCAATATATTTCATATATATATCCTTTTACTCTATAAATATCTTCTCCAAATATATTAATTATTCTATTTTTCATATAATCTTCATCTAGAATTTTTTTGAATATTTCCCATATTTCTTTTTGATATATAATTATATAATTCTCGCTAAAATTTATATTTGAAAATTTTGGATGGTTTAGGAGCCATTCATCTTCTATAAATATAATTGCACCTCTA
>CAMLYR010000163.1 GCA_946491915.1 uncultured Clostridium sp.
ACATCTTTTTCTTCAGTTTCAAAACGAAGTGAACGGTATTCTAGTTCGCCTAACTTATAATCGAAAAACTTATCAATCATACCTGTGTAAACAATCTTATCAAAGTCTTTTAAATATTCATCTTTATTATCAAAGAAATCAGTATTTAATTTAACTTCAATGTTTTCATTATCAAGCATTTTTTCAACAATTTGAGTATATCCACCTTTAGGAATTCCTTGATAATCATCATTGAAGTAGTTATTATCATAAGTCAATCGAACCGGTAAACGTTTAATGATGAATGCTGGTAATTCAGTAGCCTTTCTTCCCCATTGTTTTTCAGTGTAACCTTTAATTAGCTTTTCATAGATATCACGTCCAATCAATGAGATAGCTTGTTCTTCAAGATTTTGTGGCTCTTTTCCTGCCATTTCTTGACGTTGTTCATTGATTTTCTCAAGAGCTTCTTGGGGGGTTCTTACTCCCCACATTTCACTAAAGGTATTCATATTAAATGGTAAATTGTACATTTTACCATAGTAATTAGCTACCGGAGCATTAGTATAGCGATTAAATTCCGCAAATTGTTGTACATAATCCCAAACTTCTTTATTTGAAGTATGGAAAATATGTGCTCCATACTGATGAACTTGAATTCCATCCACTTCTTTAGTATAAATATTTCCTGCTACATGATCTCTTTGTTCAATTACAGTAACCTTATTGCCACGTTTTGCTACTTCATGCGCAAATACTGCACCAAATAAGCCTGATCCAACTATTAAATATCTCTTCATTTTTACTTTTTTTCACCAATTTCTTCAACCGCTTTTTCGATTGCCTTCGTAGTATAATACCCAGTGCGTAACTTACTAGAAACAACCTTAACGTTATTCACCAATTCAAAATATTCCGCTTCACTTAAATTACTCAATTTCTCCGATAAATCATACAATGAATCTACAACTAACCCCACTTTATTCTGCTCAACAAAGGAAGCCTGAGCAGCCTTAGACCATATAATTACTGGTAAGCCAGCGGCCAAATATAGAGAGAGTTTAAACGGAGAATTATACTTTAAGTACTCACCATATAATCCATTACACTCCGTTAAACTATTACCATCCCATATAAGGCCAAATCCAGTGTTCAATATGTTTGGAATTTCTTCAGAAGGAAAATTTCCTTTATAACTTATATTTTTCGCTTTTTCTAAATTATAATTAATACCAAAAAGATTAAAGCTAACATCTAGACTTTTTATTTTTTTTAAATATCCCGCTTTTTTATCATCTAAGTTTCCTGCTATATTAACCACCCGAGAAAACATTATTTTTTTAGTATTATCCTCACACAATATATAGTCAAAAATCTTTAAGTCAATTAATCTTGAAGCATTTACACCGAGTCTTTCAAAATATTTTCTCATATTAGCATTATGTACGATGATTTTCTCAGCTGAGTTAATAACAAAACTCATTTCTTTATTAAAAATTTTATCATCTTTATATCCACGTAATTGATTAATATCATGAATAACTGCAATTATATGTACATTTTTTTCTTTTTTTAACTTTTCTAATTTTTCAAATTTATTGAATTTATATATGGTATTAGGAAGTTGAATTAAGATTATTGAATCTGAGGGAACTTTTTTATAAAATTGTTTCCATTTATTTACATAATTAATTCTTGATTTAACTTTATCATAAATATTTTTTTTTGGCGAAGTCAAATTAAACTCAATTAACTGAAAGCCCAATTTTTTTCCTATATTAATAAAGTCCATTGGTGCCTTACCAGCAGGATTTATTTCAGAAAAATATTCTATAATTTGAAATTTCTGTAATTTTCTTTTCATTCTCTTTTCCTCTTTAAATTTAGTATTTTAAAATTTATCTAAAATAATTATTAGAAAAAGCATATGGGAAAGTCTCATTATAGTTAAGAATCACCGTAAAAATAATCCAGTAGACAATTAAGAATAACACTAAGAATATTGTTAATAATAAACGTCGATTTTTAATTTTATCTGACATTAATGCATTTGGTACTGAATAAATATAAAAGATAGATGTATACCATGAAATTCGAGACCCAAACTCACTAGCACTGGCTGACGCAGATTGTCCAGAAAATTGTGAAAGAAAAATATCGATTATGGCTATAGAAAGATAGAAATATCTTAAAGGATTCTCACGCATACTCCTCCATTCAATAAGAATAATTATTAAAAATGGTAATTTTATAGCTAATTGTTGAAAAGACAAATTTATTGTATCTGGAATATAATTAGTATATGTTGCAAAAGCAGCTGACGATGAAAAAATATTCTTTAACAAGCTAGGAAGGAAAATAATTATTAAACTTATTATAGTAATACATAGAACCTTAAAATCATTATTAGAAAGTCTAAAATTTCCTAAGTTTAGACTTGTCTTCCCACCATTATCATATAAAAACCAATATATTAACAAGAAAATAATACCTATTGCTGCAGAGGTGTGAAAAAGCATAGCTATAAGAAC